>JADGDK010000002.1 GCA_016744895.1 Campylobacterales bacterium | reverse complement strand
TATATAAGCAGTGATAGCATAAACTTCATCATTTGATAAGCTTTTTGGATGTGCATAAGGCATAGCATCTCTTATGTATGTGAAGAGTGTAGTAGCTACTGGCCAATATGTACCAACCGTTCTTTTCGGTGCATCCATACCTGGTTCTATTCTTTGGTTTTTAAGAGTTTTTACAATTCCATTTTCATCTTTATCTTGATTACCACCGGCTAGTTGTGGATAACCTTTTCCACCACCACCAAACTCGCCGTGGCAAGAAGCACACTGTGCTTCATAAAGTTCATCACCATCTTCAACCATACCTTCACCTTCTGGTAAACCTGTACCATCTGGTAATGCATCTATATCCCAAGCTTTGATCTCATTGGCAGTAGGTGCTCTACCAAAACTAACACCTTTTGTGCTCTGTGGATTGTATTTATATGCAGTATATTTACCATCTTTTCTAGGATAGATAACACCACCATCAATAGCACCCGTTTTTGATTCATATACTCCAAGATCTGACTTTGGAGTAGAAGCTGCCAAAAGAAGCGTTGTACTTAATGATAAAGCGATACCTGCTATTATTAATTTATGATCTAACTTGAACATTAGTTACCTCCCCAGTCTCACTTACTGCCCACGTACAAATGGCATTTCTATGGTAAACACCCTCAACACCTACAACAGCTTTTTCTTGATTTACTGTTGGCTGAACATTTTTACTATCATCAACTGCACGACTTTGAAGTAACAATGGTTTTCCCTCATATCTATACATATAAGAAAATCTTGTCCAAGCTTTGGGAAGGACTAGACCTTTAAGATGTGCTTCAGTCCAATTTTTTCCACCATCTAAACTAATATCAACATTAGTAATCGTACCGTGTCCACTCCATGCTAAACCTTCTATCTCAACTAAGTCCCCTTTTTTAAGATCTGTCCAAGGTATTTCAGGACAAGGCGATGTGATAATAGAGTTAACTTCATTTGCATAAAAATGCTGTATCGCTTTTCCACTTGCTGTCAATGCTGTATATTTAGAAGTTTCCTCTTTTGCATACCATGGCTTATCACCAAATTCTAATCTTTTTAACCATTTAACACAAAGGTTTGCTTCCCAGCCTGGTAACATTAAACGAACTGGATAGCCCTGCTCAGCACGCAATGCTTCACCATTTTGTCCCCATACTATCATCGCATCATCTAGTACTTTTTCAATAGGAACCGTTCTACTCATTTCAGAACCATCACTACCTTCTGCAAGCATCCACTTAGCAGTTGGCTTAAGACCAAGTTCATCAAGAATAGTTTTTAAACGAACACCTGTCCACTCTGAACAACTCATCATACCTTTTACAAATTGTAAAGTACCAAACTGTGGACCTTTCCACTCAGCAGCACTATTTGACGGGCATTCTAAAACAAGAATTCTACTTTCACTTGGATATCTTTTTAATTGCTCAAGTGTAAGTACTATTGGCTTTTCTACAAGACCATGGATCATTAGTCTAAATTTATTTGGATCAACATGAGCTACACCATTGTGCGTACGCGTAAAGTGTAATCCATTTGGTGTAATAATACCTTTTTGCTCATGTAGAGGTGTCATCGATATAGCAGCATGCATATCACCAGCAGATGACATTAACGCAGATGTCCTTCTTACTATATTATGTTCATATTTTGATGGTACTCCATAAGGATTATAATTACACTCATCTCCTAAAGTAGTACCCCACTTAGTATGATGAATGATATTTTCATCATCTTCAGCAAGTAATGCACTTGGTGCCACTATACCTGTAGCTGCGATAGCACTAACTGAGGCTGTCTTTTTAAAAAAATCTCTTCTGCTTACAGATATTGATTTTTCTACTTCGGACGTTTTATCCATATTTTCTCCTTGTATAATTTATTATAAATTTTTTTACGAGGGATAGTATACCATAAAATATGTAAATTGCATAATTAAAAGCTATATTAAATATTTTAAGACGCATAAGTATATCTTATAGAAGTCTCTTAGTAACTAATAAATATTTTTTCAAATATGCCTATTAAAAAATCTATTATATTTTATATATACAATTGAGGAGTTAGTAACATATTGTTACTTGAAATATATTGTACAAAGGAAAGTTTTGTTTAGCACAGCTAGAAATATTAAAGAAATAAAATTTTTACCTGTGCTGAGTATTTATTTAGCTGTTTCTGAATTACTTTCATTTAATTCTAAATTACTGTTCTCATCATCTTTTAACTCAATTATAAGTTCTTGTCGTTTAACCATTAGATGTGTCAAAATCTCTTTTCCCACATCTTCTCTTTCCTGCCAATCTATTTCATGATAGATATTGAAAAGCTTCTTAAAATAATCATAATGAACATCACCACTTGTGACTTTAAAAAAATAAAATCTTAAAAACAGTATCTCATTTATAGTGCTAACAGCTATCTTTTTTCCTATACTATTTGGATATACTTTTTCCTTTATCCAATTCAGAAAAAATTCAGATTCTTTAAACCAGTTATATAAATGTAAATCTTCGCTTTTTAAAAGATTGTAAGTTTGTACCTGCTCATCATTCAATTCGAAAGTATACACATTCTCATCTGGCTTAAATTCATCAAGAGTCTCATCATAGATTACAAATTCAAATTTTACTTGCATATAAAAATCCTAAATATAAAAAAATTTTGTGAAAAGATAATCCCGAATTATGTAATTGGGATAATAAAAATAGGAGAGAAGGAAGAGTTTCCTTCTCTAGTTAATTTATGCTCTACCAGAAAGCATTCCATACATTGTCATAGGCTTAAGTGCATAGACTTTCATCAACCAATGAACCCATCTTTCTACTGTAGGATCAAGTGGGAATGAAGGTGTAGGTGTAACAGTCCAATCAAACTCTGCCAACATAACAGTTCCAATACTTGTTATCAATGGACAAACTGTATAACCAGCATATTTTGTTGTCAATGGCTTGCCTTCCATTTGAGCTATTAAGTTATTTACAAGAACTTTATATTGTTTTCTAATAGAACCACCTGTTTTACCCATAGGTACTTGAGCAATATCACCAATAGCAAATATATTGTTAAATTTTACATGCTGAAGTGTCTCTTTATTTACAGGTACCCAGCCACCAGCTGAACCTAAATCAGATTCTCTTACTTCTCGTGGAGCTATTTGAGGTGGAGTGATATGTATAAAATCATAAGGAACTCTTAATTTCTCATGTTTTGCAATAACCTCAAACTCTCTCATCATAGGATCCCATTCACCCTTCTCTTGCCATTTAGAATCAAACACTGCAATTTTATTCTCAGGTTCTATTTCTATCAAGTTGTGTCTATAATGCCATTTAAAATCTTCTCTTTTAAACTGCTCTAATATAGCATCATGATACTCAGGCACACCAAACATTGCTCCACCATTTGGATAGAAAATAAGTTCTGCATTTTCTCTTGCACCTGCTTCTTTTAGTCTAGAGTTTGTAAGATACATAATCTTTTTAGGTGCACCACCACATTTAATTGGTGTACTTGGATGCGTAAAAAGAAATTTTGTTTTTTTACCAGACTTTGCTTGTGCGATATACTTTTGCATCTGCTCCCAAGTCTTAGCGGCACCTTCGTGTGTATAAATTGAACATATACCACCATCACCCAACACTTTGAGAAGTTTTGAATTATCACCAGCTGAATAAGCACGTCCTGCTGATTCTAGACCTTTAATTCTTTCAAAGTCAAGTTGTAAACCTGTTGCCATGATTAGATAATCATACGTTACAACTTGCCCCTTAGCAGTTGTAACTTTATTTCCATTAGGATCAAAATCTATTACTTTATCTTCAATAAGTTTTACACCATCTGGAACATAATCATCTCTATTATAAAGCACATCACTCTCATCCCATATACCAGCACCTACTAATGTTTGTCCTGGCTGATAAGTTGCTGATAAAGGTTGAGGCTCAATAATAGTTATATCTGGATCAGCTAAATTAAGTGTCAATCTTGCAGCAGTTGATAATCCTGCAAGTCCACCACCAACGATTAGTATTTTTCCTTTAGCATTTGAAGTAGAAGTCGGTGCTGTCTCTTCAGTTGCAGCAGAAACTTCAGAAGCACCCATCATTAAGCTAGCACCTGAAATACCAGCTAATTTCATAGCATCTCTTCTACTGAAGCCTTTTGAAGATAAATCTTTGTCCATCTCAGCTAACATATTATCAATATAATTTTTATCCATAACTTATCCTTATTCTATTGTATCTTTACATTAAACTTATAAAATCAGATTGTATCATATCGTAAAATATTTAAATTTCAAATATTAAATGAAATTTTTTTATAAAAAAATGTTATAAGATGATAAAAATGATTATATTTATTCACACTCAAGTAATATTACATTTTATAATAAGTAGATAATAGTTACATATAAAATGTAATAATAACTAAATTTAGTTGCAATGATTTGTATAATATTAAATCTAAGACTTTAATAAGCCTAAAAGTATATAAAGACTCTTTTTTTCATCAATATAAAATGTTATTGTATAACCTTGATTTTCTATATCTTTTATATTTTCATTATCAAAGTAGATAGATTGTTTATACTTTTTAACTTTAGTATGCATATTAATGATTATAGTATCAAGATACAACTCAAAACTTTTTGCATGTGTCAAATCATCTTTTTCCAAAAGTTTTAAAACTTCTTTTAACTGCTCTCTATAAAGAGTTGAAGTGAGAATATTCATACCAGGATAATAAGGTAAAAACTCAGTACTCTTATCAAGATAATTTTCTAATTCTTTATGTAATTGTAATTTTCTATTTTGCATAATTTTAACACCCTTTATCAAAATTATAACATTAAAATCTATATATCTCTTATCATTATATAAAATTCAAAGCTTACTATTGAATGGTATGTAAACTCTCATAATTTATAAAAATATGCTTTACTAATAATAGTGTAAAATAAAACAGAAAAAAGAAATATTATCATTTGGTCACGCTTGCAATATTTAGAAGTGAGAAAAGTTGCGAACCATATCATAATTATTGCATAATCAAAGCTTCTAAATATTTTATTAGGTTTAATAATATTATTCTTATTGTTTGTTATAAGTAATAGTAATTATCAATGAACTTAAAAATGAAAGATATTTTTTAGTTAACTTAATGTAAAATGATATATAAATTTAATTAATTAAGGTCAAAAAATGAAAAAAACTATTCTTTCAGCGTTACTAGTAAGTGTAACTTTAGTTGCAGGAGATGCTGCTTCAGTATATAAATCAGGCTTGATGCTACCAGCAAATGGAGAAGTAATTTATAAAAAACAGTGCGCAACATGCCATGGTGATAATGGCGAAAAAAGTGCTTTTAAAGGATCTGGTGCAATCACGGGTATGGATACTGCTACATTAGCAAAAGAGTTGAAAGATTATAGATATGGAAGTGTTAACAAGTATGGGTATGGCGCTCAAATGAAAAGTGTACTTGTAGATCTTTCTTGGGATGAAATTGACGCAGTTTCTGCATACGTTAACAGTTTAAAATAATTCAAATATAGAAGCTAATTTTTTCAGCTTCTATAGCTACTTTATTATTACTGCATAAGAAATTTTAAAATCTCATCATCATCCGCTTGTACTTTACCCATGATACGTTCTGTCTCTCCACCAAACAACTTACCCATCAGCCCCATGTTCATAGATGAGATATAAGTACTACCATCACTTTTTTCAAATACCGCAATAGAGTGTGGCATCATAGCAGATACAAAACGTGTCTCATCATGTTGGACTAAAGCATAGGCATATTTACCTTGTCCTAATTTCATAATTTTAGTAGCTGGAATCTCTTTATTCAGTTTTTTCTGCATACTTTTTTGCATATCAACAACATTTTTAACATTCCAACCTTGTTTCTTAGCATTTGCACTAATCACTTTGATTGTCTCATCTACACCATACGGGCTTTTTAATTCATGAACCATCATTGTTGGAATCATTTTCATCATAAAAATACCCATGATTAATGCACCAAGCAAAACCAAACCTAAACTCTTAATAATATTTCCCATCTTAAACCCTTTATTATGATATTTATAACTTAAGAAAATATTATAGCTTATTTTTTATACAATTAACATCATAAATCCCAATAGCATAATGATTGAAATCCCTATAAAACTAAGTATATTGGCTAATTGTGAAAACTTCTCTTCTGATTTTTCTCTAGCTTTTACACTTAAAGCTGCGGCTACAAAAATCACTAATGACATCCCTAAACTCATAAATAATGCAGAAATAAAACCTGTAAAATACATCCCAAGTGAAATTGTAAATATAAAAATCAATACTGTTGTCGGACATGGAATCAATCCAGCACCTAAAATGATACCTAAATCTGCATTTTTTTCATCCACCTCACATGAGTGACATCCACATGTTGGCTCATGTATATTCCATTGTTTTATAGCCTGCGGTTTTTTGGGTAATTTTCGATATAAAAGATATAGAGCCATAAGTATAATAATAACCGCAGAAACTTTAGTAAGATAATACTCAGCTTGATCCATAAAATTGGAAAGTAACGAATTTAATAAAAAATAAACTATCAACGTTAAAATAAGTGCAGAAAATGTATGCACGATACCAATCATCACAGAGATAAAAAATGCTTTTTTAACATCTCTATTTGACGCTAAAAAATAAGATGAAACCAATGCTTTTCCATGTCCTGGACCAAGAGCATGAATAATACCATACCCAAGTGAGAAAAGCATTAAAGAGAAAAATGCCAATGAACTCTCTTTATATTTTATATCAAGTAAATAACTTCTTATTTTACTAGTAGTTTGAGCTAACAGATTTGAAAGCGTTTGGATAAAAAAACTCTGTTTTGGTAATTTTTGTACTTCAACAGCTTTTTTAGGTGTAACCTCAACAACTTTGTTTGCATCAACTATATCAAAAAATATCATATACATATTTGCATTTTCTGTAATTTTATATCCATGTGGAGTGTCAAATGTAATACCTTGTGTGTTGATGATAAAATTCATATACTGTTCTTCATCAAAAATCGAAAAATATAATATATACTCTTTATGAAGTGAATAGTTAAGTGTAATATTATAGTCAAAATAGAGTTCACCAGACTTCAAATAAGTACGATAACTAATAGACTTAAACTTCATTTTTGGAATTTGTTCAAAAGTAGTGTTGGTATCTTTTTTATAATACTTTATCTTTGTCAAAAAATCAATCGGCCCAATATAATCAACAAAGGCTTTCTCTATCTCTTTTATCTCATCTACTTCAAAAGTTCTATTTCCATTTTTATCATATTTTGGCATGATATTTTCAATAAACTCTTTAGAAAACCTCCATGATATATGTGCTTTTTGAATATTTGTATCATTAATATCTAGTTTGATATCAACATGCGCAGAAGGTGTATATTGTGCACAAAGAGCACATGAAAAGAGGTTTGAAATAAAAAGTACAAGTAGTAAAAGTATTTTCAAAAAAGTACTCCGTTTTAGTACTATTGTACCAAACGGAGCTAAAAAATCAAATGTTTATTTTCTTAAAATCTATATCTGAAAGAAAGTCTAATATCTTCAGCTTCTTCAATTGGATCCATACCAAAAGCTTTAGCTTCAGCCATTGTCATAGGGGTACCACTTCCACCAAAGAAACCTTGACTTCCTGTATACTCATAATCAATTTTTGTATATCTAAGCTCCATTGAGAAAGATTTAAGTATTGGCTGAATATAGTATAATTCAAACGCATCTCCACGAGCTGCTAACTTAGAACCTACGAGTGTATCTTCACCATAAGTAAATGGTCTCCAGTATTTACTACCGTGGTTAAATTCAGCACCAAATTTACCATTTTCTGTTACCATAGCAGGCACTTGTAAACCTACCCAATATGAAGTACCAGTTTCATCATCATTTGACCCAAGCATACCTTCAGTACCTTTCATAGAATCTTCCATTCCACTCATGACTAAAGCTGTAGCATCTTCTTGACTCATTCCACCAGCCATTGCTTGAGCAACACCTGCTCCAACTTGCTGATTCATGCCGGCCATCATATTATCCACACCACCAGCTTGTCCAACATTTGCAGAAAGTGCTGTACTCATACTAGCAATTTTATTATCAGGCATTGATTTTGACCAACCAAATGAAGCGAAAAATTTTGTTTCATCTAAAAAATCATTAATTCCATCACCAATACCATCAACTAAGAAAGAGAGTGCAGCACCATCCATATCTCCTAAATTTGTTAAAGCAACATTTTGATTGAGTTTCATATCTGAAGTAACCATACCAGTGTTACCATCTGGATCAGTAAACATATTTGCATCTGCCATTACAAAACCTGGAACATTAAACCCTCTATAGTATGTTGTCATTACTTTATATTGACCATTATCATATGGTACAAAGATAAATCCAGCAAGATCAACATTATTTATTGATTCTTTATCTTTTGAATAATCACCAGAAGAGTCAAGTCCTGTATCCATATTAAATCTAGCTCTTGCATTGGTAAGACCTCTACCCAAACAAACTTTCCAGTACATTCCTGAAATACCCGTAACTTTCTCTAGTCCAAATTTAAAACTTGCTCCATCAAATTCCATATTGATCATATGTCCAATTGGAGAGGCAGGCTTATCGTCATCTCGAAGACTTACAAGAAAACCATTTGTTGATGGACGTCTACCAAATGATGCCGTCCAATCTATATCAGTCCCTAAGAAAGAATCATTCATATATAGCCAGTATGCTTCTTTTAATTTAATTGAATCATTTGTCAAATTTTCATTTGTAACCCAGTCAAAAGCATCAAAAGTATGACCTGAACCTCTTTGATTCATTCCCATAACCATTTTTGGAGAAGCACCATACGCTTTATTGTATGATAACTGACCCTTAAAAATCATATTATCACTCGGAGCATATGCCATATTTAACCAAAGTCTATTTGAAAAAATTGAGTCATTTTTATGAGTAACACCTTTAGCAGTTGTATACTCTATACTATCTATTGAAGTTCTAAAATCAATATTAAACTTAATGTTATCTTTTGCATCATGCGATTTAACTGCAGTAAGTGTTTTTTTAAGTTTTTTGATACTTTTTTCTAATTTTTCAATTTTTGCATCATAATTTACAACAGGTGCAGCTTTTACGGGCTCTGCAACTACTACTTTTGATGTTTTAGCAACTGGTGTTGCAACTTGGGCTACTTTGATTTCTGAACCTACGGGATAAGTTTTTGCCATAGGCACATTTGATAGATCAGCAGCAGATACATTTGATACAACAAATGCAGTTACCATTGACATAGCGATATATTTTTTCATTCGATCTCCTAATATAAGTTTTAATTATGCATAATTATAGTGTAATGTATATTAAATTATTATGATAAAAAAATTTTATAAGAAGAGACGTTAAATCAGGTCAACCGTTTCAGCTACTATATGCAGAGCATGTCAAGGGTCTCATAAGGAATACTATTATTAATATTCCTTATAACATTTATTAGTACTTATAGCTAATTGAAAATCTAATATTTTCAGCAGTTATATCAGTTTCTTGTGGTGTTACCCATCCCGCACACTTGATATTTGGAGTATAGTCATGCTCAGCTCTTGTATATCTAAGTTGTGATGGCAAGTATTTGCTACCAAATAGATTAAAATTCCAATACGCTTCATATGCATTACCACGAACTGCTATTTTTGAACCAATTGCAGTATCTTCAGCCCAAGTCATTGGTGTCCAGTACTTTGAACCATGGTTGTACTCCAGACCAAACTTACCGCTATCTGTAATCATATCTGGGAAAACTGTTCCTAACCAAATAGAATTACCATCTTCTGATCCACCATTTTCTGAACCCAAGAGTTGATAACCATCTTTTGCATCATACTTAGTATATGCCACTGAAGCAAAAACAGTAGTCTCTGCTAAAAAGTCATTATCTTCACTTAAACCACTAGCTACCAGCCCTAATGAGAGTAAATCAGCTGTACCAGCAGCAGCTTTTTTTGTACCTGCTACATCACCAAACTTATTTCCTTTGGTATTAAAAATATGAGCCCATTGATACATAATTTTATATGTTCCATCATAATATGCTTGACCAGGCATAACAAAGAAATCAACATCTTTATCATCGCCATCATTGGTATTATCCGTTGCGTAAGGTCCCCAAATGCCATCTTTATTTGCATCATCTAAAGAGTATACACCAGTGTCATCTCCAGTATGTGCACGTCCAAATACAAACTTAGTATAAGCACCCTCTACAAATCTTCCCCAATCAAGTTTAACCATGGCTGCATTTACTTCCATGTTTGTGATATGTGCCAATGGTGAAGCTGGATTTGCTTCATTCTCTCTATAGTTTGCTAAGAAACCATTGGATGATGGTCGACGACCTACAGAAAATACATATGGTTGTTCTCCTAGAGTATCTTTATACATAAAAAAAGCTTCTTTAACTCTCATAACAGTATCAGTTGCTTTTGAAGACCCAGACCAATCCTTAAGTCCAGTACTTTCATCAAAGATATGCGCTCCCCATGTAGAGTAGATAGCCAATTTACCTTTAAACATAAGCTTACTAGTTGGAGCTGACGCCATAGTTAAAAATATTCTACTTGTAAAAAGTGAATCATTTTTTGCAGTTTTACCAGTTGTATTATCTTTATAATCAAGTTTCTCTACAGTATTTCTAAAATCCACACCAAATTTAATATTGTCAAATGCATCATGTGCTTTAACAATATTTAATTTTTTATCAAGTTTTTTAATCTTTTTATTAGCTTTTTTAAGATCTTTTTGTACTTTTTTAAGTTCAGATGCAAGTTCTGCATTTGAAATATAGTTTGTATTCTCAATCTCCGCATCTTTTGTAATACCATCACCATTCGCACTTAACGTCAGCATACTAGCTAAAGATAAAGTAATAAGTCTTTTCATTTTAGATTCCTTGTATAAGTTTTAATAATAATTATATGAATTATACTTATCATTATACAAGTTGTAGTTTTAAACTATAATGAAATTTAAAGAAATAAGACAGCGGTGCGAAAGGATACGCACCGTCCCCTCTGCCTATATAGCAGTAAGAGTAACTTGCTACAGGAGAATTATAGTACAAATAGGATAAAATTTATCTTAATTAGAAAATTAAAAGGATTTATATGAAAATACCTAAATATCTCACACTGATATATATCTTGATTTTAGGAGCAATGTTAGGAGCTGGACTCTTTGCTGGGATTGTTGTTGCACCTGTAACGTTCCATAGCGAACTCTACCTTGGAAGTGAAATTTTAACACGATTTCAAGAGGGGCTTATCATGACTGAAAACTTTGTAAGACTTGGCTATTTAGTCTCTTTTACTGTTTTGATTGTTGTACTTTATGAGGGCTATAAGTATAAAATGTATGATCGAGAAGTCATCACCACAATACCTGCTTTTTTAGTAATCTCTAGTGGACTTTTATACTCATTTTATTATATACCCCAAATTTTAGAGATGCAAAAAAAGGGTGAGGGTATTACAGAAAGTACACTTTTTGGAAACCTACACTTCGCAAGTGAACTTGATTTTAAACTTTTTACATTTGCACTTTTAGCACTTTTGATGAGAACTTTATATCGTAACCTTAGGGCTTGAAGTTATTTCATCAAATTTGGAAAATTTACCTTGATGGTATGCATCAATAGCATATCGACCTATCATAGCTGCATTGTCTGAGCAAAACTTTAACTCAGCCAAATGTAGCTTGGTACCATGAACATTACAAAGTTTTTCTATCTCCCCTCTTAGATAAAGATTGGCACTCGCACCACCAACTATTGCAAAATCTTTGATTTGTTTTGTTTTAAATATCTTTTTGAGTTTTTGTATCAAATGTGCAGAAGCAGTTTTTTGAAAAGAGGCACAGACATCAGACTTATCATCTTCACTCAAATCACCCAATGCCTCAATCTGTAAACGTACTTGATTTTTTAAACCTGAATAAGAAAAAGCGATCTTTGGAGAGTGTAAAAGTGGAATGGTAAACTTAAACCGATCCATATCACCTGTTTGTGAATACTTTTCAACTACTGGACCACCAGGATAACCAAGTCCAAGCATTTTAGAGACTTTATCAAAACTCTCTCCAAAACTATCATCCATAGTAGAAGCAAGAATCTTAAAATCTTCAAATCCATTGGCTTCTATAACCTGTGTATGTCCACCAGAAACCAAAAGAATTGTTTGCGGAAAATGTGTCTCTTTTTCAATAAAAAGCGAATAGATATGACCATGAAGGTGATTAACCGCAATGATGGGAAGGTTTAATGAAATAGAGAGGGCTTGTGCCATTGCCACACCTTCAACTAAGGTAACAGATAGGCCTGGCTGATTTGTTACTGCAATTGCCTTTAAATGTGGGAAAAACTTCTTCACATCTTCGAGTATTTTTGGAAGTGCTGTTGCATGAAGACGTGCAGCAAGTTCTGGGACTACTCCACCATATTGTGAATGTTCTAATTCTTGTGAAATTTTTTTATGATACATAAGCTTTTTTGTTTTTATTTCTGTTATCGCTATAGAGCTATCATCACAACTGCTTTCAATACTAAGTATCATCTATACCCATCCTAAAAATAGTAAAAAAGAGAAAACATTCCTCTTTTTTTGGAATCTGTTATATCATATTTTAGATTTAAGGATATATCTTTATGCAGACTATATGTTGAGAAAACTTCAACATTTGTTATTTCATCTCCATGTGAAAAGAACTCTTTTTGTGCTGTAGCACCAAATTTAAAGGTTGAAAAGTTTTTAATCATTCCAACTTTAGGTGAGAGAGAAGCTGATAGTTTTTCACCTATATAAAGTGATGGATCTAAAAAAATATAATACAAAAATCCCATATGTTCATAACTATGCCCTGCCCCACCTTTTAGTTTAAATTCCAATACATCCTTATAATTTCGTTTCCATCCAAATGAAACTTCCCATGATAGAGGTTTAAATATTTGATCTCTTGGAGCATAAGAAGCAATATTTACAATATCAAATTTCTGTAATTTTACACTTCTCCCATGATCTTTTCGAATTGATAAATCAAAAAAGTTAATATATGCACCCTCTATAAAACCACGTTCGATGTCATAAATATCATGAAATGAAGGTTTAAACGAGAGTAAAAATGAATCTTTATCTGATGAAACAGTCAATCTATTTGTCTTATGCCCCTCAAGTGGACGAGAAGGTTCTAAGATAGGATAATTACTTTTAATATCAATCTGACTTCTTTGTTTTAAAATTTTCATAAGAGCATCAACATACTCTTTTTTCACAATTTTATTTTTAGCACGTTTGTATCTTAGTATTTCAGAAGATAAATCAAGTATATAAGCTTGTTGTTCTAGAGCTTGATCTTTGATAATTTCTGCATTATAATTTTGTTTTAAAAATGTTTTAGCTATCACCATATCATCAATTTTTTGAACAATCTTTTTTATCTTTTTACTCTTTGATGGACGAAATAATACTTCTTTCACAAAACCTTCATTCTGAACTGCTCGAATCGTATCAATAGGAATTGCTTTTATGTTAAATTTATCAGTAAGATGTGCACTACTCCTAGCAGATTCTAAAAGCCATAAAAGATTATAAGAGCAATTTTCTGTAAAAAAGAAATAATCTGCAGAATAATCTTTAAGTTCAAATTGATGATAAAGAAGCTGTTTAATCTCTTCTTCATTTAAATTTAGATCATACTCCCAAATATCTCTACGCTCCATGTCATTATACTCTTTGATTTTTTCATAATATGGTGTTATTGAGTACTTCCCATCATACCCACCTGTAAGACCATGATAGGCAAAAAGTAAGCCATTGGATTCCCTAGTTTGAGCTGCATAATTTATAGCCTGTGATATCAGTGGTGTTTTTTTATCATGATCAATCCGTAAAAAACTATGACCATACATAGAAGATGGAGCATTAATATGTGCTGTTGGAAAAATAAGTGAAATACTTTTTGGATCATAATCTTCTATAAGATTATCAATCTGAGAACAAGAATATGCTCCAATCTTATCTTTTAACTCTGGAATATTTTTCAAAATCCACTGAGAACGGGCAGGAAATTTACAAAATATTCTATTTTTATCTTTTAGTAATGCTTCAATAGTTGCCTGTAATTCTTCCTTAGCATTATATTTACCATTTGTTGAAAGAAAAAACTTTTTATCATCAATTTCACTTGTACTATTTTTAAAATGAAGTAGTGTATGCCAGTAACGATCATTATGAAGATTTGAAATCTCATATGTAAAAAGAGAAAGAGGTACAAAAATGAAGAAAAGGCATATATATATGCCTTTTCTTAACAAGATCTA
Organism: Campylobacterales bacterium; assembly: GCA_016744895.1. GTDB lineage: Bacteria > Campylobacterota > Campylobacteria > Campylobacterales > QNZT01 > SZUA-1433. The sequence continues at coordinate 49,191 of JADGDK010000002.1, read as the reverse complement.
TCCCGTAATAGTAGAAATTGCATCAATAACATCAGCAGATGTTACATCAGCACTCGAGTATATTTTAGAAAAATTTGCTTTTAATAGTTTTGAAAAAGATGCTTTATCATCAACTTGCATAAGTGTTGAAAGTGTATCAAGATTTTCACCATTTCCAGTTGCGATATCTACTGCCAATGCATCCATGTTATCTGCTACAAACTTCTCTATTTTTTCATTTGAAACTACTGTATATGGTTTATTACAGTTTAGCGAACCTGTAGTGATACCAAATGTTTGATTTCCAAATGTTCCATTCGTTGTAGCAGCAAGAACTTGTTTGGCAACTGTATTTTGATTTTCGATAATCATACTTCCCAAACCACACCCTGTATTTCTATGTACTTCAGCACTTAATGATGATGTTAACAATAATGTACTAGCTATAATATATACTTTTTTCATTTATAACTCCTTAATAGTTTATTAAACTACTATAGCATTTTTAACATTAAATGATTTTACTTAAGTAGTTAAAAATGAAATATTATAAAAATATATTTTACCATAGTAATTTCAGCATACTTTAATTATTTTCATGTAAAATTCAATTTTATTTCAAGGTGAGTATTAATTTTTCTAATACTCTAAAGTTATTGGCATTTTAACCGATGCTTGTGAAAATAAAAAATATTTATATACAAATAAGGATGAGACATGACTGTTGAAGAATTAGAATTGCTTGGGACATTGAGCGAAATAGATTTAGACACTCTTGATGATGATGCATTAGCGACATTACTAGAAGAAGCACTAGAAATTACTGATGAAGATCCGTACGAAGCAATCACTTTTATTACAGAAAATAGTGAAATTAACTACGAAGATTTACAAAGAGTTTACAACACGTTTAAAAAGTAAGGTTTATCCTTACTTTAACACGAAGTTTCGTACTTCCCTATCTATTTCAAATACATCGTCAATTGATGTAGGATTATAATCATAAAACTTTTTATATGCACTTAAAGAAATTTTAGAAATTTCCATATATGATATCTTTTTTTCAAAAAATTGAGCTATTGCAACTTCATTAGCTGCATTTATCACTGCTCCTAAGTGTGGTTTTCTTAAAATATCATCTTTAATTTGCCATATTGGATACCTTGAAGATTCTATAGATCTAAATTCTAAATTTCCAACTGATACTAGATCGACTGGCTTTAAAATTTGATCATCCACCTTTCCCAATAATGCATAAGCAATAGGAAGTTTCATATCAGCTGACGCAATATGTGCCGTCGAACTTCCATCTTTAAAATCTATAAGTGCATGTATAATTGATTTTGTCTCCATAATTGCATCTAAATTATCAATATCAAATAACCACTTAGCCTCAAGCAGTTCAAAAAGTTTATTTGTCATCGTAGCACTATCAATAGTAATTTTTTTTCCCATACTCCAATTTGGATGATTTAGAGCCTGTTGGATAGTTACATTTTGTAACATGTCAAGTGGAGTGTCACGAAAAGAACCACCACTAGCAGTAATTGTCATTTTATCAATCTTTTTATCACTCAAAAGATACCAAAGACCAAAATGTTCACTATCAATTGGTGTGATATTTGAAGTATCAACAAATTTTCCACCCACTACTAAAGACTCTTTATTTGCTAAAGCAACTTTTTTACCTAACTTTATAGACTCCAATGTAGGTTTTAAACCTACATATCCAACCAATGCATTAACAACACTCTGACTATTACTCTTATTAATTGCCTCTAAAATTCCCTCTTCACCATATAACACATTATGATGCTGTACATCTTTAACAGACTCTTTATTTGCGATAACAACAATGCTAGGGTGAAACTCTTTAATTTGTTCATTTAAAAGTGCAATACTATTTCCAGCGACTAAAACATCAACCTCAAGATCAAATTTTCGAGCGATATTTAGCGCATTAACACCTATAGAACCCGTACTTCCAAGAAGAATCAACTAAGTCCCCTAAGGGCAATAACCATCAAAACTGCCCCAAACATATATCCATCAACACGGTCAAGTACACCACCATGACCTGGAAGTACATTTCCACTATCTTTAACACCAGCTGTTCTTTTGAGATAACTCTCAAAAAGATCTCCAAAAATTGATGAGAAAGAGACGATCAACGAGATAAAGAACGAAAGAAAAGGAGATACAAACTGTGTACCATAATAAGCTCCAACTATTGTAGCCAATGCAACACCACCAATTACACCTTCCCAAGTCTTTTTAGGAGAGACTTCGCAAAACTTAGTTTTACCAAAAGAACGACCTACAAAATAAGCTCCTGTATCAGTTAAAGCAACTACAATCACTAACCAAACTAGGCTCTCCATTCCAAAACCTTTATATAGGGCTAAAAGAAAAAGAAATGAACTGGTTGGATATAAAAATACATAAGTTTTTTTAAAATCTACTTCACCTTTATAAATCATCATAGATGCAAATACAATTAAAGCAACAAAAATCAAATCATCAGGATTAATATAGAAAAAAGAGATAATCCAAAGTACTAATGCATAAACATACATAGAGTTATCATCAATGTCAAAAAGTTTCATAGCTTCATAAAAAGAAAACATAAAAGCAACCCCTAAAAATAACCACGTTAAAAATGAGTTATCTATCCAAGCCAATAAAACCATAGCTCCAATAAGTGCTAGCCCTGTAGTAATTCGTTCTTTATCAAGATTTTTTAAAATATTTTGAATCATATATGTCACCTTTTAGAGTAAAATTATAGTAGTTTTGTGGTCAATTAGTGCTGAATATTTAGTAGTAGATTTACACTTTTATATCTAATAAGTGCGTTGTATGTGTTTTATCTTCAGATCTATTTTTATCAGACTTTGTCTTTATCTCTTCAGCTTTTTCACCAGCTTCTTGATCTGCACGTTCTTTATTATGCTCGCGATCAGGATCTACACCTTTACCCTCTTCTGTGGGTCTAGTCTCTTCAATCTCTCTACTCTTGTCATTTGCTGCAGCTGCAGCTGCAATATTTTGAAAATCTATTCTTCCTTGCATATCTATTTGCTTGGAAGCAGCAACTTGCATATTTTGATTTGCAAATAATATACCGTGTAACTGAGTAATTGCCATATGAACCTCCTAGTTCTTCATAGCCTGTATCGTTTTATACTCTACATAATTAACATTAGCACCTTCACGCATTTTCACATTTCGTCTATAGGTATAATCGACCAAATAAGAACCTTCTGAAACTGCACTAAACTGCACACAAAGCTTTGCTCCAAATTCCAAGACTAAATCTGGGACATTTTTTTTATCATTTCTTATTATAACATGAGTTGAAGGCATATCTTTAAGATGCATCCAAATATCACTCATTTTTGCTGTTTTAAGAAGTGTAATATTGCCTTTTTCATTCTTTCCAAGAGTAATTTTATACCCTTCAATAAAAAAAGATTCAATATTTGCATCCTCTTTAATCTCTTTTTTTATCTTTTTAGGTTGTTTTGGAAGATAAAGGTTAACTTCATCAATAGTTTGTGATGAAGTGATACTTTTTTGAAGTCTTTTTAAAAAGGTAAGTTTAGAAGAGAGGTTTTCTCTTTCTATATAGGTGTTTTTTGCTTTTTGTTTAAGTTTTTTAGATCTTGTAAATAATCTATTCGCAGCTTCTGAAGGAGTTCGTATATCTTCGGGAAGGTAAATAACTTTAGTATTTCCTTCGTAATCCAAGACTTCAATCTCTTTTTGATAATTACGCATATTATGAATATTTGAAAGAATTAAATTACCATCCATTTGAAGTGTACTACTTTTTTCCAGAAGCTTATCTTCATCCTCTAATCGATCATAACTCTTTTGTAATTTTTTCAATTTTTTAGAGATTGTAAGAATCTTCTGATTTTTTATCGTAATAAGCCTAGAAACTTCTAATTTCTCATACGCATTGTAAAGATATGATTCAATATCTTTAATCTCCTCCTTATGCTCCACAAATTCTCTAGCAGGTAATGGCGCTAATACTATTCCCACTTTAACTTCACGAAAAGAGTTTTTACTATCAATGTGACGAAATGCCTCAAGAATCACACCATATTCATCTAAGATAATTACATTGGTATTTCTTCCTGTAAATTCAAACTGTAAAATTGAAAGTTGTGCTTTATACTTTGAGCTCGTTTGAACGTATATTCTAAGAATTCTATTACCTTCCATAACCTCCATATTTTGAATTTTAGCATTGGTAAAACGCTTAGTAAGTACCACATCAAAAGGAGAATTATAATTTCTAACTTTTTTATAACCCTCCTTTTTAAATATAAATGACCCTCCACGCTTCATATCAAAAAAATAGGGTGTATCTCTATCAAATGCAATTTTGATGATCGTATCATCTACTTTTTCAATGGTATTGATCTTTTTATATTGTGCTAAATGTTTGGTGACTTGTAGTAATTCAAAGCGTTTCATAAGACTCATTATAGTTTAAGATGTAAAAAATAATTATAGCATAGCAGATATGCTTTTACGAACTACTTTGGTAATCTCACTATAAAGCAACTACCTTTTTGCTTGTTATGTGCTTCTATACTGCCATGAAGATGATCTTCAATAATCATTTTACTCATATAAAGTCCTAATCCTGTACCTGTCTTTTCATCTTTAGTAGAAAAGTAAGGATCAAAAATCTTTGAAAGTATCTGAGTATCAATTCCACCTCCATTATCACAAATCTCTGTTATGACAGTATTCTTATTTTCATAAACCTTTATAAAAATAGTAGGATCTTTTACTTTATTTGAGACAAGAGCATCTTTAGCATTATTAATGATATTGACAAAAACCTGCATAAGCTCTCTAGGATAAAGTGTCAACTCTGTATCGGAATCATAAGAAGTTTCCAGTTTAATTCTATAGTTATCTAAACTATTTTTTACAATCTTAAAAGTCCCATCAAGTACTATTTCTATCTTTGCTTTAGATGGCGCTTTATCAGGTTTAAAAAAGTTTCTAAAATCATCAATTGTTTTAGAGAGATGTTGTGTTTGTTCAAGAATATTATCAGTAAACTTTATAGCATCTTTGGTATCAAATTTATTTAAGGCAACATCAATCTTAACACTATTTGCTTGTACAGCAATTACTGAGATAGGTTGTCTCCATTGATGTGCAATCATCCCAATCATCTCACCCATCGCAGCAAGTCTCGATTGTGTTATGAGCATCTCATCTTTATTTTTTAACTCAGTGATATTTTGTACTGTGCCACTTATAATATTTGTCTCTGGATCTACAATACCGATACAATCAATCCATATCATCTCCCCATCAGGCTTATAAAGTCTATAAGTACATCGATGCTCTGTCCCATATTTAAGTGCTTGTTCTAGCGACGCTTCAAAACAGGATATATCATCTTCATGCATAATACTTTTTAAAAATTCCGGTCCTGCACTAAAAGTTTTCCCATCAAGACCGAAGATCTTTAAAACTTGATCAGACCAATGTACGTCCATAGTATTGAGATCTATCTCCCAGCTACCAATCATTGCAGCTTTTTGTACTTTGAGTAACATATCGTGTTGCATATTCCGCTCTTGCTGAGAAATTTCAACATCTTTTTTATAAGCTTGGAACTTTTTTCGCAATATTATTGACGCTAATATTGACAATATAAGCAATGCAAGCGTTATAAATAAGCACATCAATAAAACCTTTGTAATATGTTCTGTAAAACGTTTATCTAATGCTTCTTTTTTCTCTGAAATTGCTGCTTTTAGATCATCTTCGTAAAACCCTGTACCAATAATCCACTTCCATGTATCAAAAGATCTATAATAATTTATTTTTTTGATCTTTTGACTGTGCTGATTCGGCTTATTTTTATGTACAAATGAGAAGTATCCACCTCCACTATCAGCTATAGTTTTCATTTTGTCAAAGATTTTTTTAGGATTATTGAATTGTGTTGTATTTAATATTGTTGTATTAATTTCATTTTTATCAATATGTGCTTTAACTATACCATCTTCAGTCAATATAACGATATAACCATTTTTACCATATTTTACGTGATTAATATACTCCAATATATGTGTTTGCAGTTCATTGGTGTAGTCCTCTACATATTCACCTGTACCTATAAGCCAATTATAGGGTTTAAAATATTTGACAAAGCCAATCTTTTTAAACTCTACATTTTGGACATTAGGTTTAGTAAAATACCAATCTAAAAAACCTTCATTTTTCTCTTTTACAATCTTGATCAATTCTTGAGTTCGATAATTACCTATTACATCTTTATCATAAAAGTGATTCTTCCCCTCGCCCTTAGGATCAATTGGATGAAAGATATTATTGCCTTCCATATCATAGATGAAAAAATAACCTCTTCCTTCATTGTATCGTACATCACGAAGTGCATCTTGAATCATCTTAGTGATTTCCAGCTTACTTTTTATTTGATAATTTTTCTCATATATAGATCTTACAATCACATGAGCAACATCTGTACACTCTTGAATCTCTGTTTTAAGATTTTTCTCTGTATGTTTTTGTTCATTATCAATATAATTATAAATACGTTCAACTTCTTGTTTAATCTCTCTTTTATGCTGTTGTATATAGTTTTGGGTAAGAAGTTCTTTCTCTTTATCAAAGCTTTGCTTATTCTCAGTGTATAAAAATAGTGCAATAAGACTGCCAAGAATAAAAACAATAAGACTAGGCGTATATTTTATAGCATTAAGAATCTGTTCTTCATCTTTAGCAAACAAAATATATACCTTGTAGAATAATAGGAAATTGCATAAGTTACCTTCAATATATAAACAGATCTATTTCGATAATACAATAAACTTAATTTAAAATAATTATCATTCATAACTATTTTAGAACAGGACAAGTGTCCTATTTTAAAATACGAGGTAGTGTAATACCAGTTTGCGCTTGATATTTTCCTTTTTTATCGGCATAAGTCACTTCACATGGCTCATCCCCTTCTAAAAAGAGGACTTGAGCAATACCTTCGTTGGCATATATTTTTGCAGGAAGAGGTGTAGTATTTGAAATTTCAATCGTGATATGCCCTTCAAATCCAGGCTCAAATGGTGTCACATTTACAATAATTCCACATCTGGCATAAGTACTTTTTCCCAAACAAATCGCTAAAACATCATCTGGCATCTTAAAATACTCAACGGTTCGGGCTAAAGCAAAAGAGTTTGGAGGTACAATTGCCACATCAGCTTCCACATCAACAACATTAGCTTCATCAAAGTTTTTTGGATCTACCACAGTTGAGTTTACATTGGTAAAGATTTTGAACTCTCGACCTACTCTGATGTCGTAACCGTAACTACTTAACCCATAACTTACAACATCTTTCCCCACTTGCTCTTCACAAAATGGTGCTATCATGCTCTCTTCTAATGACTTTTCTCTAATCCATTTGTCAGACTTTAATCCCATCTAATTAACCCTCAAAAATTTTTGGGATTATAACATACCACGGCTTTTTAGTAAAGTATTTTAGACTCTAAAAACTTTAAAGTTTCGCCCTTTGATCTTCTCTCTTTGAAGCCCCTTAAATGCTTTGTCAAACATACTTTTTTTAATTGCGACATAAGTGTGACGGTCTTGTAAATTTATTTTCCCAACATCTTCTTTATTTAAACCAATAGCAATACAAAGAGTACCCAAGATATCTCCCGCTCGAAGTTTATTTTTCTTTCCACCAGAGATGCAAAGTGTTGTCATAGAAGCTTGGATCGTGATACTTAAATCTTCATCCAAATCATCCAAACTTTTTACATCGGCATCTGGGAACTTAGAGAGTTCATATTTACTAGCAAGTGAAAGTGCTATACCACTTTTACCTGCTCGAGCAGTCCTTCCAATTCTATGAACATAACTCTCGTCATCACGTGGTAAATCATAATTTATAACCACATCTACATCATCTATATCAAGTCCACGTGCAGCAACATCAGTAGCTACTAACACACTACAACTGCGATTTGCAAATTGTAAAAGTGTCTCTGTTCGATCTATCTGTTCTAAATCTCCGTGCAAATCAAGTGCATCAAAACCTTCATCTTGAAGCCCCTCAGCAACTTCTTTTACCAAAACCTTCATGTTACAAAAGATGATAGAAGATTCAGGATTATAAGTTCTTAAAAGTTTTAAAAGTGCTTCAAATTTTTGATCTTTATGCGTTGGATAAAAAACCTGTTTAATATTTCTATTTTCCTCTGCACCCTCAATTTTTACCATTTTAGGGTCATTGGTGATCTTTGAACTAAGCGCATCTATATCATCACCAAATGTAGCAGAAAATAGCATCGTCTGACGCTTTGTAGGTACATGTTCAAGAATATGCTCCATTACATCTATAAATCCCATATCTAGCATCCTATCTGCTTCATCAAGCACTACAGTATTAATCATATTAAGATCTAAAGTATTCTTGCCTATATGATCTTGTATACGCCCAGGTGTTCCCACAATTACATGTGCTCCATGGTAAAGTGATTGAATTTGAGGACGCATAGGTGATCCTCCACAGAGTGTGAGTATCTTGATATTGTGTTGAAATCTGGCTATTTTTCTTAACTCAACTGCTACTTGATCTGCAAGTTCACGAGTGGGGCACATGATAAGTGCTTGAGGCTGGAATTTTTTAACATTTAGCTTTTGTAAAAGTGGTATGCCAAATGCCAAAGTTTTTCCACTACCCGTCTTTGCTTGAGCAATGATGTCTAAACCTTTCAAAGTATAAGGAAGACTTTGTTCTTGAATTTCAGTCATCTTGACAAAACCCAACTCATTTAAGTTTTTATGCATAGCAGGTGTTAAATTCAGTGTTTCAAATTTCATAATGTTATATTCTCGATTAATTCAATATTTTCTGTGACGATTAATGCATCTATGCAAAAATCCATATCTAGTCTCTTTTTACTCATGTAGATCTGAGCAGTTTTTTGTATTTTGGAAAGTTTAGAAGGTGTAATCTGATAGATAGGATCATACTCTCCACTTTTAACTTCAATAAAATGTAAAATTTCATCTTTTGTCGCAATGATATCAATTTCACCAAAACGTGAGTAATAGTTTCGATCTATCACCAAAAAATTTAATCCTTGCAGATAGTCAACTGCTCTATCTTCAGCAAAATTACCTTTTTGCCTACTCAACAATAACCTTGATCGATTTAAACCGTGCAGTTTTTGTTAATTCATCACTCTCATCTCCAAACAAAAAGTTGATCTTTGATTTGGCATGGTGAAAGGTAGTAAATAACGTTCCTTTTTTAACTCTTTTTGAGAGTTTAATTTTCAAAGACTCAGTTTTGCCATATCTCGATCTTAATACAACATGAGTTTTATCTGTAAAAAATTCTGCATCCTCTGTACTTGCCATCAAAACATCTTCACCATGTTTTTTAATCAGTTTGGGACTCTCTTTAGTTTGTGCAGCATTATTATAATGGGCAAGCGTACGTCCCGTTGTGAGATAAAAATTATCTCTGTTATCATTTAAAATCTCTTTGACTTGACCTCTTAAGACATATTTTTTATATCTAAAAGTTGCTAAACCATTTTTGGTTCTAAAAGCATCAATATGCAAAATCGGTAAATCATTTTCAGTCACTGGCCACTGAAGTCCTCTAACTCTATTTGCTTCCAACTTATCATAATTGGCACCTAAAAATCGTTTAGGTACTTCTACCTGAACTTCATCCCAAATATCTCTACTACTCTTATATCCAAAATCACAATCAAGTGCTTTAGAGATACCGTGTAATACTTCCCAGTCATCCGGAAGATCACTTGTAATCAGTGGTTGGGAGAGATGTAAACGACGCTCAGCATTGACATAAACACCTGTTTTTTCATAAGCACTTTTGACACCAAATACAATATCAGCAAACTGTGTAATTTCATTATCAAAAAGTTCATTTACAACCAATAAATCAAGCTTTTTCAATGCGCTTTGGATCTTGTTTTGATTTGGATGGATATGTGCAATATCTTCACCCATATTAAAGAGTACTTTAATTTCACCAGCATCTATAGCATTTATGATATCAGGTGTTTTTTTACCTTCCACTAGAGGTTGTTCATAGTCTGGATTGTAGTATGGTAAACAACCCATATCACATGTGCCTTGAACATTATTTTGACCACGAAGGGGCATAAGCCCTGCTCCACTTTTGCCAACATTTCCCGTCATCACTGCCAAATGACAAATAGCAGCTGCTGCATAACTTCCATCAAGATGCTCTGTGATTCCAAGTCCCCAAAGTATCAGTGATTTTTTAGAAGCATAATCCCTTGCTACTTTTTTAAGTAATTGAGTTAAATACTCATAACCCTCGATCTGCTGAAAAAACTCAGGGTCACAATAAGGATCATTTAAAATTTGCGCTTTATAATTTTCAAATTCTAGACTTCTATTTTCAATAAAATCTTTATCATAAAGTTCTTCACTGATGATAATAAACGCAAGCATATTTAAAATAAGAAGATTTGACTCATAGGGAATCACACAATTAAAATCAGCAAACTTAGACAAAGCGATATCACGTACATCAAATACTGCTAAACCAGTACCATTTTGTTTCGCTCTTATAATTTTATTTGCCACTATGGGATGTGCTTCTGTAGTATTTGAACCAATAACAATCATAAATTCACAGTTTTTGATATCACTAAATGGATTTGTCGCCGCACCTTCACCAATAATAGAACGCATGCCCTTCAATGTAGGAGCATGACATACACGTGCACAATTATCAATATGTGGAGACTTCACCACTTGTCTGGTAAACTTTTGAAGCAAATATGAACTTTCACAATTTCCTCTAGCCCCACCAATAGAAGCATAAGAGGTATTTCCATGTTGAGAAGTGATTGTCTTTATTTTCCAAGCAGTTAATTGATACGCCAATGCAACAGGTGGATAGATATATCCATTTTCATCTACTTCATAAGTGAGTAAATTATCTTTTAAAGCTTTGGGTAAAAAAAGTATATTTTTATCAATAAAACTCTTTTTTATTTTAACAGCACTCAGGCGATTTGGTGACTGGGCAAAATCAAAGCCAAACTTACCTTTGATACAAAGCTCACCTTCACTTACTTCACCTTCAGGTCGTGCGGTGATTGATTGAATTTGATTATTTTCAACGCTAGCTTCTATATCACAGCCAACTCCACAATATGCACAAACTGAATCAATCTTTTTCATCCACTACTCTTTTACTCTTCTATCCTAATCATAGAAACTTTATCTTCTAAAGCTTCCAACGCTTCAATTTCGCTGATCGCTTGTTTTATCTGTTTCTCTTTACATAGATGTGTTGCACATAAAAGCATCGCTATATTTTTATCATCTGTTGTTTTTTGTAAAATGGTTTCAAGTGATATTTCATTATCTGCACAAATCTGAGCTATGGTCGCTAACACACCCGATTTATCTTGAACTCTCATTCTAAGATAATACTCACTCTCTATCTCATCAGTAGAGATCAATTTTAAAATCTGACTCTCATGAGGCTTTTTAAATCCTAACATCGGTGAACTTTGCCCAGCTCTGACAATTTCTACAATATCTGAAACCACAGCACTTGCAGTAGCATCTCCACCAGCACCAGCACCATAATATAAAGTTTCACCTACAAAATCGCCAATTACACTAACACCATTCATCACACCGTCAATTTTAGCAATCATCTGTGACTCTTTAATCAATACGGGGTGAACCCTAAGCTCAATATTGTTTCCTGATTTTTTAGCAATTGCTAAAAGTTTAATGCTATAGCCAAACTCTTTTGCAAACTCTATATCATGTCCATTGATATTTTCAATACCTTCAATCAAAATATCTTCAGGCTTTGCATCAATACCATAAGCAATAGAAGCCAAAATCAAAAGCTTATGTGCGGCATCAAATCCACCTATATCAAATGTAGGATCAGCCTCAGCGTATCCTAACTCTTGTGCTTCTTTTAAAATGGCATCAAAACTGACACCCTCTTGGCTCATCTTTGTCAGCATATAGTTACATGTACCATTCATGATACCTTTAATAGACATGATTTGATTTGCACTTAGACCAACTTTAAGAGCGTTAATGATAGGAATTCCACCTGCAACACTCGCTTCATAACCGATAGGAAGTGCTCCCGCAATCTCTTGTAAATCATATCGATGATAGGCAAGAAGTGCTTTATTTGCAGTTACTACAGCCTTGCCATTGGTGAGTGCTTTTTTAACAACTTTAAAAGGTTCATCAACACCACCCATAAGCTCTACTACAATATCAATAGAGTCATCACTTAATACTTCATCTATATTATCTGTCAAAGCAATTGTAGTATTACGTTTTTTGGATAAATCACGTACTGCACCTTTAACAACATTGATCTCTTTTCCTGCTCTTGCACTGATAAGAGTTTTATTATCTTCTAAAATCTTTGCTACACTTTGTCCTACAGTACCAACACCGATAATTGCTACATTTACCATTTATTTAGCATCCTTCAGAGTTTGTAAATATTTTTTTATATTTCGTGCAGCTTGTCTAATTCTTTTTTCATTTTCAATCAAAGCAATACGCACATATTGATCACCATGTTCTCCAAATCCAATTCCTGGACTTACAGCAACTTTGGCTTCTGTTAAGAGTTGTTTTGAAAATTCCATACTACCTAAATGCGCAGCTTCAGGAGGAAGTTTTGCCCAAACAAACATAGAAGATTTTGGTTTTTCAAATGCCCATCCAGCATTATAAAAACTCTCACAAAGAACATCTCTTCTATATTTATACTTTGCAACAATCTCATCTTGACACTCTTGTGGACCATCAAGTGCAACAGTAGCCGCCACTTGAATAGGCGTAAACATTCCATAATCAAACCATGATTTGATCTTTTGAAGTGCACCGATCATCTTTGGGTTTCCTACAAAAAATCCAACTCTCCAACCAGCCATATTGTAACTTTTTGAAAGCGTATAACTCTCAACAGCTACATCTTTTGCACCCTCAACTTCAAGGATAGAAGGAGTTTTATAACCATCAAATGTAATATCTGCATAAGCAATATCACTAATAATATAAAAACGCTCTTTCTTTGCAAGTGCTACAAGTCTCTCATAAAATGGTTTTTCTACGGTCACTGTTGTCGGATTATGTGGAAAGTTTACAACAACAAACTTTGGACGAGGCATAGATTCATTAAAAGCTTTGTGAAGATTATCAAAAAATACTTCTTCATCTAATTCATAAGCATCATTAAATTCCAAAGGCATTTTGACAACATTGCCACCTGCAATGATAAATGCATGCGTATGGATAGGATAAGCAGGTTCAGGAACCACAGCGACATCACCATGATTTGTAATCGCTTTTACAAGATGTACATACCCTTCTTTGGAACCCATTGTGGCTACTGCTTCAGTTTCAGGATCAAGATCTACATTATATTTTCTTTTGTACCAATTACAAACTGCTAAACGAAGTTTAAAAATTCCTTTACTTGCAGAATATCCGTAGTTTTTAGGTTTTCCCGCTGTCTCTATAAGTTTATCAACGATATGCTGGGGTGTAGCTCCGTCAGGATTTCCCATGCTAAAGTCAATAATATCTTCGCCATTTTGTCTTGCTTTTAATTTGATTGCATTAATCTCCGCAAAAACATAATTTGGGAGTCTATCTATTGTGTTAAATTGTATTTCGTCAAACATTTATTATTTACCTATATTTAATTATTTATTTTGATATGTAAATGCTCAACCCTCTTTTTATATTTTCAAGAGTGTATATATCGCTAATTTTTACATATTTTGCATTTCGTGGAATGCTTAGTTTTTCATTATAGCTTTTTATCTCTTTTGAGATGGTATCAAGAATTTTTAAATCTCTATCATAAAAAACCATATAAGGATGCCAACTATTTGATCTAGAGCTACTAACCACTAAAGTTTTAGCACGTTCTACATCAATCCAATAAGGATTTAATGGCTTTTTTAAAACCATTTTTTTATTAAATATTGTTTCAGTTGGAACAATATCTATATCAAATATATTAATATTGTATCTCCAATTTACTTTTGAATATCGTTTCATTTGAGCAATATAACAGCCTTGTTTCTTTAACTCACTTGCAAAAAGAACTGGATCAACAGCTGATGAAGTTTTAAGTATCACTTTATATAAAAACCCACTAGAATCACGCATAACTTTTTCAGTTACAGGTGTATTATATCCTAGTGTATTCAAACTATTTTGAATCATTTTTATAAAAATTAACGGATTATTCTGTTCTGTTGCAAAACTTAAATGCAACGTTCTACTTTTTTTAAAATCAAGTCGTATTAAATTATTTTCTTTAAGTGTTGACAACACCTTATGGATATCTACTTGACTTCCTGCATAAAATTTCTGCTGATCTTTAAAAATAATCTTTAAAAATTTCTTTTTAGCTAAATAACTATTTTGACCTAAAATATTTTCAAGTTCCACATGTAGTGCACTCGCGTTGATAAAACTTAATAATAATGATAAAACTACAAAGGTTCTTACCAAGCTACACCTGCACTAGTTCTAATAAACTCTTTTTTACTAATTTCCATTAATTCTCCATCTCTGTAGATAAATCTTACTGGTCCTTTACCTCTAAACTTTACAGAATAGGATTTATTAAAAATTTTGAATTTTCCATGACCTACTATTATTAATTGGTTACGATTTGCATCTAATGGTAACTTAGTACGGATTAAAAAATCCTTTTTTGTGAAATCATCTAAATATATAACGCCTACCCAAGCTTTTTGTTTTGGCTTGATATAAAGTTCTCTTTTTGTTAACATTTTCTTTTTAGATTCTTCTTTTACTGTAGAGCCAGTAGCTACATCTTTTATAACTACTGGTGCTGGCTTCTTTTGAACTTCATTAACGATTGGTTCTTTTACAGTTTTTATACTCTTATTTATATCAAGAGTCAAGTTAGAATCTTGGGATGAAATATTTCTCTCTTTCATCATTTGAAGTACTATTTTATCAAGGTCTAGATCATCATTTGTAGATGTCTTTGACAAAGTAGATATATTGTTCTCTTGTGTTAAATTCTTTTCAATAACTGTCACTATCGTTTTATTAGTCTCAAGTTTTTCAATATTTTTTTGAGCTTCATTGATAACACTTTTATTTTCTTCTAATTGTTTGATTTGTGGTTCTGGAGTTTGAACACTCTCAATACTTGGACGAAATAGATAAAAGGCTAATCCAAAAATGACTAAAGCTGCCGCTATAAAAGGAAGATATTTTTGCCACTCTTTATCATTTGCTATTGGAGTCTCTGTAAAAAGTGTCTCAGGTTCCTCAGGTCTATGAGAACTCTCATATGTCAGATAATCCGATCTTAGCTCACTTAAGTCAACATTATACTCTCGTTCTAAAATTTGAATAAAACCTAAAGCCCGTGTTTTGTTAATATTTGAAAAATCTTTATTTAAAAATTGCTCTAAATCAACATCACTAATAAAGGTCTTTGCAGAAAGTTTTTTATACCCTTGCTTAATTAGATAATCAACACTATGTTGTTCCTGTTGTTTCTTGCCTTCTTCCATTTATCTCATCCTATCACATAGTATTGCTGCGGCTGCACTCACATTTAGTGAATCAAAGTCTCGCTCCATCACAACCTTAAGTTTTTGGTCACACATTTTTAAAATTCTATTTGAAATACCTTCACCTTCACTACCTAATAATAAAACTTTTTTCTTACTACTAGGGACATCTCTTACATCGTCACCACTCATATCCGCTGCATAAGTTTTAAAACCTATCTGCTTCAATTCATTTACCAAGGTTGCTGTATCTTTAAAAATTGCTATAGGCATGGCAAGTACAGAACCACTACTAGCTCTCACTACACCTTCCAACGCTAAAGAAGATACACCGCTGACGATTACACCGTCTACACCAAATGCATAGGCACTTCTGATAATAGCTCCGATATTTCCAACATCAGTAATACCAACAAGCACGAGTAGAAAATCTTCCTTTTTAAGATCTTTAACTTCAGCAAATTCAATAAAACTTGTTTTTAAAAGAAAACCTTGATGGTTTCCACCGCGTGCCATGCTTTGTGCTTTCATAGGATCAAGTTTGATAATCTTTTTATTTAACTTAGTGATAGTTGAAAAAGTCTTTTTATCAACATCTTTTGCCAAATAAATTTCTTCAATAAGATCTGGATAGTTTTTTGCAATATAAAAAAATATTTGTTTACCGTATAGTATCATGCGTGACATTTTACTAAAAAAAAGTTAACCTATAGTTAAAGTAGATCACTATAGCACTCTTTTGGAGATTTTCCTGTGATTTTAGCAATCATTTTGGCAATTTGCTTCTTTGGAAGGTCAAGTTTGAGAATTTCATCTACTGTAATTGTACCAATCTCTTTTTTCTCACCTTTGATTACTACAACCCATTCACCTTTTATATTGTGCTCTTGTAAAAGCATCTGAATATGTTTGGCAGTTCCTTTGAAACTTTTTTGATGTAATTTTGTTGCTTCTTTGATTAAAAAAAGCTCCCTATTTGGTGCTATTTCACAAACCTGATCAATAAGTTTTAAAATTCTATGAGGTGATTCATAGAGAATTGTCACAAATCCATTAAATAAAGCTTCTTTTAACTGATCTTGACGATCTCCACCCTTATGTGGTAAAAATCCAAAAAAGAGAAATCTTGTATCACAAAAGCCACTAGAAGCATATGCTAATAAAGCTGCATTTGCACCAGGAAGCACATCATACTCTATCTTATGCTTTTGACAATACTCAACCAATGCACATCCAGGATCACTTACTGCTGGCATGCCGGCATCGCTGACATATAAAACTATACCATCAAACATCGAAGGATTAAGCTCGTTTAAAACCTCTTTTTCATTATGAGAATGAAGTGAGATAAATTGTTCAACTTGTGGAGTAATTTCATGTTTTGTTTTAAGGAGGTGTAAAAGTCGTTTCGTGACTCTTGTATCTTCGCAAAGGATAATCTTTGCACTCTCAAGGAGTCTAAGACTCCTGAAAGTTATATCTTCTAAATTCCCAATCGGTGTGGGGACAAAATGTAACATTCTTTACGCTTTGTGAGCAAAAGCCCAAAAAGCTACGCTATCGCTAAGTTCTCTTCGGCAGAGTGCCCTAGCAACTAGTCGCTTTTTTATTAACACTATTTTAAGTTATATTTTTTCTTAAACTTCTCAACTCTACCAGCTGCATCTACTATTTTCTCACTACCTGTGAAAAATGGATGACATTCACTGCAGATATCGATTCTCATCTCTTCTTTGTTTGATCTACTCTCGAAGCTGTGTCCACATGCACAAGATACTTGACATGTCTTATAGTCTGGGTGTATTTCTTTTCTCATTGTTTTTCCTTATGTTTTCTTGCATATTAATAACAAGATATTGGGTTTTAAGTGCGCAATTATACTGAATTTTGTTTATTTTAAGCTTAAGATATAAATTAGTAGAAAAAAACAGCAGACTCAAAAGAGCCTACTGCCATATAGGGGGAGGGGAACCATAAGTATAACACAAATAAATAATTAAATCAAGAGTTTTGAAGCAATTGTTAGTGCCGCAGTTTCACTTTTTAAGACAAAATTCGTTTTCAACCCTATTTTGTAATTGTTTTGTAACTGTTGTCTTTCACCTTCGCTAAAACCACCTTCACAGCCGATTAAAATCGAAGATATTTCTTTCCATGATGTCTCACCTCCAAAGTCCAAAATTGCAAAACTATCGTACTTTTGTAAGACATCATTTAAACTCATATACAATTCTATTTTCATCAAATCACTTCTACCACATTGCTGAGACGAATTGATAAGAATTTTTTGACACTTTTCAAGATCTATTTTAAAATTTTTCTGACTTCGTTCACAATAGACAAATGAAATTTTTGAGACACCAATTTGATTTAACATCGGAAGTGTGGCATAAATAACTTTAACATCAATCACACACCAAATAAGATGTAAATTTTCCATATCTGTTTTAGCTGTCTTCACCATATCTGTAAGTTTGAGGGTTGCCTCTTTTTTACCAATATCCTCAATCTCGTAAGAATACAAAATATCATCTTGAAGATTTCGAAACTTTACTACCTGCCCTACTTTGAAACGTCGTGCTTTAAAAAGATAGCGATAATTTTCATCTTTTATCTGTAATAGCTCTTGTGAAGCATTTTCATCATAGATAAACTGCATTTTTACCTCATCATAAAACTAGCGCTACCAACTAAAATTATTAATAATATATCACCGACATACTTCTTTTTTATAAAACCTCGTAAATATAACATGTTTTCTGGGTTATTAGTATTTGCATATTTTCTGATCATATGTTTTTTGATACTTGTAAAATAGATAATTAAAATAGCAATAATCATAAGTATCAAAGAGGGTTTTATCACAAAGTGGTTCACTGCCATAACAATGATACCGGTAAAAGCGATAGTTGTAACAAGTGCAAGATACTGCGGTTGCATATACTTCATACGGTTAATATACTTCACCTCATCTTTGAGACTGTAGCTCGCATAAATATTGTAAAGGGCTAGTAAAATTGTAGCACCTATGATAAAAAGGTGAAGATTTATTGACATTGTGATCATCTGTTCCATGATTGCTCCGATATTATAGTTAGCGGGTATTCTAGCAAAAGTTCTTGAAATGGTATGGAATGTGCTTTTTTATGGACTATAAATCATACAATGGAAATTAAATGAAAAAATCTTTATTCGTACTATTCACACTTTTTTTGTTTATGATTTTTCCACTGTCACTTCAAGCTGCACTCGTGGCAGAATATCGTATGGATGAATGTATTTGGGATGGTACAGCAAATGAAGTACTAGATACAATAGGTTCTTATCATGGAGAATCAGTCTCAGCTACTATAGACACCGACGGAAAAATTAACCATTGTGGTAATCTTAATAACCAAAGTTACATCCAGTTTACAACAAATAAACTAACTTTAGGAAGTAGCTGGAGTATGTCATTTTGGCTTCACCTGCCACTCGATCCTGAAAATCATACGCTTGTTGGTACACAATTTGTCTATGTATTTGGATCAGTTAGTGGAACAGGTGACTTGGGTTATATTATGCATAAAAATAGCAGTTCAGATCTTAAATGGGGAGTATATAGCAATAGTAGATCTGATCGGAGTACAAATTTTCCTGATAACTTAACAGGATGGAACCATATCACTTTAGTAAAAAATGGCTCCTATACATATCTCTATGTCAATGGAAATTATTATAATAGAGTTAATGCCGTTACTACAGGATCTGTCGAAGTTATTGGAACCTCTACAGATGATGACACAGGACAAACTATTGGTTCTAAAATGGATGAAATAAAGTTTTTTAACACAGCTTTATCTGATACAGAAATATCAAATATTTACAACTACGAAAACAGTAACAACAACTATGACAATACTCCTCGATCTACAGCAGGCTGTAATGACCCTATCACACCAACATGTAGTACACCGAGTGCAGGACTACTCTTTTCAACTTATGATACAACTGGATCAGGAAGTTACCCAGCCGATGAGACAGAATATCAAACACTTATCGATACTTATCAAACAATAGATAAATGGTTTGGAAGTGGCGTTGCAAATACAATCAACGGTAGTGACAATCCATATGGAAGCAATGAAAACTATCTTTCTATTTTTGAAGGATATATCAATGTGCCTACTGATGGAATTTATACGTTTGCTGTTGATGGAGATGATGCTATTGAAGTTAAAGTTGCAAATGAAGTAGTTACAGGTTATTATGGTGGACATGGAGCATGCAGTTGCCAAACATACAATGGATCAATCTATCTAAAATCTGGCTATCATAAATTAGAGTTTCACCATCAAAACTATACCGGAAGTGGCAGCTATTACCTTTATTGGAAAAGACCAGAAGATAGTAGCTATACTATAGTACCTAATACAAATCTTTTTCATTGCTCCATGAATCCTACTGTAGATTATAGATTTGATTCATGTCTTTGGAATGGTACGACAAGAGAGGTAAAAGATCATAGTGGTAATGATTTTAATACCTCTGCCAACAATTTAAACACAACCAATAATTTTTCAATAGTAAACAACAGTGCAGATTTTACAGTTAGTAGTATTACTGATTATATATCAATAGATAATA
Organism: Campylobacterales bacterium; assembly: GCA_016744895.1. Lineage (GTDB taxonomy): Bacteria > Campylobacterota > Campylobacteria > Campylobacterales > QNZT01 > SZUA-1433. The sequence continues at coordinate 28,936 of JADGDK010000002.1, read as the reverse complement.
CCATTCTCCATAATATTCAAGATTTTTCTATCGCTACATGGATAAAAACAACCAACTCTGCGAAACAATCAATTCTATCCGGCGCAAATTCTGGACAAAATAATGAATTAATATTTTGGCTTGGCGGAACAAAATTTTCAACATATATTAAAGGTAGTTCTAAAAATATCACTATTCCTAATATTGCTGATGATGTATGGCATCATTTGGTATGGACAAGAGAAGGTACAAATAATTGTATCTATATCGATGGAACGCAAGAGGGAACATGCGTGGATATGACCGATCAAGCACTTGATATTGATCTAAATGGTCTTATCATTGGTCAAGAGCAAGATGCAGTAGGAGGAAGATTTAATGCCTCACAAGATTATGATGGGTATCTAGATGAATTTAAAATCTTTCAGCAGAGGCTAACAACGTCTCAAATACACGCTATCTTTAATCGAGAAAATAGTATGAAAAACTATGATGATTCACATCGTATCAAAATTGACTGTACTCCTCCATCCCTCTTAGCAGAATATCGTTTTGATGAGTGTAAATACAGTGGTAATCCAAATGAAATAATAGACACAATAGGTGGAGACAATAGTGGAACTATCACTGGTACTACTGCTAATATTACAAAAGATGAAAAGGTAATTGGTCATGCCTTACATCTGAATGGCGGAGCGATAGATGTAAATGGATTAGCAGTTTCTATGGATAAATATCGGAAACATACTGTCATGTTTTGGATGTATTGGAATGGAACAAATAGTATCATGCCATTTGGCTGGAATCTGCATGACCTCTGGATCACAGGTGGAGATTTTGGTTTTAACACATCAAATGGAGATATATATGGTATTAGCAATATAGGACTTGCAAATGGTTGGCATCATATTGCGGCAGTCTTTACAAATGAAGATGTCTATTCAAATAGAATTTATATAGATGGTGTACAAAAAACACTTTCACAACTTCGTAGTTCTCCTAACAATACAAGAGCCGTTGTTAATGTCAATGCTCGTATAGGTGGTTGGCGTGCTAATACTGGTTATCGCTTTAAAAGTTATCTTGATGAATTTAAAATCTACAAAGGTGAAATTGGCACTAGTGAAATTACAACAATATATGCCAATGAATTAGCAGGAAAAAACTATGATGGAACTATACGTAACACCCCTTTATGTGGACAAGCCATATTCAACGCTGTCAATCAAAATGGCGGCTGTTTTAATTGGGACAATAATATCACTACCAAGATTTCAGGTGATGCTATAAACTTTACAGTTCTTTCAAAAGACAAAGAGACCAATGCGACTATTACTGATGCCAATATCACACAACTTGATCTGCTTAGTTTCAGTGATGCTACTTGTAGTACGCTTTATACTACCACACAGATTTGGAATGGAAACAGCGCACTTGATTCAAACGGTTGTTTCAATCCTACCTCTTTCATACATGATAAAGCTGTTAGATGCGCCAAAGTCAAAATTACTGGTATTTATGAAAATGAGACGCTTGAATCAAACTCTAGTGACACCTTTTCTATCAGACCTCAAACTTTTATCCTTGAAAATATCCCTACAGGAAAACTAACAGCAGAACATAACTATACGTTTCAAGCAAAAGCTGTAAATAGTAATGGCTCTACACAAACCATTAATTTTAATACATTAGTTACACTACAGAGTCAAAAATATTTTAGAGACGATAGTGATGGTTCCGCGTTGGATGGGACATTTACACCTTCTGTTGATTTTAACTTTATTGATGGAATCACAGCAAATACAAATCTTAGCTTTAACAATGTTGGAAAAATTGGACTGGAATTAAATGACACTTTATGGACAATAGTGGATAGTGATGATACCTCTTTAGAAGATAGGACAATTTATTTAGAACAAAATCTCACTTTTATACCCGATAGATTTGATATTGCTTTTGATGCAACACCTACAATGACCAATGATAATGACAAAACATTTACTTATTATGCCGATGATGAGACACAAATGGGAGCAGAGTTAAAGAACCTTAGTTTTAAAATCACAGCACTGGGAGAAGATGGTGGGGTTATGACAAATTATCAAAATCCACAAATTCAATATTTTGCAAATAATATAGAGTTTACACTAGGTTTATCAGTCACGCCAACTCCAAACATTACCGCTGACATAAATGAAAGTCAAACTAAAGATTTAAACTTTAACACAGGGGTTGCAACACTCCCCTATGCCAATAGAAAATTTAACTTTGGACGAGAATACAATGTTACAAAAGTACCTATTATAGTTGATGGTAGCAATAGCGATATCAATATCACTGCTACTGATCATGTAGATATAGATGTAAAAGGAGCCAAACTAGAAACTTTTGATGGTAATGCAACTTTTTACTATGGAAAAGTTGCTACTGAGGATATTAAAACCAGTGAAGATTTAGTCTCTAGTAAAACTTTAGTAGCGCTATATAGCCCTACACCTCTTAGTGGTTTTGAACAAGTTACTTCAAACTGGTATATTAATAAAGAGGATGACTTTAGTACCATCACATTAACACCCAAAACGCAAAGAACTATAGCTTCAGTAAACAACACATTTACCTCAGCTACAAATATCATGACATCCAATAGTGGAAATATTGCTTATGACTTAACCAATACACATGACAGTTCCTACAAAGCATTTTATCATTTAACCATACCTGATTGGTTATGGTATAACCGATATGGTGACTATGATGGAGCAACTGATTGTAGTACGCATCCATGTTTTGAGTATATATTTGAGTCAGAAAATGACACTATTGGTATTAGCAGTGGAGATTTTAACGGTACAAATTTTCAAAATGATTTTAACTCCAAACTCAAGAAAAAGGCTATCAAACTTATGAGATAGTCTTATCTTCATGGAATAGAATGTGCTATGAACCTATATCATGAGACGTGGATTTAACTTAATAGAGCTGATTTTTACCATTGTTATCATGGCTGGAATCTTTGCAGTCATCCCAAAAATAATTTTTGCAACAAACAAAAGTGATGCATTTGCAATGAAACAAGATGCACTTTTTAACGCAGTTTCATTAACCAATATCGCATCTATGCTTGCATGGGATGAGAATAACAGTGAAACGATATCTATCGTACAAACTCATGACAATAATATACCGTGCAGTACCTCTACATTTTTACGAGCAGGTGGTTTTTTAGGATCTAATACAAGAAACTGTAAAGAGTCTTTTAGTGCTTCAGCCATCGGATCAGATACGGATGAAGATGATTATCTCTCTTATAATGATATCGATGATTTTAATGGTACATCAATTGATGTCAATTTAACTGACAAAACAAAATATAAGATATATACAGAGGTAAAATATTTAAACGATACCATTTTTACGGTCACTGGAAATAAAATGACAATTGCCTTAGATAACTCTATACAAACTAACACCTCAAATATCAAAAAATTCAAAGCAGTTGTAGGCTATGTAGGAGGCAGAGGTAAAGATAAAAACATCTCCTCTTTTTACTACTACTCAGCCAACATTGGACAAATTACATTAAATAGTGAGGCATGGTGATGCAAAAATCTGCTTTTACCATGGTTGAACTCATCATGACAATTGTCATCATGGGGATTCTTGCTGGAGGTACCTATATCTCTTTAGCTCAACTCTATACTAAAAGTGCCAAATCAAAAGCAATCAGTGAACTCTCTTTTGACACAACGCTGATCTCAAACCAAATCTCTGCACTGCTCTCATATCGGGTACCCTCTACAGTTATCGGATACGACTCTACAACAGGTACATTTGAATCAATTTACGACTTGAGTAAAAGTTATAACATTCTTGAGTGGATTGGAACTGACTTTGAAAGATATAAAGCAGAAGATTATAGTGGGTTTATAGATTTTGCAAAGTCAGATAAAGATAAAAATATGATCTTTTCTCCAGATAGCTCTGAATTAAACAGTTCTGCACTTATCTTTGCAGGAAGTTTTGATGAGGGTGGTGTCATTTATGGCACTGACTTTAATGATTCGTTTGGATGGTATGGTAATACTCATAATAAAATTTTTGAGGTTAATAGTAGTTCAACTGGAAATAAATTAGGACTTACAACCACACCTTCACAAATTTATGAAAAGTATTATCTACTTAAAAGTGCTTATGCCATTGCACAGTATGATAGTTCACTTTCAACATGTGTAGATCCTATATATCAAACTGATGAGACACTATTACTATTTTATAACTATTATCCATGGAAAGGTGAGACATTTTGTGATGATGCAGATATGACAATCCTTTCTAGTGAAGCCAAAGGTTTTGAGGTTGATTTTGTGGAAGGAAATTTACAATTTAATCTCACCTTAAAGCGATCTATACGAAAACAAGGAAAAGATTTAGAAGTCCAAATTTCCAAACAAAAGGTGGTATTTTAATGCGTCATGGTTTTGGAATGATTCAAGTCATCTTTTTTATGCTAATTCTCTCTGGTCTTTTGACAATTGCCATGAAGTACGCAACTATTACAAGTAAACAAACTGCAGATCTTTATATCAAAGAACAAGCTGAACTTTTTATGAATAGTGCCATTGAATTAGCACTCTTAGGCATTAGCACTCACGATCATAACAATGGCACTAATTTAATTGAAGAAGTCACGGTAATCTCAGATGATAAACGATTTACTGCAGATATAAATCTTACAACCTATTATCTATACGGTATCAACCTTGATACAGAAAACTCCAATGGAATGGTCAGTATGAATATCATTGTCGAAACAAATAACACACATCCTAAAAACAAACGCCCCGTAAGACTTACAAGAAGGAGCATGCAAAGATTATGAAACATGCTTTTTCTATGATTGAATTAATCTTTATCATAATCGTATTAGGTATTTTGGGTTCTATGATGAAGATGAACATGCCTGATAATAAGCTTCTAGGTGATACAAATTTCATCATACAAAAAATTAAAAAACAACAGATATATGCTTTATCGTATGATAATTTTAACTACAAAAGTAAACAATTTATTGATAATACAACATGTATATTTATTAATAAAAATAGTATCAATGTAAATGAAAAAAACAGTGCCAAATCAAGCCCTTACAAAATTAGCACTCAAACAACAATTACACCAAATGATTTAAATATCTGTTTTGACAATCTGGGAAGACCATTTAATGTAAATAATTTTACAAATATGCCGATAGTATTTAATATATCCTATAAAGATAATACTAAAGCGATAAAAATCATGCCATTTTCTGGCAACATAGTGAGAGAGTAAGAGATGTCAAACATTATCAACTATATTAATTTACAAAATGGTCACACATTTGCCTATACTACTACTGTTGAAAATGAAGCAAATCTAAAAAACAGAAAAATCCCCATAGGAGCAAGACTACTCTATGGCGATATTGTCTCACATAGTTTTAAAATTGCAAACAATATGTCTGCACAAGAGTTGCACGTAAAGACTGAACTCAAAATGTATGAAGATATAGGATTAGATCCAACTAAAACATATCAAATTACATATATTGAAAAAAATAAAGTATCAGAAAGTGAAGTTCTTCTTGAAGCATTTGCAGTAGATAAAAGTGCTATTACACAAGCATATCACAATACATTGAAAACAGTCAAACATATTGACTTTATCGCTATCTCTTTTTTAACTTACCAAACCCTCTATACCAATAAAATAATAGAACCAAAAAATGATATTTTTGTCTATATTGCAGAGGATGAAGCATTTACAGCATCATACAAAGATGGTCACTATATCTCATCAAAACGTATCAAGTCTTTAAATGAGATGATTACTGAATTAGAGAGTAGAAGAATCACATTAAGCATTGATGAACTAAAAGAGATAATTACAACAAAAGGGTTAAATAAAAACAGTTATGACCTGTTACAGTACGATCTTCATGAGTATCTTGTTGAAACATTTGAAGCACTTTTTTCAAAAATTAAAAATTTAAGTCTTCATAACCGTAATGTTTATAACTTTTCTCAAATAGACAGACTCTATTTTAGTTGTTGTGATACATTTGTCCCAACACTAACAGAATATGCACTTCCATATATAGAAAGTACTGAGTTTTTACCACTAAACTTTTTAAAAAATGAAAGTGTTAATACTCTTGATGCAATTACAGCATCTTACATAAAAGATAAACTATCCGCTAGTGACAATAGCCATAATATGACTATATTTCACAAGAAAGAAGCTTTTTATAAAAGTGAGGTTGGAAAATTTGCCCTTGCTTCTGCACTAAGTGCATTGATACTCAGTATCTATCCTACGTACCTTTATTTTGAAATCAATTCAAAAGAGGAAGCAAATACCTTACTTAGAAGTCAAGAAGCAATCATTAGTAAAAGTTCTAAAAAATTAAAAACTAAATTGAAAAAACTCAATAATGAAATTAAAAAAGTAGAAACTGAGAAACAAGAAGATTTTAAAAAACTCCAAACACTCCAAAGTATTGCTAACGCTCTCTTAGAGCTCAAATCAAAAGATACGAAATATACAGCTATGTTTTTAAAGATCAATAAAATTTTAAAAAGCTATCAACTCTCAATTGATCAAATTACACAAAATGATGATCATGCACTCAACTTAGAACTTTCCTCAAAGCAAAACAAAAGAGATACTATTGCACTTTTGATGCAAGATCTTTTAAAAGCTGGATTTAGCTCTGTAACTTCTGGTGAAATAACGCTTAGTGATGATGAAGTATATAAAAGTATCGTTACAGTAAAAAGGTAAAAAATGAAATTATTTGAAGAGTTTGAATCATATTTAAAAAAAGTTCAACTAACACAAAAAATCATGATATTGCTGATGCCTATAATTCTTATCGGAGGTATTGTATTTATGTATCTTACTCCTATACAAGAAGATGAGCTTGAAATGCTTGAAAGTGAAAACACTAAACTACAATCAAATATAAAAAGAAAACAACCAAGAATAGTCAAAAAAAAGATAAAGAAATCAGAAACTACCCTTTTAGCACTAAAAGAAAAAGTAGAAGAAGATCGTGACTCTTTAAATTATCTCTATGCAAAGCTTACAAACATGGAAGTTTTAGAGTTTAATGAACAACAATGGACAATAACACTTGATGAGATACTAAAACAATCTTTAAACTTAAATATCAAAATCAAACATATTAAAAATAGTGACTCGCAGATGCAAGAGAAACATAAAAATATAGTTCCAAAAAAATATGTGGAGATTATTGGAAGTGGCAAATACAGTAATACTCTAAAATACCTCCATTTTATAGAAAACCGTCAATTTTTAGTAGATGTAAAAAATATTAAAATGAAAAAACAAGATGATTCTAAAAATATTGACTTTCACTTTAACTTTACAATTTATGGAGTAAACATATGAAAGCACTTTTATTGTTAAGCGTATCAGTCTCTTTTCTAATCTCAGATGCCCAATTGGTAGCGAGTATTGATAAAACACTTCAAAAAGTAATCTTTGAGAGTAACAGTAAAGAAATAAGCGATATTAAAATATCATATGATCCTTTCAATACCAAACAATCAAAAGCTAACGCTCCATTATCAAAAAAAGCAACTAATACTAAACAATCAAAAGCACCAAAGCACAGTTTAAGTCCAGTTCTAAGTATGATTTTTAACAAAAATGCCTTTATAAATGGTAGCTGGTATAAAGAGAATGAAAAACTTGCCGATTATAGGATTATAAAAATAAATCAAGATATTGTAGTTTTAAAGAAAAACAATAAATATACAACATTAAAACTTCCACAATCTAATCTGGTTTTAGTTACAAAAGAGGAGATAAAGTGAGAAAACTAGTTATTGCTCTGATTTTATTTATGGGTATGAATTTGCAGGCAAGTTGTCAAAGTAAATTTTTCTCATTTAAAGTAAATAGTACTAAAAGTAGACCAGGAACTATATTAAATGTTTTAGAAAATCTTTCCAATGAATGTAAGATGAGTCTTATATTTGCTGATGATAATGCACGAAAATTAGTAAACAAAAAGATCAGTTATTTAAGTGTGAATGATTTTACACTTGAAGATATTTTAAATCTTCTTTTAACAGAAAACAATCTCTTCTATACGCTTAGTGATAAAAATGTATTAAAAGTTTCACATCTTCAAACTAAAACTTTTTTTATTGACTATGTAAGCTTCACAAACAGAAGCAGTGCCTCAAATAAAACTATCCAAACAGGATCTAATGATGCAGGGGATGGTTCAACTTCTCTTACTTCAACAAGTAACTTCAAATTTTGGGATGAAATTAAAATAGAAATGCAAACTATTTTAAATAGAGATGGTGATACATACAGTTCTGATAAGACTATAATCAACCAAGATGCAGGTTTAATTACCGTAACGGGGACTAAAAGGCAACTAGATCGTATGCAAACGTATATTGATACACTCATAGACAGACTACATAAACAAATTATCATAGATGCTAAAATTATAGAGATTACATATTCACTTGATCAAACTCTTGGTATAGATTGGAGTAAATTTGAAGCGACACTAAACGGAACTGCTGATGGATCTAAAGAGAGTGGGCTTTTAAATACACTCAAAGATCCAACATATCTCGCAAAATACAACTTTACAATTGCTGGTCTTGTAGATTTTCTAAAAACTCAAGGTGATGTCAATATCGTTTCAAACCCAAAAATATTAACACTTAACAATCAGCCAGCAGTTATCAATGTAGGGGAAGAAAAAAACTATAAATATACACTAGGCAGCACTACAACAACTACAAATGGTGTCGTACAATCTGAGCCTCAATTTGAAATAGGCTCAACATTTGTTGGTGTTACTTTAGCAATCGTACCACAAATTACAAAGGATGATTTCATTATTTTAAAGATTAATCCAACAATTAGTGAAATTTCCAAGGAACATGTAGATGAATCAGGCGATGCAAATATGGCTCCTGATATTAAAATTAAACAACTTTCTTCTGTTGTAAAAGTAAAAAATAATAAAAAAATATTACTAGGTGGGTTAATTCAAAACAAAAGTGAAGATAAAATTACCAAAATACCAGGACTAAGCGCTATACCGATCTTAGGGCACGCTTTTAAAAGCAAGAAAAAAGTGAATACTAAGAGTGAATTGATTATAGTAATAACACCAAAACTCATTCGAGGCGATGAAAATGCACCTACACTGGAGAATTTGGATTAAATCTTAAAAGAGGCAGAATGAACCAATATGCTGTTGCAAAAGAGTTATTTAGTGACAACTTTGATTTGGGTGGATATTTTGACTCTCTGACATTTGAATATGCTAAAAAAAGTTTAATTGATGCAATCACAGCACACGATACACCATTAGTTTTTCTTCTAGGTGCTCCAGGAAGCGGTAAAAGCTTTTTATTAAATTTTATCACTAAAAAAGTTCAAAATGTAAGAGTTGCAAAATATTTCACACATCCATACTTTGATGATAAAGAGTTTTTAGAAATTCTTCTCTCCCTTGCTGGAAAAAACATTGAAAGAAATGAACTTACCACCGAAGCACTTATCTCAAATCTAAGAAAAAACTTCAATAACTTAGAATATACAATTTTTATCGATGAAGCACAACTTTTAACAGAAGACCAAATTGAACTTATCAGAATTTTGAGTGATCAGAAAATTTTTCAATTTGTGCTTTCTATGCATAAAAAAGAGGGTCAATATATATTAGAAAAAGACCACTTTAAATCAAGGACTACAAGACTTATCGAATTAGATGCACTTCAAGACCATGAAGTTTCAAGATATATAGAAAACCGTCTTATATCTAATAACCTATCAGAATTAGCATCTCTTTTTAAAAATAGACATTATAAGCAAATAGGACTTTACACAAAAAGAAATTTTAGAACTACTAAAAAACTGGTTAAAACACTTTTTGAAATTATGAATATTGCGCATAAAGAGGATTTAAATAAAAACTATACAAAAGTGAATACAAAAACACTTACTATGGCAGCTATCGATATAGGACTTATAGATGTTAAATAATAACTTTGGAGAACTTGTTAGAAAATATGAGAGACATACAAGTGAAAGAAGACGCAAAAAACTACTCTCACTTTTAGGACTTACTGCAATTATTGCTGGTGGATTCTTTTTTATTAGTAAAAGTGAGTTTATTGTCAATAGCTTTAAAATGACTACTCCTGAAGCAGATATCAATACCCCTACAATCACTACAGATAAAGAAATTAAAAATACAATAAAACAACCTGAAGATAAGGCACCAAATAGAATCAAAGTTGCCACTCCAAAAACAGAAGAACTTCCAAATAAAGTTTATAAACGAAGTGAAAAGAAAATTGAAAAAAGTAATCCATTTCAGCTTGAAGTAAAAGAGCGTAAAAATCTCTATTCACTCTTAACAAAAGATAAAGAACAAAATAGTTATCACTCTGCAGTCAATGTTGCAAGTTTTTATTTTGAAGAAAAGGATTATGAAAAAGCTGTCACTTGGGCAGTAAAAGCTAGTAAAAAAGATCCAAAACAGAGTCTTCCATGGATTCTTTATGCAAAATCAAAAGCCTCTTTAGGCAAAACAAAAGTGGCACAAAAAGCACTTTCTATCTATCTAAAACATACTAATTCAAAAGAGGTACAAAATTTGCTAGATAACTTGAAATAACACAACTGATAGGATTATTCCTATCAGATATTTCAAGGTATCTACAATGCGAAAAACTCTTAGGATCGGTGATATTCTCATTGATGAAGGAAAAATCACACAAGATCAATTGATGCATGCACTTGGTGTGCAAAAAGATAGTAACTTTTCAAAAAAACTTGGTGAAATTTTTATTGATGAGGGACTCATAGGTGAAAAAGAGTTTGCCCAAGTCCTTGCTTCTCAATTAGAATATGAATTTATCGATCTTTACAGCATCAATATCAACTTTACAGTACTAAAAAACTTTTCCCTTAATATACTCAAAAGTGCAGATGCCATTATCATTAAAGAAGATGAAGACTTTATCCATATCGCAATTTCAGATCCCTTAAACTATGACAACATGGAGCTACTAGAACGAAACATTGTGGTAAAACCAATTAAGTACTATATCTCTCTAAAGTCAGATATTAGACATTTATATGAACGATTTGAGATTATCGAAACTACACAATCGCTTATGCAAAAAGTAAAAGATGAAATCCATTCAAAAGAGTTTAAACTTGACAATGAACAAAGCTCTATCATGCAACTCATTGAACAAATTCTTAAAACTGCTGTTAGAAATGGAGCAAGTGATATTCATATAGAACCAAATGATATTGATGTTTCAGTAAGAAATAGAGTTGATGGAATCCTTCGAGAAGTTTTTATTTTGGATATCGAGATTTACAATGCGCTTGCCTCTCGTATCAAAATTTTAGGGAATCTTGATATTTCTGAAAAGAGAAGATCCCAAGATGGTAGATTTTCAATGAATGTCAATAATAGTAAATATGATTTTAGACTCTCAACTGCACCCACACTACATGGAGAGTCTATTGTAATGCGGATTTTAGACCAACAAAAAATTCTTCTCAAACTTGATCAATTAGGAATGAATGAAAAAAATCTGAAAAAATTTCAAACCTTACTTGATTCACCATATGGTGTTGTTTTTGTGACGGGTCCTACAGGAAGTGGAAAAACGACTTCTCTTTATGCTGCACTAAATGATATCAAAGATATTGAAAATAAAATTATTACTATTGAAGATCCTATCGAGTACCAACTGCCTCTTGTACAACAGATGCAGACAAATGACAAAATAGGCTATACATTTAACCATGTTTTAAAATCAGTACTTAGACAAGATCCAGATATTATCATGGTAGGTGAGATTCGTGATGATGAAACTCTAAATACTGCGGTAGGTGCCTCTTTGACTGGTCACTTAGTATTTTCAACCCTACATACAAATGATGCACCTAGTGCGATTACAAGACTTGTACAAATGGGACTTCAATCCTATCTTATCGCTGATTCTCTTGTAGGGATTGTAACCCAGCGTTTAGTACGAAAAATCTGTCCTGAGTGTAAAATAGAACATAAACCTCAACTTCCTCTTATCAAAAAAATACACCATCATCTTCCTGAAGATTATACATTTTACACAGGAAAGGGATGTCCAAAATGTGAATTTAGTGGCTACAAAGGAAGAATTATGATCTGTGAAATACTCCAAATTACAGAGAATATATCAACTCAAATATCTGAAGATAAAAACAAACATGAGATCTACCAAGAAGCATTAAGAAGTGGATTTGAACCAATGCTAATAGATGGAATTGGTAAAGCATTGGAATCTACAACTACTTTGGAAGAAGTATTGAGGGTTGTTAAAACATGAAGTATTTTGAAGTAATTTATCTCATAGGTGGTGAAAAACACAAAACAATTATTGAGTCACCACACAAGATAGATGCACTTAAACAGTTTCAGGAAAAAACACTTGGAATTATGGTTTCGATGCATGAGATAAATGAACCATTGACTCTTCGTATCCAAAACTATATAGAATCTGCTAAAAAAAGAACTTTAAAGAAAAGAATAAAATTAGAACCTTATATCGCCTCTCTTAGACAATTAGGGGTAATGCTTGATGCTGGAATTCCAGTCAACCAATGTTTTATGGAAGTAGTGAATACAACTGATAGTGTCCACTTAAGAGAAATTTTCGGACAAATCGCACTCAAAGTCGAATCAGGAAGTAGCATCACTGAAGCATTTGAAGATTATGCTTATGAGCTTGGCAATCTTTCCTACTCTATAATCAGTCTCGGTGAACAAACAGGTGAACTCTCAGAATCAGTTATAAAACTCTCAAATATTCTAGATGAAATCCATCAAAATCGTAAAAAACTTAAATCAGCCCTTCGTTATCCAGCGATAGTGATTACAGCTATGATAGGAGCTTTTATAGCTGTAATCACTATGGTTGTTCCACAATTTAAAGAGATGTTTGAAGACAATGGTGCCGAGCTTCCACTGCCTACGCAATTGCTTTTAAATATCGAAACTTTTATAAGGGACAGTGGACTATTTTTATTGATCGCTATCATTGCTATTATTTTTGTACATATCACACTCTACAATAAAAAAGGCAAATACAAATATTTCATAGATAAATATATATTAAATATTTATCTTATTGGAAAAATAACACATCTCTCTATGACAGGAAGATTTATGTTTGTTTTTAACAAGCTTACAAATTCAGGTATTCCTATCATTAAGTCATTAGGAATTGCAAAAAATATTGTTGAGAATGATTACTTAAAAGAGCGCTTTACTATGGTTGAAGAGTCAATAGAGGAAGGAAAGACACTGACCCAAGGATTTAAAGGTAGTGGTCAGTTTGAAAATATGATCATCCAAATGATTAAAGCAGGAGAGACCAGTGGATCACTCAATAAGATGCTGGAAAAAGTTGATAGCTACTATAATGCCAAATACAACGATTTAGTTGACAATATTTCAACATATATTGAACCTATCATGATCGCTGCACTCGCCGGTTTTGTCACGCTCTTAGCCCTTGGTATCTTTCTACCTATGTGGTCTATGGCTGAAGTTGTTAGCCAATAGTGTTATGAACGACACTCTATTTTAAATGATAAACCAAGATCATCATCTAAAAAGCTAGTAGGAGAGGAGCTATTGACATCAATAAGCATAAAATCTCCACTCATGATTTGTCTCTCTTTACTTGCGCTTGTACTCACAAAGCATTTCTGTGTCGAATTGGTATCTGCCATATAAAGCCAAAAATCATTTTTATCTGGTTTACCCTCTATCTCTTTTGACGCATTGACTCCCGTTGTAGGATCTGATGCTTTTGCTGTATATATTGAAAATATGCTGTTTGCAATGTCATTTAATGTACCTAAAGTCTGTTTTTTAAAGCCACTATTTCCAGAAGATTTGATTAAAGCACCAAGGGCATCTTCATTTCTAGAAAGATCTAAAGGATAACCACTTTCAGACAAGTCTACATCTATATTATCATCCACACCATCATTATTCCAGTCAAAATCTCCATCACTAATACTCCAAGTTCCATGAATAGACTCTAACGCTACACCAATTGAAGCTGCTGTTGCAAGTTCCGTTGATTTATTTGCTTGATCTTTTACACCAGTAAATTTTGGAATTGCTATCGATGAGAGTATACCGATAATTACAATTACAGAGATAAGTTCTATCATAGTAAAGCCATTTCGTTTTATCATAATCTTGTCCTAGTATGTTTTTATATACTATTATATCGACAAGGTAAACTAAATATGAACTTATAAAGATAAATTAGGTTAATTTTTTTTAGTTATGTAATAATTTGTTACAAAAATAGAAAAATCTATCTTTATAACAAAAGTTTTTATTGTGCAGTGGCACTAAAATAATATACAGCAGCTGTATTATTGGTAAGACCTGTCATACCAATATCAGTAACAGCAACTACAGGTGCTGTCCCATTAACATCTATAAGTTTAATCTCACCAGATGCAACTATTGTTGAATTGATAGGAGATCTTGCATTTCTTGTTGTAATACTTAAATCAATCCTTGAAGGGTTAAATACCCAAAAATCATTACGATCAGGTTCTCCTTCAACATCAAGTCCTGGGGCATCTGTTGGATATCTTGCACCTGTATCTGCTTTTGTAGCTTCTACTTTAAGTGCAATTGCATCATAATAAAGTCCATCATTATAAGATGAATTGCCAAGTGAATCAATAGCTTTCCATCCTATAATCTCAAAATCTTTGTTTCGTTTAGCAATTTTAGAAAACACTAAATGTTCTTCATTAATGTCCTTATAGTGACCTGCTCTATTTCCACTAACTGTATCATTCATATCATCATAATGATGCCAATTTACTTTTGTATCACCATAACTTTTACTACGATACTCAATTGCAGCCATGATTGCCGGATCAAGGCTATATACGCTTGATAGCTCACTATTGGCTTTTGCCATATCTTTGACATTAGTAAACTTTGGAAGTGATACAGTGGCTAAAATACCTATAATTACAATTACGACAATTAATTCAATCATAGTAAAACCATTTCTTTTCATGATTTGTCCTTTTTATCTTTATATATTGTGTAAATCGGCAAGATTGAGAAGATGAATAGTAAATATTATTTTATATATTGTGTAGAAAGGTTAAAGGTATATAAAATATACTTTATATACCTTATGAGTCTTATTATAAGTTATTGAACTGTTAAAATTGCACCACCACTTGCCAAAGATACACCAACTTCAGTTGATGTACCTGTAGCTCCAACATTTGTAAAATCAGTAACAATAGCATCATTATCAATAAGCTTTATCTCTCCACTTTCAATTACTGTTTGTGCTGCTATATCAGCAAAATGGTTCACATAAACAGTTACAGGACTGCCATTAAATATCCAAAAATCATTTTTATCAGGTTTTCCAACAGTCTCAGCAGTTGGCTGTTTTACTCCTGTAGATGAATCTGAAGCCGCCCCCGTAATAAATAAGATGTCATAAGCGCCATTAGATCCACTATTGGCTGTAGCAGATACACTACCATTTTCATCCATATTGATATATTTTAATATCTCTAGATTATCACCTTTTTTTGCAATTTTATTGAATACTTCACCAGCTGCATTAGCAGCATTATATGTTTGTTCATTTCCATCTGGGTCTGGACTCCAAATAACGCCAATATTACCATCATTATCATCAGCGTGAAATTCCATAGCAGCAACAATTGCACTATCTAAACCTGATAAAGCACTATATTCAGTATTTACTTTTGCTCTATCCTTGATATCACCAAATTTAGGTATCGCAGCAACACTTAATATACCAATAATAATAATCACAAAAATTAACTCTACCATTGTAAAACCATTTCTTTTCATAGAAAATTCCTTAAACCATTTTATTTCTTACTTCCTACATCGACACATGAAATTATTTCTTTACACTTGGGTATAATAGATCTAAAAAGGATTTTTATGGCTGTTACTATCTATGAAGCGCTAAACCTTATAGAAAAACATCTCCCTCCTCTTTCTACAGAAACTATTCCTATAGAAAATGCTATCGCTCGTGTATCTTCTAAAAGTTACCTAGCAACTATTTCTTTACCAACTTTTAATAATTCTGCAATGGATGGCTATGGGTTAAAAGGTGAAGCAAGTTCTTATACTATAATAGGAAAACTTTTAGCTGGTGATAGTCAAACTTATGTATTAAAAGATGGGGAATGTATTAAAATTTTAACAGGTGCAAATGTTCCTAAAAGTGTTGAGACTATTATTCCACAAGAAAATACCCAAGAGCGTGAAACTTCTATAACAATTGAACAACCTGTTGCGGTAGGCGCAAATATTAGATATATTGGTGAAGATATAAATAAAGGTGAGATAATCCTCAACCTTGGAGATGTCATTAACGCTTCACATATAGGGTTGTTAGCCAGCCAAGGTATCACTCATGTAGAAGTCTATCGTAAAATAAGTATTGGAATCTTTGCTACAGGTAGTGAGTTAAAACTACATCATGAAAGACTTAATGATTCACAAATTTATAACTCTAATACACCTTATCTACTTTCACGAAGTGAAGAGTTAGGATGTCAAACACGATTTGTTGGAAAAAGTGATGACAATATAGAGTCACTCAAAAACCTTATCAAATCTACTCTTGATTGCGATATCATTGTCACTAGTGGAGGTGTAAGTGTTGGAGAAGCAGACTATACAAAAGAGGCATTTGGACAACTTGGTATGGAAACATTTTTTAGCAAAGTTCAAATAAAGCCAGGAAAGCCTACTACATTTGGGAAAATAGGGAAAACACTCATTTTGAATCTTCCTGGAAACCCACTTGCATCTGCTTTAAACTTTGAGGTATTTGGTAAGTTTATGATTAGCAAGCTCAGTGGACAAAAAGCTTGTTATCATGATGGAATAACAGCTAAATTATCACAAAAAATCCTATCAAACCGACCATTATCAAATATCATACCTGGAACATTTGATGGCACAACTTTTACACCTTTAAAGAAATTTGCACCGGGAATGGTAAATGTTTTAAATCACTGTAATGGAATAATCATTATAAATGCAGATAAAAATGAATTAAAACAAGATGATTATGTTAAATTTATACCAATAAGATGGAATTTTTTAAGAGAAGATTTTAAAGAGTTTACTTCATAAAAAGGTCAAGTATAAAATCACACTGTGTGAAACTCAACGTTTAGTATAGGAAAAGGAGCGTTACAAATACGCGCTCCTTTTCCAGAATTACAATATAAGTCTTCTACCTTGAAATTTATTTCAACGTAGCGATATATGCTGCAACATTTGCAATGTCTGCATCACTCATAGTTGCTACTTGACCTTTCATAACACCTTTCATAGCACCACCGTAAGTACCATCTTTATAACCATTCATAGCTTTTACAGTTTCAGCTGCATCCCATCCTGCGATGATTTTACTAGTACCAAGTGCTTTTTTCTCAGCATTTGCACCATGACATGCTTTACATTTTGTATAAGCTGACACACCTGCAATAGAATCACCAGCTGATGCAGCTGCTCCAGCTACTGCTGCAGTTGCATCACTTACTACTTCTTCAGCTTTTTCAACTACTTCAGAACCTGCATCTTTTACAACATCTACTGCTAACATTGTTGCTTCTTTAGTTGACTCTACTGCACTAGCAGCTGTCTTAGTAACAGCATCTTTAGCAGCAACAGCAACATCGCCGCCCTCTTTAACAACTTCAACTGCACTTGTTGCTGCTTCTTTAGCAACCTCTTTAGTTTTCTCAACTACACTTGCTGTAGTCTCAGTTGTTTTCTCAGCAACATTACTTGCTGTCTCTTTAACTGAACTAGCAATGCTAGCACCCTCTTTATCACCACATCCTACTAAAAATGCTGCTACTACCAATGAATAAATAAGTGTTTTTTTCATTATATTCCTTCTCCTTAAAATTAAAGTAACTCTATTTTACATCTTAATAATTAAAATGAGTTGAAAGTGTTTTATTTAGGAGCTGGGTTTATAAATATCTTATTCTCTAAAAGTTTATCCCACATCAATGGATCACTCCACTCATCTTTGACTTGCTGTGAAAAAATAATATCTGAAAGATTGATCTCTCCCATCAGTTTACTATAGGCATCGTCTCGAAATCCTTGAGCGTAACCTGTATCAGTCTCATGAACAATAACACTATGAACTTGAACCTCTTTTTCACCATTTGCCATTTGGGTTTGTGATAGCAATTTATCTACCATCAAAAATATAATTCTTGAAAACTGTTCTGCAGAAGGAGATACAGGAAGACTTACCCATCGAAAGCTATGTTTTTTGATGGATTCTAAATAATCCTTGTCATCTTTATTCCAAAGTGCGGTTGCATGGTCAAAAGAATCGATTAATTCTTTGATCATAAGCTTTGTCAAGCCAAAATCATAAACCATCTGTCCGTGATCTAAATAGTTTGATTCAAACAAAACTTCTATTTTATAAGAGTGTCCATGGATACTATATTTACATCGCTCACTGGTACAACCACGTACGACATGAGCATTTTCAAATTTAAATAACTTACGTATAATCATAACTATCTACCCTCCTCGTTATCCCACAATCGTATATGCATGCGATCAACATAATTATAACCTTTTTTTATACAAAAGTTGGCAACAGCTTTATCGTTTTGTGCTAATTTTTTGGCTGTACTTCCCATCGGCATACAATAAATCTTAGTATCATTGAAAGGTTTTGTTATCTCTTCTATCTCTTTTGTATCTATATCATTTTTACTTAAGACAAATTTAAAAAATGAATATTGTGTATTTACGATAATAGCTCGTATCGCCTCATACTGAATACGTTTTGATTTTAATTCACCACTATTTTCTAGCTTTACACTCATAGCAAATGTGATATCTTTATAGACAGGATACTTTTCAAAATCTATCTCGATAGTGGCGTTGGTCTCGAATGTAATTCGATGCTTATGAAAATGAGAAAGTGCACTTAAAAGTATCGGATTTTGATAATGAAGAAGTGGCTCTCCACCTGTGAAAACGATATCTGGACAAAAATCTAAATCTTGTAAATACTCATTTATGATAGGGATAAGATCATTAACTTTGTCCCAGGTATGTCCAAAATGCTCTTGATTGACTGCTTTGAGAGAATCACATCCAACATGTCCATCTATTGTTACTCCAAATCCTACACAACCAAGATTGCAACCGCCAAGTCTTACAAAAATTGAAGGGGTCCCAACAAATCTTCCTTCACCCTGAAATGAATAAAACGATTCAACCAGTGGAAGCATCAACCACCAGTCTCATAAAAAGCTCTACTAGAAGTTTCGCTATCTTCATCATTCCAGCGATTCTCTTTTGGTTTATCTTTAAGAACTGTTCTTAAAATCTCAACTGCTTTAGGTACATCTCCACTTTGAACAGCATCTTTGATACTCATCGCCTCATCAAAATAAAGACATGGTATGAGGTTCCCCTCTGCTGTGAGCCGAATACGATTGCAATCTTCGCAAAAATCATGCTTGTGAGGATCAATTAAACCAAACTTATATCTATCCTCGGTATGATAAGAAAATGATGGACTTGCCCCCTCACGACCTACTTTTGTAATCGTATATTTTTCTTTGACACGATCTAATATCTCTTTACCTAAAAGCCCTTTGAGTTCATCTTTTGCTAAAGCATTTTCCATATACTCGATAAATCTTACTTCAATATTTCTGGCTTTACAAAAGTCCAAAATATCAACAATTTCTCTATCATTTATCCCTCTTAATGGAACCATATTAATCTTTACTTTGAGCCCTACTTCTAATGCTTTTTCAATTCCTTTTAAGACATCTTTTAAGACATCTTTTTGTGCAATTTGATGTGCTACTTCAGGCTTCAAAGAATCTAGTGAGATATTAAGTCTATTTAATCCTGCATCTTTTAATTTTTGAGCAGTTTGTGGTAAAAGATAACCATTTGTAGTCAATGCTAAATCAATATCATTCTTATAATCACTGATCATCTTGATAAAACCATCCAAATCTGTTCTTAAAAGCGGTTCTCCACCAGTGATTCTGATCTTGTCTATGCCTTCATCAATTGCTGCTTTGATAAACAAAAAAAGATCTTCAAATGAGAGTAAGTTCTCTCTTGGAGCCCATGAAAAAGGCTTATCTGGCATGCAGTACTGACATCTAAAATTACATCGTTCGGTTACTGAAACCCTAAGGTAGTTTACACTTCTCCCATGTCCATCTATCAACATATATTTTCCCATCCCTAAAAAAGAATAATTTTTGTCCGATATTATAGCAAAGTATTTAACTAAGGAGATTAATGTGAGTGCGCCGAAGCCAAACAATCATGAAAGAGTTATGAAAGAAGAAGATTTTATCATCTCAAAAACTGATACATCTGGAAAAATTACCTATTGTAATGAGATATTTATGGATATGGCTATGATGACAGAAGAGGAGCTTTTAGGAAAATCTCATAAGATTGTCAGACATCCAAACATGCCAAAAGCTATCTTTAAACTTCTTTGGGACAGAGTCCAAAACAAAGAAGAAATATTTGCTTATGTAAAAAACCTATCAGCTGATTGTGGTTTTTACTGGGTATTTGCCAATGTGACAGCTTCGTATGACGACAACGGCAAAATCATCGGTTACTATTCTGTCAGAAGAAAACCAAATCCAAAAGCAATAGAGACTATCAAACCACTATATGCTGAGATGTTAAGATTAGAGAAAAATAACGGTATCAATGTTTCTATGGACTATTTAACAAATGTATTAAAAGAAGAAGGGGTTTCTTATGATGAGTTTATTGCAAAAATCCAAAACTAAATCAACTTTAGCTTTAAAAATAGAAAAAATAACTTATGATGCATCACAAGGAAAACTAGAGTCTAGGATCACAGGAGTTGACCCAAAAGACCCTTTGGCAAAGTCTGCTTGGAATATCAACAATATGCTAGACCAAGTAGAAGCACTCATGAGAGAATCTGCCACTTCAATAGAACAAGCTTCAGAAGGAAACACTCATCGAAATCTTCAATGTGCAGGACTTAAAGGTGAATTTAAAACTAATTGCGCACATATAGCAAAAGGTGTACATGCAATAACCGAAGCAGCTGATGGCAAAATTAAAGGAGAGTTAAGAGTAAAATTTGCAGATATTGGTGGTGGTATACAGTATGGAATTTCTACAATGAGAAACAGTGTTCATGATACAACAGAACATATGAAAGAGATTAGTAGTATCGCAAACATTACTGCCCAAAAATCAAATGCTAGTCTAGAAAAAACAGAGAAATTATCTGAAAAAATTAATAATTTAGCTGACCTAATAACCAATGTCACTCATGCCATCAACTCACTGAATGAAAGAGCAAATGAAATCACATCAGTTGTAAATCTTATCAAAGATATTGCAGACCAAACCAATCTCCTTGCGCTAAATGCAGCAATTGAAGCCGCCAGAGCAGGCGAGCATGGTCGAGGATTTGCAGTTGTTGCTGATGAAGTAAGAAAACTAGCAGAACGCACCCAAAAAGCAACCTCCGAGATCTCAATCACAATACAAACACTCCAACAAGAGACAAATCAAATCCAAACAAACTCCGAAGAGATCAATACAATAACCGTTGAATCTGGAGATACCGTATCAGAGTTTCAAAACGCTTTGGAAGAGCTCAATAGCATGGCGCAACAAACAGCACACTTCTCTTATGCGCTAGAACTTTCAAACTTTGTATCATTAATCAAGGCTGATCATATCTCTTTTAAGTCAAATGCCTATAGAGAAACGCTAAATACCCAACCTAAACTAATATCTGGAGATCATACTAGCTGTAGATTAGGTCAATGGTATGCAAATGAGGGTAAAGATGCACTTGATGATCTAAAACAATTTAAAGATATAGATATACCACATCAAAAAGTACATTTTTATGCCAATAAAAATATCCAAGATGTAATAGATAATGGTATAAACAGTAATAGACTAAATCTTTTAATCGAAAATTTTACAAAAATGGAAGAATCTAGTGCAATGCTTTTTAAACTTTTAGATGCAATGGTTGACGAAAAACTTAAAAAGCCAATAAGTGCATAGGCTTGAAAAGTCTATGCGCATTTTGATCGGTAATAAAACTAATATTATAAGGATGAGGCATTGTATGTTTTGTAAAACTTTGTGCCTCTTCTACTTTCTCTAAAACCTCAGCCATCTTTCCAAATAGAATCAAGTCTATATCTTTTGATTTCAAACCTTTTAAGAGTGCTTTGATAAAAACATTCCAAGCTTTAACATGTTTTTTCGAGTCCTCTTTGGCAGTAAAGACCAAAGCCATGTTTAAAAGAAGGACACCATTTTTTTCAAAGTTATCTTTTAATTGATAGATACTTTTAATATAAGGCGTTTTGTCAATGGTTGCAACTGCTTCTTTTGAAAAATCATCTTTGAGTTCATTTTCACAGACAAAAGCCATTTTCATGAAATTTCTAAGACTTGTTGCTCGATTTACTTCTTTAGAGAGACCATTTTCACTAAAAAGAGATTCTACTTTTCCATCGATAAAAGCATATCCAATAGCACTCTCATATCGTGGATAAGGATCCTGTCCAAAGAGAATATATTTTGTATCATCTAAGGAGAGTGTTTTAAAGGTATTAAGGAAGTTTTCTTTATCTGGAAAATAGGTTGTATCATTTTGTAAGAACTCTAAATAATCTGCATCTAATGCATTCAAAGCATTTTGTAAAATCTCTCGCCAAGAGGGGTGTACGCTATCTAAGATTTGCAATCCTTAAAATCAATTCTACTTCACCAATAGGAGTTCTCTCTCTTTTAGCAATTTCTTCAGCACTATACCCTGCCTTATAAAGATCTACTATTGCTTTTTCATTGATTAATTTTGCGCTATTTGACATCGAAGAGAGTTTGGTATTTGATTCTAGTTTATTGATACGTTCATTGACACTATCATCAATTCTTTTGATCTCAGCTTCCATATCTTTGATCGCTCTTATGGTTTTCAAAAGAGGGTCACTTAACTCGTCAAGTTTTCCCGTTAAATTTTCTTCAATTTTGTCTAGTTCATTAGTAAAGTTTGGAATATGATCTGTCTTGTTACTTATATCGTCTCTATCTTCTACTTTATGTAGCCTTACATTAAGATCATCAATAGCCATCTCATACAATTCTAACTGTTTAACAATCCCCTTATCTCTATAATAAAAATAGATGATAAGCAATATTAAAACAATAGCAAAAGCGATAAAAGCAATCATCTCTATAATCATGTCTGGGTTCTCATCTCTCGTATCATGATACGCTCACGTGCTGTGACATAAGCATTCCAATCTTTTTGATCTGCCTCATGCATCAAAACAATTTGCGCAATATTGTTATCAAGCCCTTTGATAAATATAGGCATCTCTCTCTTTGGAAAAACAGGCATATCAATACGACAATAATACTCTCTATCTTTTTGAAATATACCCTCTTCTAATTTAATGTGATCAAATCCAATTTCACAAATTTTACTATCAATTTCAAGTTGTAAAAGTTGCCGTTCTTCTTTTTTAATAAGAGCAGTTAATACATCAACTTTTTTATGCAGTTCAACTATAAGTTTTAAAAGCACATCATCACTATCTGATGTTTCTCCTCGTGCTTTTGCAAGTTTGAGCCACTGACCCACAGCATCTTCTTCAAAATCAGATAATACACGATACTCTTTTCGAAATAACTCATCAGACGATCCGTCGAGAAGTTGTAAATGTATATCTAAAGAAGTTGCAACGAATCTAATATCCATGTTCAGATAACCTTATCAATGATTACGAAAATTAAAAACATTATACCTAGATAACCATTAAGAGTAAAAAAAACTTTATCTATTTTCGTAAAATCTCTGTTTACAATCACATGTTCATAAAATAAAATAATTGCAGAAGCGATAATTGCTAAATAAATCCAAAAACCACTATGTGACGTATATGCAAAAAAGAGCCAAAATAAAATTGTAAGTCCATGAAAGATTTTTGAAAGAAACAGCGTACATTTTGAACCATAAATAGAAGGGATAGAGTGAAGCTCCACCTCTTTATCATACTCTATGTCTTGAAGTGAATACAAAAGATCAAACCCAGCCACCCAAAACATAACACCAATAGCTAAAAATAGGGACCAAAGAGTAATTTGTCCTTCAACTGCAACCACACCTGCTATTGGTGCTAGCCCTAAAGAGACTCCAAGGATAAGATGTGCAAAAGAGGAAAATCTTTTAAAAAGTGAATAGCCTCCTAAAATGACTAATATAGGAAAAGAGAGCCAAAAGGCAAGATCATTGATAAAATAAGCTACTACGATAAAAATCAAAGCGTTTATAATTGTAAATGCAAGTATCGTATTTTTATTTAAACGACCATCAACACTTGGTCTATTTGCTGTTCTTGGGTTATCTTTGTCAATATCAATATCAGCATATCGATTGTATCCCATAGCAAAATTTCTTGCACTCACAGCTGCTAAAATACCAAGTACAAAGAGTTTCCATCCAAACCATCCATTAGCAGAAACGATCATAGCTATAAAAATAAATGGTAGTGAAAAGATAGAATGCTTAAACATAACTAATTCATTTAAGTTATGTAGAATCTTTAATATTTTTTGCACTTTATTTCCTCTTTTAAAATTAATTTTACATCTTACAAAAAAGGGGGTTAAAATTTAACAAATAATTAACACGTGAATATTAAAATACACCAAATCTTTAGGAGGATTAAACAGGATGAGAAAAAGAATGATATTTTTATCACTAAGTGTTGCAACTTTAGTGCAGAGTGCAGACTTAGATAAAGTAGTTGTTGAAGAACAGATCAATACAGTAACAGTAAAAAATGTAGGTTCAGAAGAATTAAAGTCTGCTGATCTTGCAGAAGCTCTTGTAAAAAATGTACCAAGCGCATCATTAGTTAGAAGAAGTGGAATTGCAAATGACATCATCTTAAGAGGTCAAAAAAGAGATAATATCAATATTATTATTGATGGTACAAAAGTATGTGGAGCATGTGTAAATAGAATGGATCCACCAACTTCACACGTTGCAACGCATATCGTTGAAAATGTTGAAATCAAAGAGGGACCATTTGATGTAGAACACTTTGGAACCCTCAGTGGACTTGTAAATATTACTACAAAAGAGCCTCAAAGTGATTTTGGTGGAGAGATCAATCTCAATGCTGGTAGTTTTGGATATCAAAAAGGTTCACTTACACTGCATGGTGGAAATGAAGATATTAAAGCACTTTTTACAATAGCAAAAGAGAAAGGTGAACAATATGAAGATGGCAATGGAGATAATTTTGCCCAGCAACTTATAAACGCTACAACAGGAACAACAAGTAAAGGGATACAATTTCAACCAAAATATGAAGATATGGATGCATTTGAGAAGACAACTTTCATGGCAAAAATCTTTGGACATATCTCAGATGATCAAGATATCAAAGTAAGCTATACAGGAAGCAGAAGTGATAATGTACTTTATCCCTCTTCAAAAATGGATGCAGTATGGGATGATTCAGATATCATTAATGTAGAGTATGAAATCAGAAATATCGGTACATACTCTAAAGCACTTAATTTCCAAGCTTATAATTCACAAGTTGATCACCCAATGAGCATCATATATAGAAAAAAAGCAGTCGCTACAAATCCTGCAAATGGTCAACCTTTTGGGGATATCACAAACCATTTAACAACAGAGATGAAAGGATACAAACTTAAAAATAGTTTTGACATCTCAAACACTTATGTAACAGTTGGTTTAGATACAAGCACTAGAAACTGGGATGGTCAGTACTACAAATCTGTTGGTGGAGACTATATGAGATTTCCAGGTGGAGACTCTCAAGGTCAAATCAAAAGAAGTCTTCATGATGCTGAAAGTGTAAACAAAGCAATTTTTCTTAAAACAAGTTCAAAAATCAATAGTGTTGATTTAGACTTTGGAGCTAGATTTGATGATACTGAAGTAGAGAATGGTGGATCTGCTCAAAATAATGATTATAGTTCTGTAAATGCAAATGTTTTTGCAACAATCAATGCTAGTGATAGCTTAAGATATTTTGCAGGAATTGGTAAATCTTCAAGGGTTCCAGATCCTAGAGAATTATATTTTATGTCATCAGGTTCATCTAGTGCTACAACATTAGTGGGTACTCCTACGCTTGATCAAACTACAAATTATGAAATAGACCTAGGTTTTGAAAAAGTATATGATAGTTTTAGTATCAAAACAAAAATCTTTTATAGTATGTTAAAAGACTACATCTACTTTAATGGTTCAAAATCACCAGCTGTAAATGTTTTTGAAAACATCGATGCAACAATTTATGGTGCAGAAGTAAGTGGTGCATACTTAGCTACTGACAGCCTCTATATGGATTATGGTATTGCTTATAAAAAAGGTGAAAAGGATGATCCAATAGCGAGACAAACTGACACAGATTTAGCGGAGATCAATCCTCTAAAAGCAAATATTGGTATAGGATATGATTATGATCACTCTCTTAGTGCAAAACTAGATATGGTTGCAGTAGCGGATTGGGATGATTATGATGCAGACAATGGTGAACAAGCACTTGATGGATATACAGTTTTAAATCTAAAAGTAAACAAAGAGTTTTCAAATGGTATCGGGCTTACATTTGGTGTGGATAACATTTTGGATGAGGCCTATGCAACAACAAATACTTATAGAGATTTAACACTTATTACAACAGGTACTGCGGCTGGAACTGCTGTTGATGATGTTATGTTACTTAATGAGCCTGGACGATATTTTTATCTAAACGCTTCTTATAAATTCTAGACAAATAAATCCATAGCATGACTAAATGCTATGGATATACTCAAATGATAAATCAAAGAAAAATCCTACTTTTAGAAGATGATGTACTTTTTGCAAATACTTTAGAAGATTTTCTAAGTACGCATGACTATCATATTGACATTGTAAACGATGGAGAAGAGGCACTTAAAAAACATTATAAAAATAGATATGATCTCTATCTTCTTGACATCAATGTACCTCATATAAATGGCATGGAGCTTTTAAAAAGTTTACGCCAAAGTGGTGACAATATACCTGCTATTTTTCTGACCTCCTATAAAGATATAAAAACTTTAAAAAATGCATTTATTTGTGGTTGTGATGACTATGTAAAAAAGCCTTGTGATTTGGATGAATTAGCATGTAGGATCAAAACACTTCTTAAAAGAGTGGGACATTTTAAAGAAAAAGTATACTTTAATGACTATTGTTATTACTGCTTTTCACAGCGAAAAGTTTATCATCATGGCACAGATGCAAAACTCCAACTTAAATCTATATTTTTACTGGAACTCTTTTTAGAATACAAGAACCAAATCATTACATTAGAAACAATTACAAACAGACTTTGGAGTCCTTCACAAGTTCCAAGTGAAAATGCAATAAGAGCCTATATAGCACAATTGAGGCAACGTATTGGGAAAGGAAAAATAATCAATCACAAAGGTATTGGCTACAAACTAATTACATAAGAAAAACTTATTATATACTAAATTAACAGACCTTGGTTATATTGTGATACTCAAAACAAAGGAGCGAGTATGATAAAGAGTAAATTAAGATTATCGGTTGCTGTTTTTACAGCACTGTTATTTGTAGGCTGTGGCAATGATGATGTAAGTAGTGACGGAAACATAAATAGTGGTGATAATGAAAAAGTTATCAAGCTAATACCTCAAACAGAAGGAACGCAAAGTTATCTATTTTATGGAAACACAAAACATTCTGCATTAGGATCATTAAAAAATGCTAGGGTTGTTGATCCAAATAGTCCAGATACTTTAGTATTATCAAATGATGATACAACAAATGTAAGCTATCCAGTTCTTTCTACAAGTTTGGAATATAACGCAAGTACAAATAGCTATAAAAATCTTCATGTAAATACACTAGGCTATGTCTCCGGAAACAATCCATATCAAATATCTATGGTAAAAGGCACAACTACCCCTGTAGCTATTGCCCATAGTACAGATACAAATATAAGTAGTCCAAGTTACACAAAAATTGACTATTTAGGATCAAAGCAGTATATGAGTGCTAAAAATGCAGCTGGAGATTCTATCCTTATAACACCAGACATGTCAGCAACTGATACAGCATTGGCATTTGAGAATAAAAAATTACTTGCACTCTCTTATGCTTCTTTTGGGGCAGCAACAGATGGTTATATCGTTTATGACTCAAATGCATCAGGTAATAGCACAAAGCAAATTCAAAAATGTACACTTGATTTAACATGTACAAATATCAAAGAGGTTACTTCAAAATATAAGTTTATTGGTGATATTGGAGGTACGACACAAAGTGCTTTTGATGTTGATGGACATTTTTATAAATTAGACAAAGCAACTGGTACTCTTAATGAACTTGTAGTTGGCATTGCAACACCTATGGATGGTACAGTAGCAACTAAAGCAATTCGTGCCGCAGCAAGTAGTTATTATTTTAGTGGAGATAGTATCTATTTTATAGATGCAAGTCACAATATTTCACGATATAATATCACAACAGGAGACCACAAATATATCTCTTCAAATGGCAAAACAGATAGAATTCGTGCCTTTACAAATGATATGGTTATCTATGGTCCAACAGATAGTGAAATGTATGCAGTCAAAAAAGATGGTACTAGTGCTACAGCAATTACAATTGCCATGGCTACAAAAACTGGTGGACTGAAGTATCCATAC
>JADGDK010000029.1 GCA_016744895.1 Campylobacterales bacterium | reverse complement strand
GGTGCAATAGCAATATTAACCGTTTCCACATTGGAACTATTTAGTTGATCTTGTGCATGATAGGAAAAGCTGTCTGATCCATAAATATTTGCATTCGGTGTATAAGTAATTTGCCCACTTGAGGTGAATGACAATGTACCATTGGTTGTATTTGTATCAAGAATATAAGTTAATGTATCATTTTCTACATCAGTTGCAATAAGTGTTATTGATTTGTTTGTATCTTCATTTAACGTAAAAGTTTGAGAAGTAGCAATAGGTACATCATTAATACTTGTTATGGTTACTGTAACCGTAACAGCAAGACCATTTTCTGAATCATCTCTAGGTTGATAGGTAAAGGTATCTACACCATAAAAGTTGAGGTTTGGGGTATAGCTAATATTGTTATCAATAATTTGAACGATACCATTATCGGGTTGTGTAATCGTACTTATTGTCAGTAACGCATTTTCAGTGTCGCTATCATTAGCTAAAACATTTATAATAATGGGAGTATCTTCAGGTGTATTAGCAGTATCTGCAACACCTATCGGCAAATCATTAAGAGAACTTACTTCAATAGTAACAAGAGCAGGTACAGAGTCATCTGTTGCATCACTTGCTTGAAATGTAAAACTATCAGATCCATGATAGTTTGGATTTGGGGTATACCTTGTACCATCAAATACGCCATGTAATGGTGCAGTTACTATTGCAAAAGTCAAATCATCACTCTCGATATCTGTACCCGCTAAAATAATATCTTTAAAACTATCTTCAACAAGGCTAATATTTTGTGTAGTCGCTACTGGTACATCGTTTACTGTGGCTATCTCTATATTTACTGTTGCATACGCAGAATCAATTGTTCCATCATTTGTTTTATATACAAAACTATCATTTCCATTATAATTGGCATCAGGTGTATATCTTAAATTTGCAGAACTTCCAGTTAGTTTTCCGTGTTTTGGAAAAGAGACAAAAAGGTAACTTAACTCATCTCCATCCTCATCATTTCCGGCAAGTGAGCCTAAATATTGTTCATCTTCGTTCAACTCAAAATTTAAACTTTTAGCAATTGGAGGGCTATTCGTTTCAACCTCTTTTTTGATTACGACCAGTATACTGTCTGCATAAACATTTCCATCGCCATCAGTTACTTCTAGTGAGATATGATGTTCACCTGCTGATAAGTTTTCAGAGGTAAACTCTTCAGAAGTAGAAAGAATTTCTCCATCTTCTTTCCATGTATATTTGGTAAATTCTTTACTTTTATCTAACAAACTTGCGTTTATTTTTACACTATTCCCCTCTAGTACATTTTGGTCGTCTCCAATAGTGAAAATATTTTTTGCACTGCTTGGTGTTTCTTGTTTAGTAGGTTCAGAAGGGGTATCCACGTTTTGATTTTCTGGAGGCGTATGGCTAGAACCACATCCAACAAAAAGTATAATAATAGTTGCTAAAATAAAATGTTTCACTGACAATTCCTAATTCAATTTATATCTTAATTTACAATATCGGCAAAAATAAGTACTTTATGAATGGAACATAAATTGCTAAACCTTTCGCTATGAGCACTTTAAAATCAAACTTTATTATTATAATGACTACACTTTTGTTAATGCTATCGATGGAGTATCTATTTTTACAAGATACAAAGTTTATGAATAATATCAATTCGAGCATAACAGATAGCGCATTTATTTATCGAGGAGAACTTCCTGCAGATCAGCGTATCATGATTGTAGATGTAGATGAAAAGTCCCTAAAATCTCTAGGGCAATGGCCATGGAGTAGAAATAAAATCGCAACAATTTTAGAAAATTTGACAAATTCTGGTGCGGCAATCATTGGACTCGATATGGTCTTTGCTGAGAAAGATAGTAGCTCTCCTATAAATATCGCAAAAGAGGCAAATATTTCTATTGAAAACTTACCTGATTTTGATAGTATTTTAGCCAACACACTTTCTCAAACACCAACAATTGCTGGGTTTGTATTTAATTTTGAAAACAATATTAAAAATGAACCACCAAGTAACGATGCAATGTTTATACAACATGGTAAAGATGAACAAGAGCATCTTTTTAAAGCACAAGGCATCACAACAAATGTCCCTATACTGCAACAATCTGCATATTCAAGCGGAAGTTTTAATACCCTTCCAGATAGCGATGGGGTTGTTCGCTATGTACCTCTACTCTTCTCTTATGATGACAGCATCTATCCTTCTCTCTCTTTTGAAATGATACGAACACTCTTAGGGGAAAAAAAAGTTGAAATTTTTTATGATGAAAATGGGATAAGTGGCATCAAAATGGGTGATTTAGAAATCCCTACAGATGAACAAGGACGACTTTTTATAAACTATAGAGGAGGAGCAAAAAGTTATAAATATATCTCTGCCTTAGATATCTATAACAATAGTTTTGAAAAAAAAGATATTGAGGGAAATATTATACTATTAGGTACTTCTGCGGCTGGATTACTTGATCTTAGAGCAACGCCCTATGAAAGTGTATATCCTGGCGTTGAAGTACATGCAAATGCGATCGATAATTTAATAAACAGTGATATTATTGCATCTCCTTCATATATCAGGGGGAAAACTATAATTGCAATTATTATCAGTGTATTAGTATCAGCCCTTATCATCTCTTTTGCAACACCTCTTCTTTCATTTGGTTTAATTGTGGGGTTTTTAATGTTAGAAATGGGATATTTTTATAATATGCTTTTTGAGGAACGACTTCTTCCAAATTTTGCTTATCCACTTCTTAGCACGCTTATCACAATTTTCGTTTTGACCTTTATAAAAATTTATTTTGAAAATAGACAAAAAATGATGATTTCTGAAAAATTTTCTAAAAAAGTTTCTCCACAAGTGGCAGCAAAACTTCTTAAAAGCTCAAAAGATCATTTCTCGGTATCTGAAGTTGAAGTAACGATCTTTTTTAGTGATATTCGAGATTTTACCAGTATCTCTGAGGGATTTAATAATCCAAAAGTTTTGATTGATTACCTCAACACATATATGTCTCCAATGAGTCAAATTATCATTGACCATGAAGGAACGATTGACAAATATATAGGTGATGCAATCATGGCGTATTGGAATGCACCAGTTGAAATTAAAAACCATGCAGACAAAGCTGTAAGTGCTGCAATAAAACAGATACAAGCATTAGAGATACTCAATAAAACATTAAAAGAAAAGTCATACCCACCGATTAAAATAGGTATAGGACTACATACGGGAAATGCAATCGTAGGAGAAATGGGTAGTGAAGGAAGAAGTGACTATACCGCCATTGGAGACAGTATCAATCTTGGTTCTCGTATCGAAGGTCTATGCAAAACTTATGGTGCAAAAATCCTGATCTCTGAACAGACTAAAAAACAGCTTACTCAAACTTATCAAATTCGTGAAATTGATCATGTGCAGGTAAAAGGTAAAGAGAGAGCTGTCACTATTTATGAAGTACTTGGATTTGGGGATTTTGAAGGAAAAGAACAAACCATAAACAAGCACTATTTAACTGCTAAAACACTCTATAAAGAAACAAGTTTTAAAGAAGCTTATGCAGAATTTTTTAAAGCATATGAACTTAATGACTGTAAACTTTTTACTCTTTTTATGGACAGATGCATTCAAAATCAAAAAAAATATTTAAAAGAGATAGAAAATATTTACAAGCATACAACTAAATAATAATCCACGCATGCCGATATTATAGAGATATACATAATAGGAAAATGCACATGAAGCAAACGCTTTTACTCTTTGGGTTGTTATTGTCACTTCACGCAGACGTAAATAAATATGTACTGCAAAAAGAAGATTTAACTCAAGGAAAATATTTTATAAAGTTTGCCGCTTGTTCAGATATTGAAAATACTCGAAAGATTCAGCTTACAACAGATTTTCCAACACAAATTATACATATGAGAGATTATTATAGTCTTATAAGTAATGAATTTCAAAATAGAGATAAAGCAAAAATAGCATGGAAAGAGATCAAAAAAACACATAAAGATGCTTATATCTTTCAACTTTATAAAAAACAACGAAGTATAAAACCTCTACCTACACCACTAAAACTTGGAACAGGACTAAACAAATACCAAAAAGCAATCACACTTTACAATGCAAAAAAGTATGAAGAAGCACTTATGGAATTTGATATGATTTTGATTGATACCCCCAATGATCTCAATGCACAAATCTATTATGCTAAGACACTTTATAAATTGTCTCTTTTTAAAGAAGCAAAAAAAGAATTTAAACTACTTTTACAAACACCATTAGATAATCACACTAAAAAAGAGATTCAAAGTTATTTAACAAATATTGAGAAAATGAGAAAAAGAAGCTTTTTTAATGCTTCAGTTGAAATTGGAATAGGACATGATGACAATATCAATTTAACCACAAACTCTAAAACAACACACTATGGTCCGTATACACTCATCAACGATACCAATAAAACTGATTCTACTTATGGTATGGCTTCACTCTCTTTAGCCCATCGATATATTGGTAATTTTTTTAACATATACTCTTCACTATATAACTATAACGAGTTTGCACACACTGCCGATGGCAATGACTTAAATTTTGTAGATATTAGTAGTGGAATTGGCAAAAGTTATAAAAATTTTACACTCTTTTTACCCATCGGATTTAACATCTCTTATCTTGACGGTGATAAGATAGGATATAACCTTTATACAAATCCAAACCTTACATATACTATCAACAAAGCATTAAAGGCTTATGTCCAAACCTCTTATTTAAATAACACTACAAAATTTTCTAAAAATAGAGACTATTCTGCTGTTGGCGGAGGTTTTGGAATTAGATATAACATAGATAAATTCAAAAGTGTTATAGGTGTAAATATACAAAACTTTACAGCAAAAAAGGATTTACGATTTGATATCAATAAAGAGGTACTAAGTACTTTTGCAAATGGTAAATACTATTTCACAAAACGTTTTTATGCAGGAGCAAATCTTTATTTTAAAAAAGATAGCTACAGTGATTTAGATGAAGTTATGGGATATAAACGTGAAGATAAAATAGTACGTTATGGACTCTTTACGGGTCAAGATATCTCTAAAAATACAATGCTCAATTTACAATATCAACATACAAAAAATGATTCAAATGTTAATGCTTTTTCTTATGAAAAAAACAATTATGCAGTTGAATATAAATATAAATTTTAAAGGATTTTTTATGAAACCATTACTTATATTATTAATACTCTCAGCTAACCTGCTGTATGCAAGTGTTGGAGAGATTACAGCTCTTCGAGGGAAAGCAGATATTACCCGTGGAGAAAAACACATTAAGGGAAATGTAGGGACTAAGCTTGAAGAGGGCGATGAAATAATTACAGCAGCAAAAAGTAAACTTCAAATGATGTTTAATGATAAAACTGTCATTTCGCTTGGACAAAAGAGTAGCTTCAAAATTGATGAGTATTTATTTGACAAAAAAAGCCCTTCTGCAAAATTCTCTGTAGGAAGTGGTTTTTTCAAATCAATCACTGGAAAAATTGGAAAGATTGCTCCAAAAAAGTTTAAGATCAAAACCGCAAATGCAACTATAGGCGTAAGAGGTACTACTATTATTGGTGAAGTAGCGACTAAGCGAGATATTATTGCTTGTTCTGCAGGGCAAATTGTTGTGAGTTCAGCGGGTAGTTCAGTAGTTGTAAATGCAGGTGAAAGAACTATTGTTGAAGAGACTAAATCACCACGACAATCACAAAAAGTCAATGCCATATTACTAAAACAACTTGATAAAAAAAGTGATCCAACAAATAGTGATATTGCCATATCAGAAACATCTGATGTATCACAAGCGACTACGAAAAGTAGTCAAAAAGAGGCTGAAAAAAAAGCAGAAAAAGAGGCTGAAAAATTCGAACCATGGAATGAAGATAAAGGAACACACTCGCTTGAAGATATCCAAAAAATTGTGGGGGAGCAAAAGCCAACATATGAAGGAAAAGTAGTTGAAGGTGTTACAAACTATGGCGCTATCGATAAAGATTCAAGTAATGTAAAACTTGGGTTTGACTTAGGTTCAGGAAATGTAGATGGCACTATGAAATTTCAAGACAATGTTCAAAATTATGATATTGGAGTTGCTGGGAAAGTTAAAGGTGATGGTTCTTTTGATTTTAACTCCAATAATGGTTATGACGGTGGAGGGCAAGGTGATTTAAGTGGAGATCAACTTCAAAATGCCAATGGTAGTTTTGGCTTTAAAGAGACAGATATTATAAGCAATGAAGTGAATAATATAGATGGAAAATTTGAGACAACTAAAAAGTAAGGTGTAAAAAAATGTTACAAAATGATATACGATTTTTAGGAACAAGCGGTAGTAAAAAAGAGGGATATGGTTCAAGCTGTGTTCAAATAACAAATACTATTGTTGTCGATGCTGGACACCTTATCCATGGACTTAAAGATGAAGCAAAACATATAGAGCACATCTTTTTAACCCATTCACATCTTGACCATATCAGTGATATTGCTTTTTTAATTGATAGTTATCTAGAAGAACGAGTTACACCTCTTAAAATTTATGGTCTCAAAGAAACACTGGAGGCTTTAAATGCAAATATTTTCAATTGGAGTATTTGGCCTGATTTTAAAGAAATATCACTTATCAAGTCTGGACATCAATCGATAGAATTTATAGAATTAAATCTAAACCAAGAATATCAATTTGAGGATGTCTGTCTCAAACCAATTGCAATGAATCATACAGTACCTACTTGTGGTTATGTCATTAAAAAAAATGACTTTTCCATAATATATGCAACTGATACTTATATTTGTGATACGATTTGGGAAGAGGCAAATAATAATTTAGATATCAAAGATATTGCTATAGATGTATCATTTCCTTCAGAGATGGAAGAATTAGCGCAGCAAAGTAAACACTTAACTCCAAGGCTTTTAAAACAAGAACTAAAAAAACTCAATCGTGATGATATTAATATTCATGTCATACATATTAAACCAAATTATCAAGAAGCTATTGAGAAAGAATTAGAAATACTTGACGTTTTAAAAAATAAGGGTAGGATTGTAAAAGACGGTGAATATCTCAAAAATACAACAATTGAAGGAAACCGAAATAGACGCGTTGCAGAAATTGCAACAGCACTTTCAAAAGAGAAAGATCTTAGTAAAATTTTAGGATTAATTTTAGTTGAAACAATACAATTGTCCAATGCTGAAGGGGGTACAATATACCTCAAAGAAGGTGAAAAGCTCACCTTTAAAGCAGTTAAAAATCGTAACTTAAATATTTTTGAGGTTGATCCAAGCTTTCCTCAAATCAATCTATTTCCAAACGGTCTTCAAAACATTGAAAATGTCTCTGCCGTATGTGCTTTGACTAAAAAAACTATTAATATCCCAGATATCTATCTTTACCATATGGGTGAGTTTAATTTTGAAGGTTCAAGAAAGTTTGATAAGTCCAATAATTACCGTACGAAGTCTATGCTTGTTATTCCTATGTTAAATCAAGATGAAGAGATTGTAGGAGTCATGCAGCTTATCAATAAAAAATCACTTGATCATGCTATAGAATTTAGACAAAGTGATATTGATATGGCAACTACTTATGCTAATCTATGTGCAAGTGCAATCACTAAAAACCAACTCATTGATGATCTAGAAAAGCTTGTACTCTCATTTTTGGAAAGCATCTCTTATGCTTTAAATGTCAAATCACCATATGGTTATGGGCATATCTCTAGAGTTAAAGAGCTAATGGGGCATGTCGCTCATGAAATACATAATGATAATACAATATATAACGATGTTAATTATAGTAAAGAAGAGTTTCAAGAGTTAGAACTCGCAGCTTGGATGCATGATATTGGAAAGATTGCTACACCTGAGCATATTTTAGACAAAGCAACGAGATTGGAGACACTCTATGATCGTATTAATACAATTGAAATGCGTTTTAATTATGTTAAATACTTTTTAAAATCCCAAGTTTTTGAGACTAAATGTAAATTCTTAAATGGCGAGTATCAAATTCATATAGATGAAGTTGAAAATAAAAATAGACAAATGGTTAAAGAATTAGAAAGTGATTTGGAATTTATTAAATTTGCAAATAAACCTTCTACATTTATGAATGATAATGATCTTATCAGAATAAAAGAGATTGGACAAAAGAGTTTTATGATAGATGAAAAAAATATTTCTCTTTTAACAAATGATGAGCTCAGCCATCTCTCTATAAGACGAGGAACGCTTAGCAATGAAGAGCGTGCTAAGATAAATGAACATGCAAAAACTACATATGATATGCTAAAAATGATTACCTTCCCTAAGAAATATAGCAAAGTTACTGAAATTGCCAGCGGACATCATGAAAAGTTAAATGGTAAAGGATATCCTATGGGACTCATAGGTGATGAGATCTCTTTTGAAACACGCATGTTAGCGATTGTAGATATTTTAGAAGCATTAACGGCCAGTGATAGACCTTATAAAAGAGCTAAAACAGAAGATGAGACTTTTGAAATACTTGAAGCAATGGTACAAAACAATGAGTTAGATGCCGGACTTGTTAATTTTATCAAAAAAGCAGGTATTTTTGAAAAATATATCCAAAAAAAGGTATTAGAAGAAGCTATAGCTTAGTCAATTCTAATACTCACTATATTTATTTTTACGCTTATCATTTTCCTCTTTCTCTATACTCACTAGCGCTACATCCGTACTTCTTTTTAAACTGTACACCAAACCATGAAGAGGTTGAATACCCACAAGTTGTAGCAATATCAGAGATAGTTTTATCTGTTGTTTTTAAAAGTATCTCTGCTTGCTCTAGTCGTTTTTCATCTAACCAAGCCTTTGGTTTTAAATTAAAAAATATTTGTGTAGATACTCTTAATTCACTTTTACTAATCATCGCTATTTTACACATATCTTCTACATTTTCAATAATATCTAAGTTTGCTTCTAAGATATGTTTTATACGCTCTTTACTTGTAGATGTCACTGCATAGAGATATTGACAAAAACGCTCACGGTTTGTCTCAAGTAAATGTAAAAATATCTCTTGTGTTTTAAGTTTTATAATTTCATTTTGTTTTTCTAGTTTTTGATGCATATAAAGTGTATAAGAGTTAACAAGATTTTTTAGAAATTCATTTGTGCTAAAAGTTACAATATTGAAACTCTTTTTTGTACTCAAATCTATCTCATACTTATTTACAAACTCTGCTATAAAATTATCATCAAAATATATCATGATTGCTTCATAAGATCCATCATTACTTATGATCTCACTCATAAAGTAGTTACCTTGAGTAAGTAGAAGTATATCTCCTTCTTGTAAAGTATATTCACTGTTATACGTTCTAAGTTTTTTACATCCTTTGATCAGTAGTATCATGACATGCGTAGTATTTCTAACTGCAATGTTATCATTATTTTGTCGGCTAGAGTATGTCACAGAAAAAAAACCATCTGATGAAATAATCTTATTAGATTGCTTTTGTAAAAAATAGTTTGGTACTACAAATGTCATAAACTATTTTACCTAAAACGTAATCTTTTGGATCTTAAACTGCTCTACAGTTGGTTTGTCCATAATAAGATCTGGTAAGTATGAATAGTTTACATATATACTATCAGCAACTTCTGTCAGTGTTGTTGGAAACACTTCACCCTCGATTTTTTTAACAGCTTTAACCTGCCCACTTGCCCAATTATCTGTACTTTGTATCTTATACACTGCTTCATCAAATGGGGCATTAGCAAAATTATTACTAACTAAGATCAAGGCATTATCTTTTTGTAAAAGCAGACCATCTATACTATTTATCCTTTTATCAAGTAAAATTTCTTGTATATCTTGTGGATTCTTTAAAGAGACTTTATAAAGTTTCCCCTCATTGGCTTTTGCTACGATCAAATATTCATCAAGATAGACAATTCCATTTAAGCCAAAACTACCTTGTGGTGCTTGAAATACCTCACTTTGGGTTAATATAGAAGCTTTTGCTTTTGTATCTATTTTATAAATTACTGGTGAAAAACTATCGGTCACATAGATATTGCCATCTAGATCAATTGTCAAATCATTTACAAAATGTCCACCTTGATAAAGATGTGATAGATCTATAGTTTCTTGAAGCTTCCCACTATCTAAATCATATATTCTTATCTGTGCCAATTTTCCAATACTTACTTCACTACTTTTTTTCCCAAAACCTGAGTCAGAGTTACATACAATAACTCTATCTCTTTTTTGATCAACCTTTATACCAATAACACTTACAAGTTCTTGATCATTGACAAACTCTTTGATATTACCTTTACCATCTACACTAATTATGCTACCGTGATAGTAAGATCCAAGAAAAAATCGCTCTTTTTTTGTACTATAGCTTATTCCCTCTGGATAAAGTTTTGGTGAATTGATCTCTATACTATTTACTAAATGATTACTGGAGCAGCCACTCATAAGACCAATTACCAATGTTGTACTTAAAATTATTTTTTTCATTTTTTATCCTTTATCTATGTAGTATAGAAAAAAAATAAATTTATGACTATATGAAAAGTTTCAAATAGTATCGGTTTTGTTTTAAGAGGTTATTACTTTAAATAACCTCTTGTCTTAGTACAGAGATTTGGCAAGTTCCAAACTCCTCTTTTTCTATCATTTGTATAATCCTGTCATGTGTAAATCTTTTATGATTATAAACAATAACATAAATTACATCTCCCTTATTTAAAAAGTGTGTTTCTCCAAATTCTGTATAACGCGTTGCACCAATTGAAATCAATAATTTTTGAGGCTTTTTAGCTCTCAAAATCAACGTATTTAAATCCTCTAATGGACCATGATTTTTTTGATTGTTAAGCTTATCAAGCATCCAATCATTTAATTTTCCATAAAAATAGCTATACCCTAATAATTCACTATCTTCACCATATTGGAGTACCTTGCCGTTTCTTTTTATAAATGAAGTTAATGAGTAGTCATCCATCACACCACCAAGTGAAAAAGAGTCAATATCAAGCTGCTTTGAACTCACACCTTTGCTATTTGCTCCCCAGTTTTTCTTATGGCTAATCTTTTTTGCACCCTCCACTCTTATCGAACAGTCATTATATGCCATAAAATGAGTAGGTTTTAATTCTGCTATCTTATCATCTTTGTAAGTTACTTCACACATAAGACCTACTTCAGGTTCCACTTGAATATTTTTACCTTCAATTGACTGAATAGTATTTTTAGAAAATGGATAATCACCTAAAAAAGTATCATGATGAGGAACAAATGTTGGGAATATCCCTTTAGGTGCATTTACTTCAGCAACTTCCACATCTACAAAGTCTTCGCTCTCACCTGCTTGCTCTAAATGATGTGCAAAATTACCAGCGATTCCAAATCCAATTATTGTCTCATTCACAAATTATCCTTATATAATTAATTTAATTTCATGATACAATACTCAACATGAGAGTTTTACTATTAGAAGACGACATCATTCTTTCTGAAATTATTACAGAGTATCTTGATACATTAGGATATGAAGTTAGTGTAACCTACGATGGTAACGAAGCTGAAGATTTAGTCTATTCACAAAAATTCGACTTATTATTACTTGATGTGAATGTACCACAGCTTGATGGATTTTCATTTCTCAAAAGCTTTCGAGGTACTGGTGATAAAACGCCTGCAATATTTATCACTTCACTGCATGAGTCCAAAGATCTAAATGAAGGTTTTGAAGCGGGATGTGATGACTACATCAAAAAACCATTTGATTTGATAGAATTAAAAGTACGTATAGACAATATCAAACGACACTTCCATATAGATGAAAAACATATATATACTATTAGAGATGGGGTAAGTTATGATGTTCAAACACAAACACTTTTAATTCAAGATGATGCTAAGAAACTTCCAAAAAAGGAAGCACAAATTTTAGAGTATTTTTTACATCATAAAAAGCAGACAATTTCCACTGATGAACTTGTCTCAAATATCTGGAGTTATGAAAATGCACCAACCTCAGCCACAATCAGAACTTATATCAAAAATCTTCGAAAGCTCATTGGTGAATCTACGATCATTACGATCAAAGGAGTAGGTTATCGATTTAACTAAAGAAGAAAAAAAGACACTTTTTCGTTTTTTAACACTTTATCTTGGCTCACTTTTTATACTTTTTACTGTCATTGCATATCTCTTTTATCTTGTAGAGTATCGTTTTTATCATGATGGAGCTAAACATACTATGCAAATGAAGGCAAGTCACTTATCATCACAAATTATTCATGCACACATGAGCGATACACCACTATCGCTAAACAAATTCACCCAAGAGTCAGAATTAAAAATTGGATTTTATAATAAAAATCAAAAGTCAATTGTTACTAGTATCAAAGATGAAATTAACTTTAGTAAAAATTTTTATGAAAAAGATAGACATCTCATACTTGTTGATAAAAGTGCATTTGGTCATCTAAACGTCACTTATACTGTTATAAAAGAGCAAAGTTTTCATAACACAATAGCAGATATCAAAAAGAAAATTATTATAGTCTTGTTACTTGTTTATCTTCTTTTTACACTTATTGGATACTTTCTTGCAAAACTTTTCATTAAACCTATTCAAATGAAACGCATCCAACTTGATAATTTTATCAAAGAAAGTACACATGAGCTAAATACTCCAATATCTGCACTTTTAATGAGTATAAAATCTCAGAAAGAGATGAATGAAAAAAGTTATCAGCGTATACAAATTAGTGCCAAAAGAATTTCAGATATCTATAAAGACTTAACGTATTTACTGCTAAGAAATAGTGATTTAGATATAAAACTTGCTAAAGATATCATTATTAATAAAATTCTAAAAGAGCAAATCAACCATCTGTTTCCACTTGCCCAAAAGAAAAAAATTAAGATTATCGAAAACTATCATGAAGATATCATCGCAAAAATTGATGAAGAGAGCCTCATACGTCTTATTAATAATCTTCTGGCAAATGCTATCAAATATAACAAGCTTGGTGGCACGATCACAATCACTACAAACAAAAATATACTTACCATAAAAGATAGTGGTATTGGTATCGCAAAAGAGCACCAAAGTGAAATCTACAAACGCTTTTACAGAGCTACTAATACCAGTGGAGGGTTTGGATTAGGGCTGAATATCGTTTATAAAATATGCCAGACTTATGATATCGATATCAAGATGGAGTCAGAGTATGGAGAAGGAACTGAGTTTTGGTTAAAGTTTTGAATATAAAAAGAGTAATTACGGTATTTTTAGCAGGATCAATCATAAATCTTTCCGCATCAGATCGTATCGAAACCTCAGGAGATATACTACGTATTTTAATACCTGCTATCACTTATGGATCTACTTATTATCTTGACGATCATGTGGGGAGAGATCAATTTCATAAATCTTTTGCAACTAATGTAGTGGCAACTTACGGCTTAAAATATACGATAAACAAAGAGAGACCAAACGGGGAAAATTACTCTTTTCCATCAGGTCATGCTTCTATGGTATTTCAAAGTGCCGTATTTATGCATAAAAGATATGGACTAAAATATGCAATACCAGCTTATTTAGGAGCAATATTTACAGGATACAGCAGAGTCCAATCAGATAATCATTACACTATCGATGTTGTAGCTGGAGCTGCTCTTGGAGCTGTGAGTAGTTACTATTTTACAACAAAGTTCAAAGGATGTGTGATAACACCACAAATTAGCGGTAAATCATTTGGACTGACTATTACAAAAAAATTAGGGATATAAACAAATATGATGACACTTACGACACTACTACAAACAAATATCAAAAAATTAACTTCACCACTGAAAAATGAAGATGAATTGATAACAATACTTAAAAAACGACTTACAAAAAAAGAATTTAAAGTATTGATGCTCACACTTGAAAACTTACCGAAGCAAGAGCAATACCAAAAACTATCTTTGGATGAAAAACGCTATGAAGAGGTAAAAACAAAAGCTTTGAAAAAAGTCAATTTCAATGAATTAAAACAGGAGTTAATGCTTCCTAAAGAATCTTAACACTTCTTAGAGTTCGTACAAAACTACACGCACATTGCACACACGATAGTTTATAATTTTCACATAAACCCAAATTATGGAATAGACATTGAAATATAGGGTTTGTGCTTTGCATTAGAAATTATAGGACAAATGTGAGCTTATGCCAGAGCATAGGCGATGATTTTTCCTATAATTTATGATGTGAATGACAAATTATAGATGAAATGCTCTATTTCATAATTTTGGTTACACTTAAAAAGGAAAAATTATGAGAAAATTATCAACACTACTTTTATCTTCAATGTTAGCCTTTACAATGGCTCAAGCAGAGGGGATGAAGTGTGGTGCAGGAAAATGTGGGTCTTCTATGAATATGAAAGAATCTAATTCTAATTTACTCTCACAGATGCATAGTACAGATGGATATAAAATAATATTCACTTCAAATAAACCATTAGTTACTGGAAACAATGAAGTTATTGTTTCCCTATATAAAGATAACCATGTCATTAACGATGCAAAGGTTAAAATAAAAGTTTTTATGCCTGAAATGCCTGGAATGCCATACATGGAATATAAAGAGAAATTAAAACTTGATAAAAAAAAGTATAAGGGTTTAGTCAATTTTAGTATGGGTGGAACTTGGCAGTATCATTTGAAATTTAAAACTTCAGATGACAAAGTACACAAAGTTCGTGGTAGTGTGAATATTTAGGAGATTGTTATGAAAAAAATTTCACTTCTATTTTGCATTATGTTGTCAAGTGGGTTTGCTGATGATATTGACACACTTATTCAAAAAGCGCATGACAATAGTTATGCACTAAAAGCGATGCAACAAGAGGTGCAGATTAATTCTGAATCTACTAAAACAGCTGATAGTTGGGATAATCCTATGCTATCAGCTGGTGTGACAGATG
This sequence comes from Campylobacterales bacterium, assembly GCA_016744895.1. Lineage (GTDB taxonomy): Bacteria > Campylobacterota > Campylobacteria > Campylobacterales > QNZT01 > SZUA-1433. Next base: position 13,859 of record JADGDK010000029.1, on the reverse strand, counting down.
TCATGTTAGATAACATTTCTGATCGTTCACAAGAGGCTATGCAAACTCAATTTATCACACTTTCACAAACAATTCCACTTAATAATAAAAAAGCTATTACAAAAACTATTTCTAATGATTTTACAATGCTTTCAAAACTTCAAATAGAAGATACTAAAGCACAAATTGCATCAAATATTACACAATTAGCATATCAAAGTATTATCATAGATGAACGATTAAAACTTATTAAAGAAAAAAGAAAGAACCTTAAAAGAATCCAAAAAGTACAACAGGCATATCAACAAGGTGAAGAACATTATTTGAGTGTCGAAATTTCATTTTTAGAGTTAGAAAATACTCAAGAAAGGCTTCTCTATGAAAAAGAGGCACTTAAAAAGAGAATTGAAAAATTTACGATTACTCCTGTTTTAGATATTCAAGCCTCTTTAAAAGTTGATAATTTATCTTATATAAATATAGACAATCATCCAAAAATAAAACTTTTAAAACAGAAAATTAACTTGCAAAGAAACAAAAGTACGCTTACAAAATCAAATGAAACACCAGATTTAAAGGTAAGTGGTGGATATTTTCAAAGAGATTCACGAAATGATTATCTCAACCTCTCTTTTTCAATACCTCTACTTGTCAATGGAAAAGAGAAAAATGAAGTTGTCAAATCAAAACTTTCCGTTTTAAAAGCTCAAGAAGTCCTTAAAGAGATCAAAAATAGTTTTGAAAAAGAAGTTGAATTATTACTCAAAAATGCCAACACTTCAAAGAAAAACTATAATCGTTACGTAAACCAACTTATTCCAAAACAGAAAAAAATTACAAAATTTATTCAAAGAAAAAACCGTATTGGAAATACAGACCTTATAAAAGTCACCCAAAGTAAAAATCTTACCATTTCATTAAAAGAGCGTTCACTAGATGCGTTACAACGCTATTTTAAAGCTTATTCAAAATTGAGGTATTACCAATGAAAATATTATGGATCCTTTTAACGGCACTACTATTAGATGCACAGATACTAGAAGTAAAACAACTTTTTAACCTAAAAACTATCAAAGTCAAGAAATACTCTTTTGGAGAAAAGAAAAGTTTTTATGGAAAAACTGCAATGGATGAATCTAAAATACATGAGATTACTTTAAGATATGACTCATTTGTAAACAAACTTTATGCTGACAAACTTTATACCTATATTAAAAAAGGAGACCCACTATTTAACCTCTACTCAAAAGAGGTTTTAGCAATCCACCAAGAGTATCTAATCTCAAAAAACATCTCTTTACGGGCAAAGAAAGATGCACTTTTAAAACTAAAACTTTTAAATCTTCAACCTCTTTCAGCTGAAAAAAAACCCGCTTATGAATTTGAATTTGTATCGCCATACAGTGGTTTTGTGATTGAGAAAAATGTATTAGACGGTGGTTTTATCAAAAAAGGTAAAACAGTTTTAAAAATTGCTGATTTTTCAAAGCTTTGGGTCATGGCAAAAGTGTATCAAAAAGATATTGCTTTTATAAAACTTGGGATGAAAGCACACGCCTATATAGAGGGATTTTCTTCTGTAGAAGGTGTTGTTGATTTTATATACCCAAATGTAGATATCGCAGATCAAAGTATTACCGTACGGATTCTCATTGATAATCCTGAGTTAAAATACTTTCCAAATCTTTTTACAAAAGTAGCATTCAAGCAAGATGAAACTGTAATGCTACAACTTCCAAAAACAGCCGTACTTAAAAAAGCAGATAAATATTATGTCTTTATACCTGTAGGAAAAGAGGGGCAATTTGAACCCAAAGAGATTACAGCAAAAAGAGTAAGTGCTCAAAAATATGAAGTGCTTAGTGGTTTAAGTGAAGGTGAAAGTGTTATAGACAATGCACTGTTTATGTTAGACAGTGATGCTGTTACCAATGCCCTTTATGAAAGTGAAGATGACGATTGGTAAAGCATATCGTCTCTTTTGACAAGAAGAAATTATCTACTATATTTTCTTCTTAAAATCAAAGTAGCTATTATAAAAGTAACGGGAATTAAAAGTATTAAACCTACATCTATAGCATTCATGAAAATATCCTTCCAAGTTATTTGGTGAAACTTAAATTTAATTATACCATAACCCATAATTCGCTAAAATCAGCCAAAATTGACCAAAAGGTGTATTTATGTGTGCTTCTAGAATGCAACGATTACTTACAGCGATTATGCTAGGACTTATCCTCTACTTTTTCGCAACTGCTGCTCAAGATTTCCAAGCAGGAATGACAGAGAGTACAAATTTTCAAATCGCGGTGACTTTACAAATATTTGTAATACTTATGATGACAATGTGGGCAGTTACAAACTTCTGCCCTTCTACATGGATGATGAACCAAGTGTTTCCTCCATGTGAATGGGAGAAATAGTGGAAAATTCAAAAATTAGTTACAAAGATGCTGGCGTTGATATCGATGCGGGTAATGAATTTGTAGAAAACATCAAACCTTTTGTAAAATCAACATTTGATAAAAATGTTATCGGTGGTATCGGCTCTTTTGCAGGTGCGTATGAACTTCCAACTGGATTTAAAGAGCCTGTTATGCTAGCAGCAACTGATGGCGTAGGAACAAAGCTAAAACTAGCTATTGATGCACAAAAATTTGATACTGTAGGTATTGACTTAGTAGCCATGTGTGTCAATGATCTTATCTGTAACTTTGGAACTCCTTCATTTTTTCTAGACTACTATGCAACTGCAGAACTCAAAACTGATGAGGCAACTGATGTTGTCAAAGGAATTGCAGAGGGTTGTAGAGAATCTGAATGTGCACTTATTGGTGGTGAAACTGCTGAAATGCCTGGCATGTATGCCAAGGGAGATTTTGATCTTGCTGGCTTTGCTGTGGGAATTGCTGAAAAATCAGAAATGGATAGAGTTTCAAAAGTAAAAATAGGTGATATTTTAGTAGCGCTTCCAAGTTCTGGTGTACACTCAAATGGCTTCTCATTAGCAAGAAAAATATTTTTTGAAAAATTGAACATGAGTTTAGAAGATGATTTTGAAGGAAAAAAATTAGAAGATACTCTACTTGAGCCAACACGTATTTACGTTAAAACCTTTAAAAAATTAAAAGATAAAATCAATGCGCTAGCACATATAACAGGTGGTGGCATCGTAGAAAATACGCCAAGAATGTTTGGAAAAGATTTAAATGCATTAATTCACAAAGATAAAATTCAAGTACTTCCAGTGTTTAAATTTATGGCTGAGCATGTAGAAGAGTCAGAGATGTTTAGAACTTTTAACATGGGTGTAGGCATGGTTTTAGCGGTAAGTCCTGAAAATGTTGATGCCGTACTTGATGGATGTGACGGATATGTCATCGGTGAAATGCAAAAAGGTGAAGGAGCGGTTACATTAGTCTAACCTATATCACTTCAAAAGTTTTCACACATTTTCTTTTGCCTCCAGGTATATTTATACTACTTATACTTTTGGGGGCAATTTTCTATAAAAAAGCACGAATTTATTTACTTCTTTTAGCTTCTCTCTTTTATCTATTTTCAACAAAAGCTATTGGAAATTTTTTACTACTTCCATTTGAGCAACCCTATAATCATATTCATACTCCCCAATCTGTGAATGCTATGGTTATTCTTGCAGGTGGTACACATGGTAAAAGTGCCAATTTAACACTTGCGGCAAGTAGTTATAAGCGTCTTATATATGGAACAATGATTGCAAAACAAGAGCAACTTCCCATTATATTTAGTGGTCAAGGATTAAAAAAATATAGTGAATCCATGTCGGCAAAAGATAGTATCGCAGAACTCAATCGCTATTTTGATATCAATCTTACGGAAAGTACAAAGCTTTTAAAAGATACTTTTTCAATTTTTTATGAAAATAAAAGTCTAAATACTTATGAAAATGCAAAATTTACTAAAAAACTTTTTGCTGATAAGAAAGTTGAAACACCCACAATTTATCTTGTCACGTCTGCATTTCATATGAAACGCTCAATAAGACTCTATAAACATTTTGGTTTTCACGTCATTCCAGTTGCTACAGACTTTATGACTACAAACAAATTAACAATTCGTTCTTTTTTTCCAAGCCATGCTGGGTTGCAAATGTCTTATCATGCGCTACATGAATACGCTGGTCTTTTACAACTCTCTTTAAAATTAAAATAACTTAACTCTTTCCTAAAGTTTATAACTTAAATGTCGATATGTGTTTATAATTAGTTTGTAAACATTAGGAATGGATAATGGATTTGAATAAGATCACAAAAGAAGAGTTAATCTCACAGCTAGAAAATAGCCAAATAAAAAAGAATTTTTTTGAAAATGTCTCAAATATTGCTTATTTTTGTACAGATAGCCAAAGGGTTGTAATTGAATGGAATCAAACCTGTGAAGATCTTTATGGGTACAAAAAAGAAGAGGCTATCGGTAAAACCATAGAGACGTTAATTTTACCTGATTATCAAAGAGATCTTTTTATAGAAGAGTTTAAAAATAGAAATGCTATCTTCGGTGAAGAGTTAGAGTATCAAAAATCTGATGGAACACTTATAAGAGCTTATGTCAATTCTCTCTTTTTAGAACAAGAAAATTTAAAACTTCAATACCACCATATTAGTATTAACCCCTCAAAAGTTAAATCAGGGGACACACTAAAAGAGCTAGTGGGTAAAAGTGATACAAACCTTTTAAAAGAATCAGAACTAGTCATCATTTCATTTAATAAAAATGGCTATATCAATGACTTTAATCCTTTTGCGGAAGAGTTGCTTGGATACAAAAAAGAAGATGTTCTTGGTAGAAACTTTGTTGAACTATTTGTCCCAAGTAGTTATAAAGAGAAGACTTTAAACCAAATTCAACAATCTTTTAAATCAAAAAGCATGAGAGTAAAAAGTGATTTACCCCTACTGTGTAAAGATGGTAATAAAAAGATTATTCACTGGAACCAAACATTTGTACATGACTATCAAACAAAAGTAAACTCTATGCTTTTGGTAGGTGATAATAGTGTCGTTGATAAAAGTGCACAAGATCGCCTTGAATATCTTGCAAACTATGATCCTCTTACAGATCTTCCAAATAGAAACCTTTTACAAAATAGAATGGAAAATGCCATCAATCGTGCGGCAAGATCTAATCAAAAAATGATCACAATGTATATTAACCTTGATAATTTTAAATCAATCAATCATACTATGGGATATGCAGTAGGTGACGAACTGTTAAAAGTAGTTGCCGAACGACTCCATAGTGAACTTAGAGATTGTGATACAGTTGCTAGGTTTAGCGGTGATGAATTTGTTATTTTATTTGAAAATGTAGAAGATGAATTTGATGCAGGTACTATCGCAAAAAGAGTAAGTACACTTTTTGAGAAACCTTTTCACTTTAAAGAAAATAAACTATTTTTACATGCAAACATGGGTATCTCCTTTTTTCCATCAGATGCAAATGATGCAAAAATACTTTTAAAGCTTGCTAATATGGCAATGTTAAGAAGTAAAGAAGATAAAAGTAGAAACTTTCACTTTTTTAGAGCTGAAATGTTTGATGAAATTACAAATAGAGCTGTATTAGAGTCAAACTTAAGACGTGCCCTTAAAAATAAAGAGTTTTTCGTAGAATACCAACCTCAGGTAGATGCACAAAGTGGAAAGATCATTGGTGCAGAAGCATTAGTACGATGGACAGGTCCAGATCTTAAAAGCATACCTCCACTTGATTTTATCCCTGTTGCAGAAGATAGTGGACTTATACTAGAGATCGGTCAAATTGTTTTAGAGAATGCTGTTTCTCAAATGAAAAAATGGCACAACAAAGGTTATGATAATCTAAAAATCGCTATAAATATTTCTGGTATTCAACTGCTTCAAAGTAAACTGTTTGACCAAGTTGAAGAGGTTCTAAATTCATCACAATTAGAGCCAAAATTTTTAGAATTAGAATTAACGGAAAGTGTTTTAATAGAGAATATTGATCGTGCATCAACACTGCTAAAAGCATTTCAAGAAAAAGGTATTAAAATTTCAATTGATGACTTTGGAACAGGGTATTCTTCTCTAAATTATCTTAAACAATTACCAATTGATACGTTAAAGATTGATCAATCCTTTATTCGAAATATCCAAAATGATAAAAATGATAAAATTATTGTCAACACAATTATTGCTATGGCTCATGGTCTAGAATTTTCAGTGATTGCCGAAGGTGTCGAAGATGCTTATCAACGTGATTATCTTAAAGAGATGAAATGTGATATGCTTCAAGGTTATTATTTTGGAAAATCAATAAGTGCTGAAAAATTTGAAACACTTCTTGAGCAAAGTGATCATTTGACTGGAACTGATCATCATGAGAGCTTAGATTATGACCTATTATCAGCTCTAGAAAAATATAGCAAGCCATTAAATATATAAACTTTTCCTCATGTTGACGATTATAGTCGATAAAGCATTGACTTTATCCGTCACATTTGATATACTATAATTGTCAACATGAGGAGCTTTATATGGTTATTGCATTTTTACGAGGTAAGAATAAACTTTTATCTACCTTAGCACAACAAGATTTTATTATTAACTATGCACAAGAGCATAATATTGCTATACAAATGACAGAAATTGATAATGACCTACTTTCACAAATACTTGAAAAACGTAAAACACTTTTAGACTTACTCAATACACTTCAAGCAGGGGATACGATACTTGTCTATGACTTATGGGTATTTAGTCAAAAGGTTGGAGAGTTGGCTAAAGTATTTGATTGTATTTTAAGACATGAGATCATTGTACATGTTTGCGAAAGAGAACTTATTATTAATAGTGATATCCCATCAGGAGTTTTAATCAATCTATTATCAGAACAGAGAGAAAAAAATCTTATAGAGAAAAAAAGTAGTATGGGCAGACCAAAAGGTAGCTTTTCTAAATCAAAATTTGATAAATATAAAAGTCAAATTGTTACAATGATACAAGAGAATTTATCAGTCAGTGAAATTGCCAAAAGATTAGAGGTGAGCAGAAGCTCTTTAAAAGATTATATCAATTCAAGATCATTAAAAGATATCGCACTCTCTAAGTCGATAGAACACAAAACTGATGAAACAACTCAACTCTTTGTGCTCCCAGACCCTAATGAGTGTCCGTTAACAAATAAAAAAATTTAAATAAGGAAAGAATATGGCTGAAGCAGAAATTGCTAAAAAGAGTAAAAAAGAAAGACTGAAAGAGTACTTGAAAGATTGGACTCCATATAGATTTCAAAGATATTATACTTTTATTGCAGTAACAGTATTTTCACTAATCATACCATGGATTAAAATTAATGGCGCACACTTCTTTTTATTAAATTTTGACAATAAACAAATTCATATGTTTTTTACAAAATTTGATATGCAAGAACTTTATATGATGCCTTTTTTATTGATTTTTGGTTTTTTAGGTGTCTTTTTTCTCACCACACTTGCCGGTCGTATCTGGTGTGGATGGCTCTGTCCTCAAACTATTTTTAGGATTATTTATAGAGATTTACTTGAAACAAAGCTTTTAGGGATTAGAAGAAGTATCCAAAATAAGCAACCAGAACCAAAAGGTCAATTTGGCAAAAAATCAGTAGCTTTTATCATTTGGTCCATCCTCTCTTTTATAGCTGCAGCAAACTTTGTATGGTTTTTTGTTCCACCTGAAGATTTTTTCCAATATATCCAAAACCCAAGTGAACATGGTGTTATGATGGGAACAATTATCACCCTTGCACTCTTTTTGATCTACGATGTAGTGAAACTCAAAGAGGATTTTTGTATCTATGTTTGTCCGTATGCAAGAGTACAGTCTGTTATGTATGATGAAGAGACAATACAAACTATTTATAACACACACCGTGGTGGTCATATCTATGATCATGATCAACAAACTAAACTTGCTAATACTCAAAAAGAGCTTCTTGCCACAGATGACAGTAGTGAATGTACTTATTGTGATGCATGTGTGCGGGTTTGTCCTACACATATTGATATCAAAGCAGGAACACAGTTAGAGTGTATCAACTGTCTTGAATGTGCTGATGCCTGTACTGAAGTAATGGGTGCACTTGGAAAAGAGTCACTAATCACTTGGACAAGTTATAGTGCAGTTGAAGAAGAACGTAAACCTAAGTTTCTTAGATTTAGAACAATTGCATATGGTGTTGCTCTTGTACTTTCTCTTTTAGGACTTTTTTGGATGGGTTCCACAAAAGAGTATATGCTTTTAAATATCAATAGAACTACACAGCTTTATAAGATTAAAGATGAGGGACAAAGAGTTACTAATGCTTATACATTCTTATTTCAAAATACAGAAAATGAAGACCATAAATATTATTTTGAAATTGTAGGACATGATGATATAAAAATTGAAAGACCTGCTAAAGCATTTAAATTAAGAGCTGGTACTAAATCAAAAAAAGTTGTTGTTCTCAGCACTACACAAGTGTTATCTAAAGATACTAAAAAAGATACCCCTATTCCTATCACTATCAAAGCTTATGCGATAGAGGATAAAGTAAAGATCACTGTACAAAGAAATACTACCTTTGTCTACCCAAGGTATGATATACTACAAGAACATCAAAAGTAGACCCCTTTAAGCGTCTGTATCAACATAATGTTGATACAGACTAAAGCATGGTTAATTTTACTTCATTTCTTCCATTGTTTTTCATAGCATAAAGATTTTTATCTGCCATTCTATAAGCATCAACAATTGTCATTGCTTCATAATTTGAAATACTTACACCACCAATTGAAACGGTTAGATAACCATAGGGCTTGTTATTAATATGTTCAATTTTTTCATCTTCTATTTTTTGTCTTAATTTATTAAGATATTTATAGGTGTTTTCTGAACTACTTGATTGTAAAATAATTGCAAACTCTTCACCTCCTATACGAAAAGCATAATCTCCAGACCTAACAGTTTGTTGATTTAAAATATCTCCTACTCTTTCCAATACATAATTACCACAATCGTGCCCATACATGTCATTATAGGGTTTAAAATTATCAACATCTATAATAGCAAATACAAATGGCTCACCTGTTCTTCTTGCTCTATTAAATTCTTCATTAAAAATAGAATCAAAATGTCTTTTATTATAAAGATTTGTCAAAGAATCTGTAATAGAAAGTATTCTTGCCTCCTTAATGCTTACTTGCAATGATTTATTAAGCTCAATCTGTTTCTCAAATGAACTATCGATAATTTTTTCATATACATATACTAAAACAGAAATAATAAACGATACAGTTACAAATCTCGTATAAGAAATCATTGATGCATGATGATCAAACCAAAAATAGTATGCACCAACATAAACTATAATATTAAATATAATAATAAAATGTAAACCTTTTTCTGCACCACGCAAGTTCATCGCAATAAAAGGAAAAAGTAATGCCCATGCTATAACACACTCTTTAAATTGAAATATAAAAAGGGTTATAAGTATGGTTGCAAAAAGTAAATAATTTATATATCTTGCACTTTTATCTATGTCATCACCTCTTCGAAACTTCAAAAAGCCATAAAGTGTTGGAATAATAAAAAGTGACTCTACTATACCTGCCAACATATTACCTATGATAAAAAAGTTACTGAATGAAAAAACAATAAAAACACATAAGGAAATTATATATCCAAGATTGGTTATAAGCAGTTTTCTATAATCTCTGGAGCTCGCATCAATATCAATGTTTGAAAGTAGTATATTGTTTAACAAAGTAAGATTTTCCCATATTTATAAACAAGTTAATTATGTAAACTATAGAACCTATAAACCAACCAGCTTTATTTTGATTTATTTATAGGTATTCTCAGTTAAGAGTCTTTTTTCTGATTTGTATTTCCTAACATATCTTTAACAAGTTTTGTAATTCCCCAACCCTCTTTTTTGTTATCATTTCCAGACAACTGTGAAATTGCTTGTTCATTTGCAATATTACTTTGAAGTTGACGATTAATTTTTTTATATTCTTGTTGACTTAAATGTAATTTTTCTTCTGTTGATTTTAATGCATTATCTTTATACTCTAACTCGGCATTCACATTTTGTAATTCTATGATAATTGCATCACTATCCATTAATTTATTTTGAATATTCTTTGCCTCAGTTTTGAGTGAGCTTATAGTTTGTTCTAAATTTGCAATGTTAGTATCTTTTTGTGTAACTTTGAGTTGAGTATCTTCTAATTTTTGTTGCAAGACATTAAATTCTTTATTTTGTCCATCTACAGTCTCTACTTTATGTTCTTCTAATAATTTTGAACTATTAATTAATTTACTGTTTAATGATTGATTCTCTAACTTTAACTCATTTAATGCAATAGCTTGTTTTTTAAGTGCATCTATAGCATTGTCTCTTTCTTTACTACTTCGAGTAAGTGTTTGTACAAAGTCATCATTTTGTTTATCTGTATTAGAACTTTCTATCTCTAATTTAGAGACTTGATTCGTACTCTCTTCTAATGATTTTATGGTATCAGTCAACTTCTCACTTAATGTTTGATTCTCTAACTTCAATACATTCATCACGTCAGCTTGTTTTTTAAAATCAACAACTGCTTTTTCTTTTTCTTTTTCAAGTTTTTCAAACTTTAATAACTGTTCTTCATTTTGTTTGACTAGAGCATGGCTTAGTTTTGCATTTTGTTCTATTTCATTATTTGCACTTAATAGTTTTTCATCATGAGTAGTACTAAGTTCTTTATACTCATTTAAAAGATTTTGACTATCATTTAATTCATTTTTTGAAAAACTAATTTCTTCATTAAGCTCACCAATTTTCATATCTTTTTGTAACAATAATGATTCAAGTTCAATTCTTTCTTCATTTAAATATTTTGCATTATTTTCAAAATTACCTACTACCTCTTTGACTTCTACAATCTGTTGTTCTTTCATTTTAATTTCATCTGATTGTATTATCATATGTTGCTTAAGTTGCCCATATTGAGCAGAAGCTGATTCAATTTCTCTATCTCTTGTATCTAATAACTCACTAAATTCTTCTAACTCAGATTCATATAATTCTCTGGAATATGATCGTGATAGAAAATATCCAAATAAAAAGCCTATAGTTAAAGCGCCTAAAAGACAAAGTAATAACTCTAATTGTTCTGGTGTTAAATTCATCTATTTATTCCTTGTTTATTTATCATTTTTTTCTACGGTTGTTTGCATATGGGGTTTAGCAACATTACCACTATTTAATTTAGACTCTTTAATTTCGCCTAAAATCTTTCTAACTCTAGCTTCTGCATCAAGTGTTGTTTCCATTACAGGCTCAGGTACTACTTCAGGCTTTGAGATTTTCTTTATTTTAACAGCTTTTTTTTCTGCACTCTTTTGAATTTTTTTTGTTGCTTTTGAAAGAGATTTTTCTACAACCTTTAATGCACTTTTAGCAGGAACAGTAACTGGTTTTGGTTGAGATATTACCTTTTCAATTTTTGGCTCAGGAATAACTTTTTCTTCTACCTCTTGCTTTTGCTCTTGTATTTTTACATCTTTTGTAGTTTCTATATTTTCTAACGCATCTGTTTTTACAGTTGCCACTGGTAAAAGTTTTGCATAATTTTCTACTTTAAAAGTATCACTTTTAAGAGTGTCTAAAATAGTGTTTACAGCATCTTGTGACTCTTGTGTATTAATTGTTCCTTCAAGTTTTAGAACATTTCCTTCAATAAATAATGAACCATTTTCAATTTTACCATCTGTTAATAGATCAATAATTTTTACAACCTCTTCTTGCCATGCTGCATCTATAATATCATTTTCAAATCGCATATCTTTACTACATTCCATTTTTTGGCATAATGTTTCTATTTTCTTGGTCAATGTCCCATTCTCGTCATTATTAGACATTAGTGCGACGATTTGATTTTTATTTGATCCTGCCATAAAACCAAATGCAGGTATCGAAATTCTTTCATTAACATTATGAACTACTATATCTTCTTCTATAGCAGCTTTGACTTCTGCATCTGTAAGTGTTTCAACTTCAGTTGGAATTGGAATATGCTCAACTGATTCACTCATACTATTCTCATTTTGTATATTTGGTACAACTACTGTATATTTGCTAATACAAAAATAGAGATAAAGTGCACTTAATAGTACCCCTAACAATATAATGGTTTTACTACCCATTGGTACTCCTTGTTTTTATCGAAATAATTTAAGCAATTATAATAAAAGTCTCATTAAGGCAATACAAAAATAGTTGTAATAATAAGCAGAAAGGTTAAATATTTTAAATATATAAGTATTTTCTTAAGAAAAACTGAATTATTTCCAATTTTTCTTAAGAGTTTAAGGTTTTATTTTATTGGCAGCTTAAGCATTCCATACTTCTATCTGCAACACTTTTTTCAGCATCAGGAGATTCACTTCGAAGATAATATGTAGATTTTAGACCAAGTTTCCATCCAAGCATATAGATATCATTGAGATATTTTCCACTAGCTTTATCTAAAGTCATAAAGATATTTAAGCTCTGACCTTGATCAATCCATTTTTGTCTCACAGCACCAGCTTTAATAAGAACTTGTTGGTCAAGCTCATACGCTGTTGTATAGTAACGCCAAGTCTCAGGACTCATTTTTGGTGCTACCACAGGTATAAGACCACTTAAATTCTCTTCAAACCATTTTCTTTTATAAATAGGCTCAATAGCTTGTGTCGTTCCAACCAAAATAGAGATAGAACTTGTTGGTGCAATTGCCATCAGGTACCCATTTCTCATACCATCTATTTTAACCTTCTCTTTAAGTGCACTCCAATCATAACTGTATCCAAACAATCCTCCACGATCAACAAGCTTTTTTGCTTCTTCATTTGCTACATCGATAGGAAAAATTCCTTTACTCCAGCTTGAACCTTCAAACTCAGCATATTTTCCTTTTTCAAGTGCAAGATTTGAAGATGCATGTATTGCATTATAACTCACTGACTCCATTACTTCATCTATTTTTTCTAGGTGTTCATTAGTTCCCCACATAATGCCTTTCTCTGCAAGCATTTGTGCTTCTCCCATTACACCAAGCCCAATAGATCTTGTTGAAAGATTTGTCTGCTTTACTTTGTCTAATGGATAAAAATTCAAATCAATTACATTATCAAGCATTCTGATAGCAGTTGGAACAACTCTCTCTATCTCTTCTTTTGTATTAATTTTTGAAAGGTTGATACTTGCAAGGTTACAAACAGCAGTTTTCCCATCTTGTTTCTCTTTTTCAACAATAAACACTTGTTTGCCATTGATACTATCAAGTGCAGTAACTTTTTTTGCTTTTTTCACAATTCCTGTGTCTACTGCAACATCTTCCTCTTCACTAAAAACGATAACTGAACCATCTTCAAAAGTAAGCTTTGTGTCATAATGGTTAGGATCAGTATTTTGAAAAATTTCTGTACAGAGATTTGAACTTCTGATAAAACCAGCATGGGCATTTGGATTTGTTTTATTTGCATTATCTTTAAAACAGAGAAATGGATTTCCTGTTTCAAAATAGCTAAGTAATACTTTCTTCCAAAGCTCTTTTGCACTCATAGTCTCTTTAATAATATTTGGGTCATTTTCATACTCAATATATCTTTTTTCAAATGCCTCACCGTGAAGCTGTGGTAAATCTTCTGCCTCTAATGGATCTAACAATGTCCACATTCCATTCTCTTGAACTCTCTTCATAAAAAGATCATTGATCCAAAGTGCTGGAAACAGATCATGTGCACGTCGACGCTCTTCACCCGAGTTTTTCTTAAGATCTAAAAAGTCTAGTATATCACAGTGCCAAGGCTCAAGATATACTG
>JADGDK010000299.1:256-612 GCA_016744895.1 Campylobacterales bacterium | reverse complement strand
GACTTATGGTTGGTTGATATTGATAAAGGACAGATAAGCCAGGTAATTCAGAATATTGTTTTGAATGCCGGCCATGCTATGCCTAACGGCGGCACAGTTGCAATCTGTTGTGAGAATACTGTTGTGAAGAATGAAAAAATTAGGTTGCCTGTGCAAAAAGGCAACTATATAAAAATTTGCATTCAGGACACAGGCACAGGTATTACCGATGAGGTGATTGGCAGAATTTTTGATCCTTATTTTTCTACAAAAAAAATGGGAAGCGGACTTGGCCTGGCTATAACGCATTCAATCATTATAAAGCATGGCGGACATATATTTGCAGAGTCAAAATCAGGAACTGGAACTACTTTTAC
>JADGDK010000299.1:0-246 GCA_016744895.1 Campylobacterales bacterium | reverse complement strand
ATGAAGTAGTACTTTGTGCAGAAGGTGAGGAGGTAATAAAACTATATAGCAAAGGAATTGATACAAATAATAATTTTGATCTTGTTATCATGGATCTAACAATTCCCGGCGGAATGTGTGGGCAAAATGCTGCCCGGGAAATTCTCAAAATTGATCCGAAAGCCAGACTTATTGTTTCAAGTGGTTATTCAAACAATACTGTGATGGCATCACATCAAGAATATGGATTTTGCGCCGCGATTGTAA
>JADGDK010000298.1 GCA_016744895.1 Campylobacterales bacterium | reverse complement strand
AACTACAGTAATGTCTTCTAGCTTATCTGCTCCTATGATTGACAGAGGGAAAAGAACCCCTGCCAATACGATACTGCTATACTTATTCATAAATCCAACCACCAAAAGGTGCAAAATCAACAGTTTTTAGTCCACCATTCTCTACATCTATAGCAAAGAGTTCAAAGGCATGATTTCCAATGTTGTTTTTGAGCATACCAATAGAACCAATACCTGTAAGAGGAACACCCGAAGTTAAGCCAGAGATAGACTGTCCAGGTTTACCATGAATATCAGCTGTCTCTGCAAGTAGTGTTCCATCAGCTTGTTTAATGGTCTGTGTAGCCAAATCCCAAGCCATCACTGTTCCATCGTAAACACCATCTAGCCCATAGGCTGTTTTGTTAAAGTAGGTTCGACCATTTTTAGCCACAGTGGTTGTGGTATCTCCAAGGTCAAAAATATACTGCTTATATTTGTATCCTGTTTTCTTAGAACCACCTGCAAAGGTAGAAATATATAGCTTGTCACCACTCGCCAACGGAGCTATTCTTCTTGAAACATAATAAGGAATCCCTGTTACTTCTACATCTGCATCAAGTGAGTCATTGTTGTCATCATATCTTAAAAGTGTGGCAT
>JADGDK010000297.1 GCA_016744895.1 Campylobacterales bacterium | reverse complement strand
CCCTTTTTTACTCGTTGATAGAATTACAGAAGTTATTAAAAATGAATCTTTAAAAGGTTTCAAAAACGTAAGTATTAGTGAGAATGTTTTTCAAGATCACTTTCCAGGTCATCCAATATACCCAGGAGTTATGATACTTGAGGGTATGGCTCAAGCTGGTGGTATTCTAGCATTTCAAAGTATGGATATGACAAAAGAAGAAGCTGCTGAAAAAGTTGTTTACTTTATGAGTATCGACAAAGCAAAATTTCGTGCCCCTGTAAAACCGGGTGATAAATTAGAATATCGTATCAGTGTTATGAAACAAAAAGGTGCTATTTGGATGCTTAAAGGTGAAGCTTTTGTTGATGATAAAATGGTATCTGAAGCTGAATTAAAAGCTATGATTGTAGACAAGTAAAAGACAAAGGTTAAGATTTGAGTTCAAATATTTCACCGCAAGCTATCATTGAAGATGGCGCTGTTATCGGCGACAATGTAACTATTTCTCCTTTTTGTTTTATATCTTCTCAAACAACAATTGGAGATGGTACCAGCATCGCACACAATACTTGCATTTATGGTAAAACCACTATAGGAAAAAACAATAAAATATTTTCTCATGCAGCAATCGGTTCTATAC
>JADGDK010000296.1 GCA_016744895.1 Campylobacterales bacterium | reverse complement strand
GTATACCCCTCTACCTATTTGTCATTAAAGACTGTAAACTATTTATATGCGGTCCTCTAAGAGGTCTTGCTCTTTCATCGTACTATAGAGCGTGTCATATCCGGCAAGTTCAGTCTGTGTCACTTTCACCCATTTGTTGAGACCTTCCATGATCATCATCTTTTTTATTATAGGATCACTTGGGTCTTGTTCCAGCAGGGTCTTGGTAAAGATGTCACACATCTGTACATCGGCGTCAGGCAAAACACTAAAGTTACAGTGACAGTATGGCTCGGTACTATAAAAAGAGACTATCTCACCATCTGGGAATAGGCCTTCTTCTATCATGCGTATCCATGTGGTACTACCTATGGCTCCTGCATCTATCTCATCGTTTAGTATGGCGTCTAAGATATCAAACTCACTTTTACCTGTATCGCCATGTTTGCCCAGATCAGAGTTGAAACGGACGACCTCAACATCTTTTATAGTGTCCGAACCCTCTTTTTCTAAGGCATAAAAAGGAAATATAGCTGCTTGTGCAGAGTCTTTACTGCCTAATCCAAACTTTTTTCCTTTAAGGTCGTCTATGGAGTTAATCGCATTTGATGCTTTGGTAATAAAGATAGACTTGAAGCCGATGTCAGT
>JADGDK010000295.1 GCA_016744895.1 Campylobacterales bacterium | reverse complement strand
GTGTAGCAGCAAACGCAGTTGCTACTAGACCTTTTGCTATATTACTTAACATTTGATTCATACACCGAAAGATCGATTCCTGATTTACCCGGAGCAAGAATATTGTTCGGATCAAGTGCTTTTTTAAGTTTATGGAATACATCTTTAATAACTGGACCATAAGTCTCACTTACTTCATCCATAGCACCAACATGAGTACGGTAAACACCATAACCAAGTTTTGCGAACTCTTGAACTAGTTCAGTATAACACTCTTTAGCTCTTTGCATCTCACCAACATAATCAAAACCATGTTTGTTCATAATTTTAGTAGCTAACTCTTGTTGTACTAGAGTGTGCTTACCTTCAGCTGGTGAAACTGGTGCGAACCACATAGAACCACCACCACCTTTCCAGTTGTAAAGACTAAACTCTTGTAGAGTTGGATCTCCTCTCATTAGTTTTGCACGATATTTGAAGATTGGATCATCTCCAAGCTCATCTTCTGTAAAGAACTGCGCTTTTTTGTTATCAGCAAATACTGACTTAACAATATTCCAGTTATGCTCAATAGATACAGGATCACCATAAAGTGCTGCATAAACATTCCATGCACCCATATTTTTATCTTTTTGAAGTTGTTTTAACTC
>JADGDK010000294.1 GCA_016744895.1 Campylobacterales bacterium | reverse complement strand
AAACAAGGTAGTTGATTGGGTTTAAATGATTCTCTATCAGTTTTGAAACTAAATGGAATCGGATTTTCATCACCTGGTTGTTCATCCATGACAGAAAAATCAATACTCTTGGCATCTATTCTTGGACACGTACCTGTTTTTAATCTTCCTAAATCTAAGCCTAATGACTTTAAGCTGTCACTTAATTTATTTGATGGAAACTCACCGCTCCTACCTGCTTCTTGTTGGAATTCACCGATGTGAATTAACCCTTTTAAGAAAGTCCCTGAAGTGATGATAATTTTTTCTGCATCATATTGGTTTTGTAAATGTGTTGTGACACTAGAAATGGTATCTTGATCTACAATAAGTGCTTCTGCCATCTCTTGTTTGACCGTAAGATTTTTAGTGTTAAGACAGACATCTCTCATGTAAACACTATATTTGTCCATATCAATTTGCGCACGACTTCCTCTTACTGCTGGTCCTTTGGATGCATTGAGTATACGGTATTGAATCCCTGTTTTATCTGTACAAATCCCCATCTCTCCACCAAGCGCATCAATCTCTTTAACAAGATGCCCTTTTGCGAGACCTCCAATCGCGGGATTACAACTTACAGCTCCGATACGATCTGCTAACATTGTCAAC
>JADGDK010000293.1 GCA_016744895.1 Campylobacterales bacterium | reverse complement strand
CTGCTTACAGCACTACTTCTAAATGCTTCTGACATTACAGTCTCAAATGCACTCACATTAGATGAAGCTATAGAGATTTTAAAATCAGAGAACTTAGAGATAAAAACTGCATCCTTAGATGTAGATTCAGCAAAGGAAGAGGTTCAAACTGCAAGTGGCAATCATTGGGGTAAGCTAGACTTCGTTCAAGACTATGCAAACTCAAATGATGCAGGAAATGTTTTTGGATTTAAACTTACTTCTAGGGAGGCATCTTTTAAAGACTTTGGGTTTGCAGATTTTAATATGAATAATCCAAATATTTTAAACGTTCAACCAGATGATTTAAACTACCCAGATGCAACAAACTTTTTTCAAAGTAAGTTAAAATATGAAGTGCCTCCTATTACAGGATGTCAGATATCAAGTTATGTTGATATTATAAAAAAAAAAAAAAAAATGAAAAAGCTAGAAAAAGAACAAGTTATAAACGAAAAAATTTATCAAGTTAGAAAAAGCTTCTACGATATGGCTCTACTTCGTAACTCAACAAAAAACTTAAATACTATTCTTATAAATATTAATACTTTAGAAAATATGACTAAACAAATGATTGAAGTTGGATATGCAAAAAAAGTTGACCTTCTTGAGGT
>JADGDK010000292.1 GCA_016744895.1 Campylobacterales bacterium | reverse complement strand
GATGTAGTACTTCCTGAGTGTACCTATCTAGAAAGAACGGATCCTGTTAAAACATTTGGCGGAGTTGAGCCTTCTATTGCTGTACGTAATAAAGTTATTGAACCAATGTATGAAACGAAACCTGTTATGGAAATTTTGAGAGGTTTAACAGAAAAGATATCCAAGCCAATGTTTGAAAATACTAAAAAACATGATGGGGAAGTACAAGATGAGATTGCAGATTCGAGTGAAGCTGAAGTCTATAAAGAGTTTGATATTTCACTACCATTTAAACATGATCAAGAAGAACTCAATGAGCATGCAGTTCATGACTATCACGGTGCCTATGAAGCTTTAAAAGAGCACGGTGTTTTTTATCCAAATATGGACAAATATTATAAGCAACTTGCAATCAATAAGTTTCAGTATTATCCTGAAAAGAAAAAGTTTTATTCAATTGCTGGTGGTAAACCAAAGACAGGTTCTGGAAAAGTAGAGTGTAATTTAAAAAGTCTTGCCAACAAAGGTATCGATCCGATGCCAGTATGGAGAGATGATTATAATTTTGTAGTGCCTGAAGGTAAATTTAGACTACTTACGGGTCGTCATGCACAATTTACACAAAGTGGTACAGGAAACAATATGGTACTTAGAGAC
>JADGDK010000291.1 GCA_016744895.1 Campylobacterales bacterium | reverse complement strand
GTACTGTTTCTAACTTAACTGTTACAACTACTACTGGTAATGCTGGTATTGAAATGTCTGGTAACACTGCTGCTACTTTTAATGACTTTGATGTAACTGTTAATAACTCTGCTAAAGAAGGTGGTATCTACTTTAAGAAAGATGGTATCGGTGGTCACTTTAACAATGGTACTGTGACTTATAACACTGCTACTAATGGTTATGGTGCTATTCACTCTAAAGGTGCTTTTGACTCTGCTAACACTTCATTTTCTAATGTAACTTTAGCTGGCTCTAGCACTGATAAGTTCACAGGTGACTCTGCTTCTGATATTCAAGCTATCTTTGATGCTCAAGGTGAAACTCCTAAAGAGAACTTATCAGGAGAAATCACTTCAGATATGACTCTTACTGCTGATAAAGTTTGGGTACTTAATGGTTTAGTTGCTGTTAAAAATGCTGCTACTTTAACTATTGAGCCTGGTACTACTGTTATTGGTAAGGCTGGAACTGGTGATGCAACTTCTTACTTAGTTATTGATGCTGGTTCTAAAATAAACGCTGCTGGTACTGCTGCTAAACCTATTATCTTCACTTCTGAAACTAAGTATGATGGTGGTGCTGATGCATGGGGTCAATGGGGTGGTATAACTCTTATTG
>JADGDK010000290.1:386-650 GCA_016744895.1 Campylobacterales bacterium | reverse complement strand
ATTTTTATCCTGCTACAAACTGGTCTTTGCCATTGTTTTTGGCTCTGTATAAAGCCTTATCGGCTCGGTCTATATAACTTTCATAGGTGTCTTTAGGTGTAAGTTCTGCTGCACCTATGCTCAGGGTTATTTTTATCTGGTCATTTTTATATAAAAGTGTATTAGAACGAACACCTTCTAAAATTCGTCTAGAGATGTTCTGCGCTGCTTCAACATCACAACGGTTAAGAAGGATAAGGAACTCTTCTCCACCAAAACGAAAGA
>JADGDK010000290.1:0-376 GCA_016744895.1 Campylobacterales bacterium | reverse complement strand
CCTTATCTCCTTCACGGAGAATTGTGCTTATCAGTTTTGCCAAGAAAATAAGAACTCTGTCTCCAGCTAGATGCCCATAGGTATCATTAACTTTTTTAAAATCATCAATATCAACGAGTAAAATAGTTGATTGGGGTGTTCTTCCCTTCATGCTACATAGTGTAGTAAGGTATTTGTCCATGGCCCGGCGGTTAAAGGTGCGGGTTAAAGGGTCAAGGTTTGAACTTTTTTCTAAGACATGAATCTGCTTATACAGAGACTCTATGGTCTCATTAGCTTCTTTCATTTGATCTTCAACCTGAGTATGAAGATCAGAGAAACTACTCATGATACTACTGACCTTTACATCTTCATCTCTTCGCGATTTATCAAGCAC
>JADGDK010000028.1 GCA_016744895.1 Campylobacterales bacterium | reverse complement strand
CAAAAAATCTAGAACAAAATAGACTTCACCAAGCAAAACAGTTAGCCGATGCTAAATTTACCTCTATAGGCCAGTTGGCTGCTGGTATTACGCATGAGATCAATACTCCTCTAACCTATCTAAAAGCAAACTTTGAGATGATGGGATATGATATTAATGATCTACCAGAGTCTCAATTAAAAACAAGAATGTTAGAAGATAGTAAAAGTATTACAGATGGTATCAATAGACTTTCAAATATTGTGGAATCAATGCGAGAAATGTCCCAAAAAAGTCAAGAGCGAAAAGAAAATATAAATCTTTATGCTTCACTTACTACTGTTTTGACAATAGCATATAATCGTTCAAAACAGATAAGCCAAATCTATCTTCAAGGTGAGTTATTTGAAATAGGTAAAGATAAAAATAGATATATATTTAATGCCTATGTTCAAAAACAGAGAATTGAGCAAGTTTGGATTGTCATTATCAACAATGCTCTGGATGAGCTTGTAAAAATTGAACCTTTTGAAAAAAGAAAGATAGAAATTTCACTCTCTAGTGAAAAAGATATGCAAGTCATTCAGATTAAAGATAATGCTGGTGGTATAGATAAAAAAATTATGCCAAAGATTTTTGAACCTTTTGAGAGTACAAAAGAGAGTTCAGGAATGGGTGTGGGGCTAAATATTGCTTATAGAATTATTGAAGAGCATAAGGGTGAGATTAAAGCTTATAATGAAGATGATAGTGCTGTTTTTGAAGTAAAGGTACAACGTTATGAATGATCTAAAAATAGTATTGCACTATACAAAGCAGTTAAAAATTTTATATGTAGAAGATGATAAATCTATACGAGAATCAATGGCTAGTATCTTATTTCGCTATTTTAAGTCTATTGATATTGCTGAAAATGGTAAAGATGGACTTAAAAAATATCAAGATTTCTATCACTCAAATGGAAATTATCATGATATTGTCATAACTGATATAAATATGCCTAAAATGAATGGTGTTGAAATGTCAAAAGAGATCATAAAACAATATAATGATCAAATTATCATCGTAATTTCTGCACACAATGAGTCAAATTATCTGCTTGATCTTATAAATAGTGGTATATCTTATTTTTTAACTAAACCAATTGATCTTGATTTACTTAAGAATATATTTTTAAGGGTTGCAAAAAATGTTATTAACGCTAAATTGGCTATAGAATATAAAAAAACTTTAGAGCGACAAATTAAAGAAGAGGTAGAAAAAAACTTAGAGCAAAATAGACTTCATCAAGCAAAACAGTTAGCCGATGCTAAATTTACCTCTATAGGTCAGCTCGCTGCTGGTATTACACATGAAATCAATACCCCTTTAACGTATATAAAAGCAAACTTTGAGATGATGAGATATGATATCAATGATCTACCAGAGTCTCAATTAAAAACAAGAATGTTAGAAGATAGTAAAAGTATCACAGATGGTATCAATAGACTTTCAAATATTGTGGAATCAATGCGAGAAATGTCCCAAAATACTAAAGAAGCCAAAGAAAAAACTAATTTGTATGCAACTTTTATTACAGCACTTACTATGGCGCACAATCGTTCAAAACAGATAAGCCAAATCTATCTTCAAGATGAGTTATTTGAAATAGGTAAAGATAAGAATAAGTTTTATTTTGAAGCATGTGTTCAAAAACAGAGAATTGAGCAAGTATGGATTATCATTATTAATAATGCTTTGGATGAGCTTGTAAAAATTGAACCTTTTGAAAAAAGAAAGATAGAAGTTTTACTCTCTAGTGAAAAAGATATGCAAGTCATTCGGATTAAAGATAATGCTGGTGGTATAGATAAAAAAATTATGCCAAAGATTTTTGAACCTTTTGAGAGTACAAAAGAGAGCTCAGGTATGGGTGTGGGGCTAAATATTGCTTATAGAATTATTGAAGAGCATAAGGGTGAGATTAAAGCTTATAATGAAAATGATAGTGCTGTTTTTGAAGTAAAGTTTATGAAAACCAGCTTTTAAAAATAGAGTGTTTCTTTACTTTTTTTTCAGGATTTAGAAGTTTATTGTTTATCATAAATTTCTCTATTGCAAAACCACTTTGTAAGGAGGTATAGATGATGTCATTTTCGTTAAATGCTATAATCATATCATCACTAGCTTCCAGTCCTTCAGACATATCAACACAGTCACTTTGATTTATGCGTACAGCTCCATTTAGCACTGCTTCATGTGAGAGTGCTCGTTTTGCTAGTTGGAGGCTGTTTGGAGAAAGTGAGCCATATTCATTAACATTTACACCTTCAATTGCTGTAAAACGATTTTTACTTCCAACACCTCGATCTAAAATTGCGATATCTTTTAAAACTATAAATTTTGCCATAAAGCTATTATACCAAAGCTACCTCTTTTTTTATAGATACAACATGTTCAGTCTCTTTTGCCATATCATCTAGAATCATAAATAATTTAACACTAGAATTTTCCATTGTTTTAAAGTTTTCGATAATTTTAGTTTCATTCTTTAATCGTTTGTCACCATTTTGAATAAAACTTATATTTTCAAAAACATTATTATGAACACTCTTATGTGGTTCAAGTACTGCTCTATAGGCAGAAGTATGACCAAATCTCTCTTTGCCAGTAGTAGTATACCATGAGCCTAGCCGACAATTTGTATGATCCGTAAATACTTTAGTAGTATCAGCATTAACAAGGGTATTATATGCATCTGCTTTAAAGATGATATGGTCAATCTTTGCTAAAGTAATAAAAACTTTACTCTCTAAATCATCAACAATATTAGCCATTTGTGTGGCATCGTAGTTTAATTCCCCCATTGTGGTATTAAAATTTTCAACTGAAGTTGCTGATTCATTTGCTAGAGTTGTCATCATCTCTGATTTATCTAAAATCGTACTTGACTCTTGTTTCATCGTATTTATAGAAATGGTAATTTCATTAGTTGCTTTTTGCGTACGCTCCGCAAGTTGACGTACTTCATCAGCCACAACTGCAAATCCACGACCGTGTTCACCAGCTCGTGCTGCTTCTATCGCTGCATTTAGTGCAAGTAAATTTGTCTGTTCTGCGATATCTTTAATGAGATCGACGACAGAAGTAATATCATTTGTTTTATTATTTAAGCTTTCAATAGAAGTGTTGCTATCGTGAATATGTTCTACAAGTGTTTGAAGTTTTTCTAAAATTTGTTCTATTTCAACCATAGAATCACTTGATTGTGAACTTGTTTTTTGTGTACTTTTATGTACATCGATAAGTTTAGTTATAACAGAAGACATCTCATTTTGAATGAGTCTAAGTCCATCTCCAACATCACCAATTTCTCGAATGTTTGCATTAAAATTAATAAGATGTTGTTTCTGATGAGATTCTTGCATAGCAGATATACCACGTCCAACCATTTCAACTGCTTTAGAAAAATCACCTTTTAACCCATCATTGTTTAGCTCATAAGAAAAATCTCCTTTTGCTGCTAAAGATACAGAAGTGTTAATCCTTTCTATTAGTGTAGAGAAAGTTGTTACAAGGGATTGAAGCATTTTTGCAACTTCACCCATCTCATCATTTCTCATTCCTTCAAGTTTTAAATCTGATAAATCACCTTCATTTACATGATTAATTAAAACAGAAAATTTATGGATAGAGTCAGAAATGGAATGTGTAATACTTTTTGTTATAAAGATAATTGTTATAAGAATAATTGAAGAAATTAAAAGAAGAAAAATTTGTAATACCATTGCAGTTGTTGTTTTTTCTTTTGCTATGGTTACAATATTTTCAGCCATTTTGTCTTCAAGCTCTTTAAGTTTGTTTATTTTTTTAGTAATCGTTTTAAACCAGTAAGTTGCATCAATACCAAAATCACTTTGTTTTGAATTAGCTACATTACGCATTCGTGCTACTTCTGTAAATGAAGGGTCTTTTATAATTTCTTTATATAATAATTTTGTTTTATCATGTGCCACATGGGAAAAAAGGTTTAACAGTGTGTTTTGTTCAGAAGAGAGAGCTTTAAATTTTCCATAAGCATGACGAGAGAGTTTATCTTTTGCAAAAGCACCTGATAAAACAGCTCTTTCAATACCTGCACGCTCTTTTGCGGAGATAAAAATTATAAAACTGTTAAAGCTAGTTCTCATCTCTTTATCCACAGCTATAGTAGACAAGTGAGAGATTGTATCAATAATCTGTTTATTTAGGGCCGTGTAAAATTTGACTTCTTCTTTTGTAGAAATGCTAAGAGAATTCACTCTCTTTCTCATCTGGTTTATAGCGTCTAAATTAAATTTATCTTTTATTAAAGAGGATATCTTCTCATCTGTGGTAGCAAAGTGTGTTTCTAAGTCTTGAATTTTAGCATCTGTACTCTTGTGTTGTTTAGAAAGAATATCTCCAAATTTTGAACCTTTTGAACTAAGAAATCCAGCACTGGCTCCTCTCTCTTTTTGAAGCTCATGGAGTACAGCACTCATTTTTACAGAAATTTCGATAAGTTTGTGTGTTTTGTTATCATTTTCATAAGCTTGATAAGAATCATAAGATATTTTTGTGGCATAAGTAAAAATAACCACTAAAACGGTAATGCTGAGCAAGAGTAATTTACTTCTGATTGTTAAGTTTTTCATCGATTGGAGCTCCTGAAATTTTCTATGTTACTAATATCGACATTAATATTAATTATTTTAATGTTATATTTTGATAATTAAGGAAAGATAATGTTTAAGTATTTTTATGGTGTTTTAGTGGTTTTGTTTATCTATATAGCTGGATCTAGTATCTATGATAGTATGATGAAAATAGATCCCAAAAGTAGTAGGTTATCTTGTCAAAAAGAGGTAACAACTTTTGAGACTATTCGCAAGCCTGAGAAAATTGTAGAGGCAATCCAGATTTTAAAAAATGGTAGTTATAAACTTGACTCAGAAATTCGTTTTTCAAAATATATGAAAAGTCAGCTTGGAAAATATCTTAAAATTGAAGATGTTGATAAAATGATCAAAGATACAATAGGAGTGGATCAAAAACCAAATGCCAATAGGCTTGTAATTGATTATTCTGTTTATGAAAATGATAAACAAGATCCAGGGAAAAAGACAAAAAAGAGCAAACTTTATGCAGGATACATTTATCTCAATTTTAAAATGGATAAAAAATCAATTTATGATATCCAGATGGATTATAAAGACTTAAGAGCAAAAGATTTGAAAAAACGAATTGAGTGTGCTATCAAATCTTTTTTAAGTGCTGCGCAAGCCAAGTAATTAATTGGCTTGCGATTTGTTCAAGAGCTAAATTAAGTGCTTGTACTCCACCTTTCGCATTTGCAGATGATGAAGGAATCTTAAGATCAAAGTAATGTTTTGAAATGATTTTTTTACTTTTTTGATCAATAAGAAAACATTGGATTTTTACAATTCCAAAAGATTGATTTTCTTTATCAAAAAATTGATAAAAATCCTCAATATTACTTTCTAGTAATAGTTGAGAATCTGCTATAGAACTTTCTGGAATGACAGCTTTAAAAAGTTTATGTTGATTTAAAAGAGTGACTAAAAATTGCATCGTCATATGATTTGGTGTGTCACTCCAACGACTATAAGCATAAGCTTCTCTTTGATGTGTTGTCTTTGTATATAGAATTTTGTCTCTTCTAATCTCTTTAGTACTTTTAGGAAGAGCAATTTTGAGGGTCTTATCTGTAAAATAAACTGTATGTTTTAGATTTGATGATTTGTTATATTTTAATGTGTAAATATCTATTGCATGAGTATCTTTATGACTACATCCAGCTAGTACAAGTATCAAAAAAATAGCAATTAACCAATAATATTTTTTCATTTTAATGCTCTCCTGGTCCTAATTTAATAACTGCTTTTTTAAAGAGCAAGTCACTTGGACTCTCTTCAATTTGCACAACAACTTCTTCTATCTTTATGGATAAGTTATTGATCTGATCAATAAGAGATGAGAGTTTTTGTAGTGTTGGCTGGGTGATATCTTTGAGGTTGTACTCTCCTTGTTTCACTGATTTGTTTATAGTTCGTATCAATGTTTTCATTTCTCTTGAAGCAATTTTAAACTCTTTAACTGACTTTTGAATATCTCTTCCAAGTTCGGTATCAAGTGTACTTGTAATTTGTTCTACTTTTGATATCACCAAAGAAGTTTTTTGAATTAAATTAGAAATATCTGTTTTGTTGGTTTTTAATACGCCTGTAACTGTACTAATGTTTTCTAGTGTATTTTCTACATTTTGTATATTTTTTTCACTCAAAAGATGTTCTATTTTATTTGAGGTAGTGGAGAGTTTATTTACAAGGTCAGCCAGTGTTTCATCCAGTTTTGTAAAAATAGATGGAGAAGATTTGATGATTGGAATTTTACCTATTTTGGATTTTAACAGAGGTGCATTTGGGTTGTTTCCTAAAATTTCGACATAAGCTAAGCCTGTCATTCCATAAAATTTTAAAGTTGCCTGCATATCTTCTTTAATCTTAATGTTATGATTGATTTTTAGGTATACGGATACAAGTTGCGTATTAGTAGGGTGGACTTTGATATTTTCTACTATTCCTGCATCCACACCCATATATTTGACTGAGGCATCTTTGCTGAGTCCTGCAACAGATTCGTTAAAATGTACCACATAACGATTTATTTGTTCATAGTTGCTATATTTCATTAGCCAAAAAGCAAAACCAAGTGTACCTGCAAGAAAAATAGTGACAAATGTTCCTACTAATAGATAATTAACTCTACCTTCCATAGTTGTCTCCTGTTCTATATTTGCCTCTTTTCCCTTTAAAAAAGGCTTCAATAAAAGGGTGTGAAGATTCTAAAACCTCCTCTAACGTCCCTTTTGCAATGATTTTTTTCTCTCCTAGTATTGCCATACGATCTACGATTGTAAATATTGAATCCAAATCATGTGTTATAATCACTATCGTCAATCCAAGCAAATCCCTTAATTTTACAATTAATTCATCAAACTCTTGTGCTCCTACAGGGTCTAAACCAGAAGTTGGTTCATCTAAAAAAAGAAGTTTAGGTTCCATTGCTAATGCACGAGCAAGGGCTACTCTTTTTTTCATACCACCACTAAGTTGTGAAGGATAGAGTGAGATGGAATGAGCAGGAAGTCCTACTAAATCAATCTTTAGTTGAACTAAATCGTTGATGAGTTCTTCATCTAAGTTCGTATATTCGCGTAGTGCAACTCCTATATTTTCACCAACGCTTAGTGATGAAAAGAGTGCACCAGATTGAAAGAGTACGCCCCATCTTGTACGTAAGGTATGTGCTTCTTCTAAAGAGATAGTAGAAAGATTTTGACCAAGTACGGTGATTTCTCCTTCAGTTGCTTGCATCAACATGATGATCTCTTTTAAAAGTACAGACTTACCAGAACCACTTCCTCCCAAAAGTCCAAATATCTCTCCTTCATAAATATTTAAAGAGACCCCATCATGCACAATGTTTTTTCCAAATCTAGTTTTAATATCTTTAATTTCTATGATAACTTTACTCATATTTTAAACTCTGTTAAAATGATTGAAAAGAGTGCATCACAGGCAATAACAAGAAAAATTGCATTGACAACACTTGTAGTAGTATAACGTCCGATACTTTCTGTATCTCGTGAAACTTGAAGTCCTCTAAAACATGCAACAGCAGCAATAAGCCATGCAAAAAAAGGCCCTTTAAAAATTCCTACCCAATAGTGTTTTGAATCAAGAGCACCTTGTAAATGTTCTAAAAAAGAAGAAAAAGAGATATTTAACTGTGCTTTAGCCACAACCATACCTCCAAATATACCAACAATATCAGCAAAAAAGATCAAAAGAGGCATAGAAATCATTAATGCAATGATACGCGGTAAGACTAAAAACCGAAAAGGTTCAAATCCCATCGTTTTCATCGCATCTATCTCTTCAGTAAGCTTCATGACACCAAGTTGAGCAGTATAAGCTGACCCGCTTCGTCCTGCTACAACAATAGCTGTAATCAAAGGTGCAAGTTCACGAGTGATAGAGATACCAATCATATCTATTATAAAGATATTTGCGCCAAAACGTTCCAATTGCACGGCACTTTGATAGGCGATAACTACACCGATAAGAAATGATGTTAGTGCAATGATCCCAAGTGCTCTGATAGCTGAAGATTCGATATATTTGAAAATTGCTTTTATATGGATAGAAGAGGGGTGACGTAGATAGTATCCTAATTGTATGGTAAGTTCTCCCATAAAGGCTATAAATGCAAGTATATCTGTAAATAGATGCACTGTACTTTTTCCAAGGTTTTCTACAGTTTGATAGAAAATATTTTTTTGATTTGGTTTTGGTATATTTTGTGTGGTATTGTTTCTAAGTAGGCGGTAAATTTTTTCATGTTCCTCAGAAAATCCGATGCGTTTAAGTTGAAGACCTTTTTTAGAACAATGATCTTCAAATTCAATGACAAGCATCATCCCTGCTGAGTCAAAATGATCTGCATATGAAAAGTCCCAAAGAATCTCTTTTTTAGTATTAATTGATTTGAGAATTTTTTTTAGTTTTATTCCCATAGGTGATACTGTTGAGATGATCCAATCCCCTCGATTTTGAAGAGAAATTGTTGTATCAGTTTGGATAATATTGAGTTTTGCTTTATTAATCTCCATGTTTAATTATAACATAAGGCAGAGAGCAAGTATTAAAGTTTTTTTTCTAAAATATCTATAATTTTTCCTTGAATTATTGAAGCAATTAAAATATAAATAATCATAATCACCGCAAATATCCAACCAAACAGATCTATCATAAATGGTAAGAGAGGTAGTTTAATGGCACGAGCGTAGAGAAATGTAGCAATTAAACCATCTTTGAGTCCAGAGGAGCGCATATCTTCAAGCATTCCATACCAAGCATACATAGGACCATGGCTAAAAATTCCTCCAACTAGTGCATAAAACACCCCTTTAGAACCACTATCTTTTCCAAAGTGTTTCATAATCTGTTTAGGTTTTAAAAAGTAATTTATAAGAGCAGTTATGATGATAATCAGTATAAAGATAGGTGCTATTTTTATAAGTATTTCACTACTTTTTTGAAGTGCCAATATAGCAGATTGCTTATCGATGATGAGTAGTAAAGCATAACAGATAATCACAAGAGAAAGAAATTTTAGCCCTTTAAATTTCATAAGAAAAGACCAACTGTAACTACTGTAAAATAAGCCACTAAAATAGTACTGATAAGTGTGAGAATGTTGCGATAAATCGTAAAACGAATTCCAAAAACAGCTGCTTCTGCTGGAAGTTGAACAAAGCCAAGTGTTACCCACGCAAGTATAAAAGCTCCAGCCCCATAATATGAAATACCTTGCTGTAAAAATCCTTCAGCTATCACATAACTAATCATTCCATGACCTACGGAAATAGCTCCGATAAAAGTACCAGCTAAGGTATCAAAAAAAGCATTTTTTCCAAATAAAAAAGAGAAAGTTTCTGGTGTGATATATGTTTGCATAAGCCCAACAAGTGCTATAACAGCAATAATCATTGGGATTACAGATATAAGGGATAATATGGACTTTTTCAGAGCATCTTTCATATATGAGAGTTTACCCTAAAGTTTATGCATGTTCGGTCTCTTTTTCATCTTCAGGTATTTGCAAGGGTGGTAAAGATGGTGTATCCATCAAGTTTTGTGCCATCGATTTGATTACTACAGAGTTTCGTTTTTGTTTTGCTTCATAGAGTGCGACATCAGTTTTTTGATAGAACTCTTCAAGTGTTGTAAGGTCATTTGTTTCAAGTTTGGAAACACGCTTTTGTAGATCAGTTTCATTTGTGGAAAAGACTATATCTTTCATGTCTTTATCCATAGAGAGTAGATTTATATTTATATTTATATTTTTTACTGAAGTGGTTATTTTAAAAGGGTGGTCATAAATTTTTTGTGTTTCAAGTGCTAAATCTTTCATCGTAACCACTGAAAAAATGCCTAATGCAATTAGTAATGATACTATTGTACTAAATCCAATGATTAATTTTTTAATCATCTATCCTTCATTCTAAACAATTAATGTATTATGGACAAATAGAAAAATTTATTTATCTAACCTTTTTTGTGTATAATTTCTATAAACTCCAAGGATTCATTATAAGCCCCAAAGATGAAGAGAGTAAGAAACTTTTAAGTAATAAAAAAAAGCTTCTTACCGAAATTTATTTTGACCTTCAACGTTACTATGAACAGCGGTATGGTAAAGATACCGTTGTACTTATGGAGATTGGAACTTTTTTTGAGGTTTATGAGGTCAATAATGAACAAGAGCAGATTGGAAAAGCCAAGGAGATGTCTGAACTTTTAAATATTCAGCTTACTCGCAAAAATAAATCAATTCTTGAAAACTCTGTCAGAAACCCTCTACTTGCTGGAGTTCCAGCCGTTGCCATTGAAAGGCATTTAAACCGTATTATTCAAACAAAAAAATATACTATTGTCTTAGTCAAACAAAAGGGTGAACCTCCACATGTGAGTAGATATGTTTCAAATATCATAAGCCCAGGGACAAATTTTGACTATCTTCAAGAGCCAAATGAAAATAATATCTCAGCACTTTTAATTGACCAAAACTTAGGTATATATTCGCTTGGATATGCTGCGATAGATGTCAGTACTGGGAAAACAATGATCCATGAGATGCATGGTACGAGTGAGGATAAAACATTTGCATTAGACGAGGTTTTTACTTTGCTTCAATCATATCATACTTCTGAAGTAGTATTAACTTTTGCAAATAGTAGTATTGATCAAGATTGGGTTTTAAACTATCTGGAAATTGCAGGAAACCACCATTATAGTTTCAATAAGTGTCGTCTGAAAATTGCGTATCAAAATGAACTTTTTAAAAGTATCTATGCGATTAAATCATTTCTTTCTCCTATTGAATATCTAGATATCGAGAGACACTCATATGCAAGTGAAACATTGGCAATTCTTTGTGATTTTATCATTGAGCATGATCCGACACTTATTGAAAAGATGGATAGACCAAAGTTTTTAAGTGGAAACCATTTTCTCTATCTTGGAAATAATGCCCTTGAACAGCTTGGGATTATCTCAAAACGTACTTCAGATAAAACACTTTTAAGCCTTATTGATAAGACATCAACTGCTATCGGAAAGAGGATGTTAAAAGAGCGTCTTTTAAATCCTATTTGTGATTTAAAGATTTTAAATGAACGTTTTGACTTGAGCGAAAAACTTTTACCTCATTATAAACAGCTTGAAATACTTATGAAGCAAATTTATGATTTGGAGCGAATTTTACGACGCATAAAACTTAAAAAACTTCATCCATTTGAGTTAAGTTATCTTTTTACTTCTCTTGAATCTGTTTTTTCAATCCTCAAACAGGAGCAAAATTCTAATATTTCGAGTGAGCAAAACTTGATTGACGAGAGTGAAGATTTTATCCGTACACTTTTAAATACTTTTGATTTGGATATGTGTGCACGTGTCTCTAAAAGTCAAATTAGAGAAAATTTTTTCAAAGTAGGTGTTTATCCTGCTATTGATTTACTTGAACAACAGCAGCGTCTACAACTCTATAAAATTGAAATGATTTGTAAACATATAAATACCATGTTTGATGGTAAAAATCCAGAATACGCAACAGTAGAGTATCTTGATAGTGAGGGTTACTATATTGCCATGACTAAAAACCGTTTTGCACTTATCGAAGAGAAGTTGACAAAAAGTTTTATCACGATTGAGGATGAACATCATTTTTTTAGAGATTTTTCAATTAAAAAACTTAAAAATGCAGTGAAGATTTCCTCTTTACTTTTTGAAGAGATCTCTTCTCAATATGTCTCTAACCAAGTAAAGATGATCGCGTTAGTCAAAAAACGATATGACGAGAGTTTAGAAGAGCTAGAGCGACAATATTCATTAGTTTTAGAGCAAATTATTGCACATATTGGGACATTAGATGTTGCCATCAGCAATGCTAAATGTGCCACTCTTTACTGCTATAGTAGACCAGAGCTTTTAGAAAAAAATGATGAACCATTTTTTGATGTAAGGGGATTAAGACATCCTATCATTGAGTCAAGAGAAGAGAATGGTATCTATGTGCCTAATGATATCTCTTTGGGACATACATGCCAAGAAAGTGCTGAAGAGAATTTAACGAGAGGGATCCTTTTGTATGGAATCAACTCTAGTGGTAAATCTTCTCTTATGAAAAGTGTGGGAATCTCTGTGATTTTAGCACAAGCAGGTTTTTTTGTACCAGCATCTCATATGCGGTATACCATGTATGATAAAATTTTTACAAGAATTGTTTCGGGAGATAACCTCTATAAAGGACTTTCAACTTTTGCAGTGGAGATGTTGGAGCTTAAAAATATTTTTAACCGTACCACAAAACACTCTTTAGTGCTTGGAGATGAAATATGTCATGGTACAGAGACGGAGTCGGCATTGGCAATCGTAGCGAGTGCTGTGATGAAGCTTCAAGAAAAACAATCATTTTTTATATTTGCTACACACCTACATCAATTAACTACGCTCAAAGAGATTCAAACACTTCAAAATATCGTCTTTTTACACTTGGGTGTTCAGTATGATGAACTAAATGACCGTTTAGAATACAATCGAAAATTAGAGTCAGGAAGTGGAAGCTCTCTGTATGGATTAGAATTTGCGAAATCTCTGCATATGGATAAAACCTTTATCGATCAAGCCTATAGTTTACGAAAAAAAATGAGTGGAGACTATAGTGAAGTAGAGCTTCTCAAAAAACAGAAAAGAAGTAAATATAATAAAAGTATGTTTCTTTCCAAATGTGCATTGTGTAATGAAACAGTTGAAGATGTACACCATATACATGCCCAATCTGTTGCGGATGAAGCTGGAAATATTGACCATTTTCATAAAAACCATAGACACAATCTTATCCCATTATGTAAAGAACATCACAAAAAAGTGCATGAGGGTAAGATTATGATCAGTGGATTTGTGATGACAGAAGAGGGGCTAAAACTTCATTATGATGAGAAAGAGTAGAGAATATCCTTTAACTGATACAAAAAGTAACATATATTAAAATAAAAATTTTTTATCAAAGTTTTTATTTTAATATAGTCAAGACAATTTAATAAATAATAGAGTTTGAACAAATAGCGATATTATAGATAACTACGAGTATATAGGTACTTTCATACCAAATTAATTTTCTTTTCTTTTCTATATGCTACTACTGTGCACACCTCTCAACTATATAGTTATAGGTTTAAAAACATTTTTATACCCCATTAAGTTGTCTTGACTTATATATTATTTTGATAAATATTTAACATATTTCATTTTTTTCCTTTCTTATTTTAAAAATATTTATTTATATGGCGATCATAGTGTTACGAAAGAAAAATATATTAAGGAGTTTTATCATGAATAAAAACATTACACTTTCAATTTTAACATCAAGCATACTTTTTTTAGCAGGGTGTGGTAGCGATTCTACAGCGAGCCTCTCGCAAGAGAATAAGGTAGTAGAACAATCTTCTACTCAATTAGAGACAAGACATACTGGAGCAATAAATAATGTACCAGTAGCTTGTGCTAAAACATTTTTTACGACAAAAGATACAAATCTTACAGCACAGCTTGTTGCAACGGATAATGATACATTAACATATGCTATTAGTGATCTCAATATATCAAAAGGTAGTATAGATTTAAATACTAGTAGTGGACTTTTTGATTATGCACCTGCAGAGGGTTTTGTAGGTACATATACTTTTAATTTTACTGCAATAGATGAACATGATGCAAATGATACAGCGGCAATTACAGTTGTTGTCCAAGAACCAGATATGGCGCTTCAAAAACCAAGTGCACCAACAAACTTAGAAGTTAACTCTTCTACAACTACAAGTATAAATTTAACATGGACTGATACTTCAAATAATGAAAGTGGATTTATTATTTATCAAAATGGAGTAGCTGTAAAATGTATTGAAGAAAATCAACAATCAGTAATGATCAGTGGACTTGCCGAGGGACAATCATATGAGTTTACAATAAAAGCTAAAAATGCAGCAGGTTGTTCAGACTCTAGTGATCCAGTTATAGGAACAACAGCAGCAGCAACAACAGCACCAGCAGCACCAACAAACT
This sequence comes from Campylobacterales bacterium, assembly GCA_016744895.1. Lineage (GTDB taxonomy): Bacteria > Campylobacterota > Campylobacteria > Campylobacterales > QNZT01 > SZUA-1433. The sequence goes on along the minus strand of JADGDK010000028.1, from coordinate 15,102 downwards.
TAACCGTAGTAGCGCAAAATAAGACGTGTGTTAAACTTAATTGGGAAGATAATGCAGACAATGAAAGTGGATTTAGAATTTACGACCAAAATGGTGAATTAAAAACAGTTTCTGCAAATTGTAAATGTACAACAATTAGTGGTCTGAATGCAGGTGAAGAGTACACTTTTAAAGTGGTAGCATTTAATAGTGTGGGTGAATCAATTGCATCAGAAGTGACTGTAACAACAGATCCAAATGTGAATAGTGTTCCTGTAGCCCAATCTAAGACATTCAGTACTTATGAAGATACTAATCTTACAGGACGACTTTGTGCATATGATGCTGATGGTGATGCCTTAACATATGCAGTTGTAGATAGCCCACCATCAGGTACAATAGATGTAAATGCAAGTAGTGGACAATTTATATATACTCCCGTAACAGGATTTACAGGAACAGATACCTTTACATTTACTGCAAGTGATGATACTAATATTAGTGAAGTGAAAACAATAACAATAAAAGTTTGTGAAGTGGAGGGTACAAAACCAGCTGCACCAACAGAGTTGAATGTTACAGTTGATGCTACGAACTTCTATTTAACTTGGATTGATAATTCAGACAACGAAGATGATTTTCGTATCTTTAGAAATGGTAATTATATAGCAACAGTTGGAGCAGATGAGACAAATGCAACACTGCCAATTGGTGATCTTAATATGTCAGCTAAATATAGATTTGAAGTAAGAGCATTTAACAGTTATTATTGTTCAGATGCTGCGGCAACTGGATGTCAAGTATGGACACAACCATAAATTTCTAAATTAAAAGCCCTAAAATTTTAGGGCTTTAATCCTCTTCTGTTTAAAAATCGTTTATATCTAAACTTGATTTTGCATAATTTGAGACATTACTCTCAAAGAAATTACTTTTAATATCATTGATATTAAGATGTTTAGTGACAAGTTGCTGTAGATAGGTTGTACGACTCTCAGTAAATATAGGGTCTAAACCTATTTTTTTAAGTCTATCATTTGCGTAGTTATGTACCGTCTGCTCCATTAACTCTTCTGTTAGACCCATGATAGGGTAATTTTTGAGTAGGTATTTTCCATACTCTAGCTCTATGTCTACAGCATCTTGTATCATAGTATAACACTTATCCATCGTTGAGGTTGCAATTTTATTCTCTTTTTGGATGGTTTTAAAGATATTGGCAAATAGTGGTAAATGTGTATTCAATTCATCTCTTGCAATAAATTGGATCATATCTCTAGCCCCTGGTACTTTATCCCCTAAAGTATAGATATATCCAAATCCAAGTAGAAAGTAAATACCTTCAAGATTGACACTTGCCATCGCACTTAAAAGCATCTCATCAACAGTCGTTCCACTGATATAGCTTGCAAATTGTTCTGCAATTTTATTGTTTTTTCTATTTAAAGCTTCGTCGTGTTTGTAGAGGTTAAAAACTTCTTCTGAGTTACCACATGCATCAAGAAGTACAGCATAACTTTTGGAATGGTTAACTTCTTGCATAATTTGAAGGCTTAATACAGATTTAACAAGGCGGTTATTTGCCAATCTTCTAAAATCACTGAGGTACTCCTCTTGTGCGCTATCGTTAAAACTAAGCTGTGCAAAAGTGAGTTTATAGATTGCCTGTTCATTTGCAGTAAGATTTGAGAAATTTTTCTTTTCTGTTGAGGTATTAACTTCTGATGGAAACCAGGTATTGGCATTCATAAGATCGTAAATATTACTGTCCCATTGGTATTTAGAGCGATTAAAATCAACAAAACCACTTGGGTTTCCTCCAAAGATTTTTTCATCTAAAATATCTTCGCCTTGTGGATTATAGTAGTGAGTAGATTTCAAATATTTTCCTTTGTTTGTGGATTTTTTATCATAAAGAATCGATAGCGATCTTGAGAAGCTTTAATTATTGGTATAACATTATATCTTTCAAAGATATCATAACCGAGTTTTAAGTTAACCCAAAATGGGTACCATCCATTTGTGCTATATTGCTTCATGTTTCTTACAGTCATTTTAAACGGAAAGATATGCACATGAAATTTTTCTTGTCCACTTTTTAGTGCCTGTTCTGCCATCTTATATATCTCTTCAATTTGTCTATTTTGCATAGCATAACATCCTGTTGAGCTACATTTTCCATGGATCATCAGATAGGTTCCTGTACGGTTTTGATATCTGTCATATTGGTTTGGAAAGCCTAGATTTAAAGCAAGATGGTATTTACTATTTGGCTTAAGTTGTTTTCTACTTATAGTATAAAAACCTTCTGGACTCTGCTTATCCCCTTGTTTTAGTTTTGGACCAAGCTTCCCTGAGTAGGCACAAACGGGATAAGTTTTACACAGTTTATATTCATCATTAATCTTAACCCATAGCTCTAAAATTTTCTCTTTTTTGAAAATTCTCATAAAAATAGGATCACCTTCTTTTGCTTCAACTTTTTTAAGGCTCTGTCTCAAACTTAAGACTATTGGTTTTTCTTTTATTATTATTGTTGGTTTAGGTTTTGCAATAATTGGTTTTTTTATTGCTTTTTGTGTTGTGGAGCATGATGTAGTAAATATAAGTAAAACGGTAAGTAAAATGATTTTAAAAAGATGCATATATAATTCTATCAAAGCATTGGATATAATAAGCTAAAAAATAGGAAGTAAAATGTTTCTAACAAGAGAGCGTGATCATGACTATCGTTTTGGTGATCATGGACCTAAATATTTGACAAAAGGAGATCGTGTAGATTTAGGTGTTGTCGTGATAACCTCAGGCGAAAAACATCCATGTCATAAGCATACAAAACAAGAAGAGTCTTTTTTGGCAGTTGAGGGTGAGTGCAGTGTTTATGTAGATGGTGAAAAAGTGCTATTGAAAGCTGGAGATTATTTGATTTGTGAGCCAGGTGAAGCACACTACTTTACAAATGAGAGTGATGCTGATTTTAAAGCAGTTTTTATTAAAGCACCACATTTAGAAACTAAAGATAGTGTTTATATTGATTGGGAACCAGGTCAAAAATTTATTAAAGAGGATTAATTTATGGAAGGTTTTTTAGGAACGCGCGGGGATTTTGTTGTAGATTTAGTTATGACAATATCTGGATTTTTACCATTTTTATTAATGTTTTCTTTTTATCTAGCTGCACGTGGACAGCATGATTTACATAAAAATTTTCAAATAGTCCTTTTTAGTATTGTTACACTGCTCGTCATTGCACTAGAGTTGGATGTGCAACTTGGTGGTCTTAAAGATATAAGTAAACAAAGCCCCTATGCAGGGACAACAGAGTTGATGATTGTTTTTATTGTACATCTTTTCTTTGCAATCACTTCATTCTTTGGATGGTTATGGCTTATTATTAAATCGGCAAAACGTTATCCAATATTTTTTGAATATGACCATAAAAAATGGGGTAAAATTATTTTTTGGGATATTGTGCTTATGGCTATTACCGGATGGATACTTTATTGGATGAGTTTTGCTGTCTGATTTTTTCACAAATATTTGTTACAATCATTTAAGATTTTAGTTATGGAGAATGGTATGAAAAAGATAATGAATATTCTGCTTGGAGTAGTTACTTTTGTGTTTGTTGGATGTGGTACAGATGGAACAGAACAAGGTGCCGTAGGTAATTATCAGACTTTTGGTGGTCAAAATTTGAGTGGTGTATGGGATATGTATACTCAAATAACATATAATAATGAAATAGATAGAAATAGAATAAGTGCTACACTAGAGTTTGATGAGTATGGAAAATTATATACTATACCTTCAAATAGTTCAGTGCAAAAACAAGAAGTAGCTAGTTATAATCTTATTTCAGATCAAGAGTTAAGATTAACTGGTGATGACTCTATTGCAATTGTTAAGTATATAAAAACAGATAGTATAAATAATAACTGTTTTTACATTGCATATAATAATGAATCAAATATACAACTATGGTGTAAAAAGCCTACTAATGGATACACTCCAATAGATGGCATCATCCCCCCTCAATCTCAAGGTGTAGGGGTTGATCATGATATCTTAACTTATTTCTTTCCTAGCACTACTTTAGATGATAATGATTTTTATAAAGACTATACTGTTACAAAAGAAGATAGTAGTCAGCAATATGTGGTTGAACAATATATAAAAGGTGAAAAAGGTGGCTCTGAAATTCACGTGTTTAGAGATAATAAATTATTTAAAAAGAGTATTATTGAGACAAATCTTATCTCTGTATATCAATATAATAACGATGGTATCAATATAGCTTTTGAGCAATACCCTAGAACAATACAAGAAAATGGAGATTTAATTCGTAATGAAAATGGAGCTTGTATTCTAAAAGAACGGTTAACTAATTTTTATATAAGTGAGATTATCCCTGTTGGTGCAAATCCAAATAGTAGTTCTACCCACTTTAATAGTGTATTGCACTTTTATTGTGGTACGAGTAATGGAGCTAAGTCAGATCGTTATTATGCAAATGGTTGGGGTGAAATTGCAACAATCCTTCAAAATAGTGATGGGTCAATTGAGTATCAAGTATTTGATATGAATACAGAACAATCTGCACAATGAAAAATTTAATAATAGTTATATTGAGTGTACTTACTTTTACACTTTTAGGTTGTGAAGAGATTATATTGGAAGATGAGAGTGAAACTAACTCGACCGTTAGTGGAAATTATCTTCCCACTAAAAAAGCAAGTGAAGGGCCTGAAGTACAATTAGTTGAGTACCTTTACCCTAAAGAGTTGGTGGAAAATAAAACGTTTTATTTTACTAAGGTCTATAAGTATGCTCAAAATGAGAATAGTGAGTTTTCAGCACCAACTATTTCGCAACGAAGTTATACGATACAAGCAATTAATTCTATTACCAGAATAACAGAGTATAAAGATGCAATTGAACAAAAATATGATGATATTTATAAAGACAAAATTCTCTCTTATGCAACAAGTATACCATTAGAATTTCCTATTAACGTGGCCAAATATACTATGGTCTCAGAAGTTATAGAAAATGATATTACGAAAGGATGTCAGGTTAGAGATATTGGTGCTAAAGATCTTTTGTCTGTCTTGCCATTGTATGTTAAAAATGATCTGGAAAATTATCTTCAACTAGAAGATGAAGGTTTTGTATTTTCACAGTTTAATCATGAACGTATATTACATATTTATTGTGGTACTTCAGATGATCATACAACTGATAGTTATTATTCAAATAAGTTTGGTTTGGTCTTAAAAGTAGAAAAAGATATTGATAAGGATATGGTAAAAGTTGAGGTAGTAGATGTGTTAAGTGTGGATAATTAAGGTAAAACCTCTACCTTAACCATGCCACTCCAATCTTTGCCAAAAACTTCAATTGTATTATTTTCCAAAGGTATATTTAATTCTATTGTGCCTAAGCTCTCTTTACTACTGCCAAAAGATAGCTCTCTTACATCATAGATCATAACTTTATCTAGTTCATATCCTGTAATTTTAATATTCAGCTCTGTTTCATCATCAAGTACATAATCATCAAATACAATTTGTCCTATGGATTTGCTCTCATTTTCATTTTTATACTTGATTAAATTTAATGCTCCACCTGCAACAATGCGTTCACTTATCTCTTCATCAATATCAAAATCTTCATACACTTTTGGAGATTTTACACGACTTTGAAATACAATCTCAGCTTTTTTATTGAAATACTTATTGATATGTTCGTGTAAGTTTGATATGGTGGCACTTTCAAGTGTAATTTTAACCCGTTTTTTAGAAGCTAAAAAAGTTGCAACCTGTGCCCATGCACCTTTATCTTTTTTGATTCCTAAATGATCTTGATAAAAGTGAGTATAAGTCGGTGTATGATTTGGGGTTGATGAAAATTTAGTATCTTTTAAAAGTTGTACACCATCATTTGGTTGTAGTTGTCCATTTAGTGCTAAAAATGTATCTAATGCACCATCTTTGTCATGTGTAGAACTGATAAAGCCCATTTGAATTTCTTTATAGTTTGGATGTGTGGCACTTGCACCTTCTAAATTTTTGTTGATCCAATCATAATCCATATGTTTTGTATCGATATGTTGTTGAACGATAGGATCTACAATGCCAATAAGTATATTGTTACTTGCGGCATAATTTCCACGTATTACACCCTCAATAGAGAGCCATTTGCTTATCTTCTTTTGACTTGCTAACTGTTCAATATCTTTTTCAATAAGCCATCTTGTGACTAGAGATCCCATACTAGCACTTACTATATTGATATGTTCTGCGTCACTAGTTTTCATAACATGTCTGGCAAATTTTGCGATGATAGTTGCATATCTTGGTATACCACCACCATAAGTTTTTGTAACAGTATCAATATCTTCTAAATCTTTTTGGGTGTAATATGATGGAGCTTCATCTCCATAGTAGGGAGTAACAGCAAGAATATTTGTAGAATTTTCATCATAGTTATACATTGTTGGTAAGTTTGTAAATTCTGATAAGTTATCTACTACTGAATCTTGATCGATATCACCATATACACCTGTTTTGTTATATCCACTTTGACTGTATCCATGTACATAGATCGTAATTGTTTTAGATACCTTTGGAATTGTAATATTTGTTTCATTTGTTTCATTTTGATCAACTTGATCAACTTGTGAATTTTTGGTCTCTACCGTCTCTAATACACTAGTTTTACTATCTTCTCCGCAAGCTGTAAATATAATCAAGATGAGAAGCAGTAATATTTTGTAAATCATTTGTTTTTCCTTAGTTTTGCTTGTTCAAGTTCCCAGTATTCCATATCAAATATATCTTTTCGTCTTAGTGAACGCCAACCGCCAAGTTTTTCAGCCTTGAGTATTGCATTGATTGTATGTGAAATAATATCTGATAAGATTTGATTTTCTTGTTCATTAGTGCCAAATACTACAACACCACGGTTTTTGATAACTGCCCATCGTGGAGCAAGGTCTAACATAGTTTCATCTTTTGCATGTTCAAAAAAGTATTGTTTATAACCTTGTATAAAATTTTCCAAATCTTTGTTTAAATCTCTTTTTGCAATCATAGGAAATGATTTGGTTCGTATCACATGCTCAGGAGTTAGAGGACCTTTGTTTACGATTTCATCTATATTCTTAAGTTTGCTAAAATAACAAGCCTCTTTTGTATCAATGATAGCGGCTATAACATCTGCACGTCTTAGGTGAGAGATACGTGTCTCAAGCATTTCAATTTGATCTTCAGTAAGAGAACAATCTACTTCATCAACTGAAAGATTTCCCAAAAAAGTTTCAGCTTGAGTGACTATTTTGATCATTTTTTCATATGCTATTTGTGCATTATCATCAAAAGTAAATACTCCATGATTTAATAAAATAATACCATCAAGTGTTGCCCAATCAACATTTCTAGTTTCATCATAAATCTTTTTTGCCAAGATAAATCCAGGCATGACATAGTCAATGACAAGCATATTCTCACCATAAAGATCTTGAATCATCTTTTTACCATTTGGTGTATTTGTGATAGTGACTACTGCATCTGCATGCGTATGATCAACATAGTTAAATGGAATAATTGCGTGAAGTATCGCTTCAATAGACGGATTTGGTGCACTTTTGTCGACCATTGCTTCTCTTTGCCCAGCAACCATCTGTGTGTCTGTAAGACTTTTTCTTGTTGCCATCTCTTTTAAGACATCTAAATCAACTGCTGGAAAACCCTCTTTTTCAATGGTATCAAGATTCCAACCACTGCCTTTGACATAGAGTAAGTTGTCTATTTTTACGGAGGTATTTCCTCCTCCGTGAAGGACTAAATCTTGTGAACTACCTAGTAGTTGTGAGGTGTAAACCCGCATTGCCAGTGGATTGTTTTGATATTTTTGAGCTTCATTGTCATCCCATAGACTTTTCATAATTTCCCCTAATGTATAAAAATATAAATGATATTAACGCAATTATAGCAGAACTCAAAAAGAGATACTCTCCATAAAATTCTCCAGCGATTAAACTTCCCATAAAGCCTCCAAGCCCAAATCCTAATCCATAGTAAAATTGTGAGGTAAGTTTCTTATTTTCGTAAAGTGTATAAAGATAACTTAGCGTTGCCGTGTGATAGAGTGCAAAACTAAAGGCATGAAAACTTTGTGAGAGATAAGAGATAAAAAGTGATTCGGGAAATAGATATAGCAACATCCAACGAATTGCTGTAATCAAAACTGAAAATTTTATGATTTTTAATAGATCAAATTTAATAACATGTGCTTGATAATAAAATAAAATTATTTCACATAATACTCCAAATGACCAGAGATAACTTACTACCTCAAGTGAGATACCATGGTCTGTTTCATAAATTGTAAAAAAGCTATAAAATGCCCCAAAACTTACCTGCATTAAAAAAATACTTATCCATAAAAATGTGTGTTTAGCAAGTGAAAAACTCTTTTTTTCTTGATCACTTTTATTGTTAAAGTGACCATCATCAAGTGAAATTGTATAGGCAAAAAATACACTAAATATCACTGAAATAGCGATAAAATGAAGTCCTATGTCATTATCAAATATTCTAGCAAGCACTAAAGCAATGAGTGTAAATCCAACTGAACCCCAAAGTCTAGCTTTTCCATATCTCTCTTTGGCAAGTTCACTAAGAGCATATGTTTCTATATAAGGTAAAACAAGTCCAAAAGATATCCCAAAAAATATATTTGTAAATATAAATAAAGTGAAATTATTGATTGTTAAATAGAGTAATGGAATCGAAATAAGCATCATTACAAGTGTTATATGCAGGACATTTTTACTAAGACTAAAGAGTTTTAAAAAGAAAAATGGTGTTAAAAATCGCATAAGTGGAGGAATAGAAAATATAATTCCAATTTGTGTTGCACTATATCCACTATTTTGTAATATTTTTGGTAAAAATATTACCCATACTCCAATAATGGAAAAGTAAAAATAAAAAAAGGCGGAGATATTAAAAAAGCGATTTCTCATTAAGTCATTTTGATAACTGAAGTACCACTAAGTATATCGTGAAGACCTCTTCTATCTTCTCTAAAAAAACTTGCAAATAGTCCTACAAAAGAGAAAAGTACGATGTTAAAAAAGAAAAATCGTAAAATCGAAAGTATTAAGGAAGGTTTTTCACCTGTTTTGGTCTCCACGACTTTGATATCATAAGCTTTCATCCCAGGAGTTTGTCCTGCAATAAAATAAAAAAGTATGATGACAATTCCAAGTGGTCCCAAGATATAAAACCATCCTAAAAGCATATCATTTTGAAAACCTTCACGATTCCCAAAAATGAGATAGATAACAGCATAGAATATAGGCATAGAGATGAGAAAAGTATCAGTGATAAATGCTTTGATTTTATCACCGTATGAAGCATAAGGAAGTGTTGGTTCTATCTTATCTTTTTTTAGAATTTTCTCTGCGTGTGTAGTTTTGTGTTGTTTGACGTCTCTCCATCTCATAATTATCTCTTTTGTCTATTTTTTAGAGGATTATATCAAAAAAGATTTTTATTTTGTCGATGTGTAATTAATAGAGAAAAATAGGAGGTAAGATTTTGAAAAAGACTATTTTAATACTAATGATATGTTCATTTTTTACAAGCACTCTTTTAGCAAAAGCAGATATCAAGTTAGTAGATGAATATTTAAAAGTTTCAGGTGCAAAAGAGATTATTTTGGCTTTGCCTCAGCAGATAGAGAGAGGATATCTTACACGTATTAAAGATAAAAAATTAAAAGATATTGATATAAAAGGCAGTTTTGATTCTAAAAGTGCCATAAATTATGTCAAAATAAAACTTTCGCAAGAGTTTAGCAATGGATTGTTAAAAAGTATCATAGCATACTATCAAAGTCCGTTGGGGATAAAGTATAAAACTAGTGGAATAGATGCGATGCATAAAAAAGATAGTAAAAAACGTGTAGATTTTTTTAGTGAAATTAAGAATAATCCACCATCTTATAGTCGTTTAAATATCATGAATGCATTTGTTGATAGATTAGAGTTAACTCCCGTTGCTGTACATTTGATTGGTGAACTTCTAGGCTCTATCAATGCTGAACTTGTTACATCAAATAATACAGAACAAATACTTATGGATATTTCAGATCAAATAAGAGAATCTATGCTTTTAAATTCACTCTATGCATATAATAATTTCACAGATAAAGAACTCAAAACAGTCATGGAGTACTATTATACAAACGCTGGAAGATTTGAACAAATTATTGTTTCAGATGTTTTTAAACAATTGATTATGGAATCATTTGCACAAATTATGGAACAAAGCCAATTTAAAACTGCAAATTTAAATCAGACCAAGTAAAAAACTTGGACTGATAAATTTAACTTTTTTTTGAAAGTGTCTCTGTGAGTTTTTCAAAATAATCTTTGATTTCACCCACTGCTTCAATTGTAAGATTTTGAACTTTTTCGCGAGACTCATTAAACTCACTAGTGAGTATTTTACCTTTTCTCTCCCAAAAATCTTCTGCTTCCATCTTTGCCAAATGTGCACGCAGTGCTGCAGTGTCTATCGTCGTTTCAGCTTTTGATGAAACTTTTTGAGTAAACTCTTCTACACTCTCTTTGATATGGTTCATTTTATCATGTGCTTCCATGGCGCCAAGGTGTGCTTGAAGATTGGCTTCCTCACTTTTTTGATCAAGATCTTTTGTAGCAGTTTTTAGTTTTTCATTTACACCGGAAAAATTATCTTTCATATCTTCCCAAAGATCTGAGGCATCATCGGCTAAATCGTCAGTAAATTCTTCTACGGTATCTTGAAGTTTTTCAAGAGCTTTGCTTGACTTCTCTAAAATCTCTTTAAGTTCTCTATTCATGATATGCTCCTTATTTTAGGTATCTAATTATAACATTTCTATAAATAGAGATTATTTAATTTATAAACTTACTTGCTTGTAGAAAATCATTGATGATATCTTGTGGATTTTCAAGCCCAACAGAGACTCTTATCAAACCATCAGTAATTCCAAGAACTTTCAATCCTTTTGTATCAAAGTCTCTATAAATTGTACTTTTCATATGCAGAGCAAGAGTTCTATTGTCCCCAATATTTGCAGTTTGGGTTATAAGTTTTGTATGATTTAGTAGTTGAAAGGCTTTTTCTTTATTTCCAGTATCAAGTGTAAGAAGTGATCCACATCCTGAAGGAAAAATCTCTTTATATCGTGTATGATGTTCATGAGTATTAAGAGATGGATGTCTAACAATAATATTATCAAGTTGTGTATCTAACGCTTTTGCAATAGTTTCCGAACTTTTAGAAACACGCTCTATTCTAAGTGAAAGTGTCTCTAATCCTAATATCGTCAAAAATGAACCAAAAGCATTAGCACTCATACCAAAGTCACGAAGTGCTCTTTTTTTGGAAATTGCGATCATCGCTTTTTTACCCATCTTATCAATTATTTTGTGTAGATGTTTGTATTTATCAGTTTTTAGTTTATCTTTTTCTTTAACAGATCTAAAAAGTGCAATACCTCCAAGTGAAGCACTATGCCCACTGATGTTTTTTGTAGTAGAATATATTACTATATCTGCCCCTATTTTAAGTGGTTGCAAGAGAAGTGGAGTTGCTGTATTGTCTACTAAAAAAAGAGTATCGTATTGGTTGCATAAAGAGGCAATTTTTTTGATATCTGGCAATTTTAGATTTGGATTTCCGATGCTTTCTACAAGAACCATTGCAATACCATTTTGTAATTTCTGCTCTATAGTTTTAAAATCATCAATATCACAAAAGTCCGTATTGATTCCAAAGCGAGGCATAGTTTCACTCATAAGAGCGTAAGTACCGCCAAAAAACCCTCCAATACAAAGAACATTATCTCCACTATTTAGATAAGCAGTTAATATCATTGAAATTGCTCCCATACCTGATGCTGTGACGATTGCACCTTCTGCATCTTCTATTTTGGAGAGAATTGATTCTAAATTGGCGTTGGTTGGATTTCCCATTCTAGCATAGAGTGGTTTTGTAACATCACCACAAAAGATTCCTTCTGCTTCTTCAGAGTTTTCATAACCAAATGCTGCTGAAGGGGTGATATTAGGTGCGATTGCGCCATTTTTTGAACCAATACTTTGTGGTAGGAGGGTGTGAAAGTATTCAAAATTGATCATTTTTAGTATTCCTTTTTAGAACGTATAACATATCCTGCTCCACTTGAATTCTTGATTAAGTCATAACCTATTGATGCTTTAACACGGTAAATAAGTGATCTTACTGTATGTTCTGAGCGTTGTTCTCCCCAGATATATGTACATATTTGCTCTTTTGAAACGCTTAAGTCAACATTTTTAGCTAAGTACTCAACTAATTTGAGCTTTTTTTCAGTCAATGGAACCTCCTCATTGTTATGAAAAAGTCGGCATTTTTTAAAATGAAAAGAGAATCCTTTACTAAAGAATACCTCTTCAATTTCTTTTTTTATTATAGGGTCTGTCTGCGAAAAAGTAACTGCTATAGTTGCAAGAATTTCATCTTCCCTATAAGGTTTTAGTAGATATGAGCTAGCTTGACATTGTTGTGCGTATTCAATCATCTCTTTTTGGGCATGTGCTGTTAAAAATATAATCTTACAATTTTTATGGTTTTGTTTGATTTCTAGAGCAGCTTCACATCCGCTCATTTGATCTTTAAGGATAATGTCCATCAAAATGAGATCAGGTTTTAATTCCTTTGCTTTTTGTATGGATTCTTTTGCACGAGAGACAATACCTAATACAAAATATCCAGCGTCTTCAAGTGTTTCACGTAAAAATTGTGCAGCTACGATATCATCTTCTACTATTAGGATTTTTTTATTGTTTGTAATCATGATAACCCCTTTCTTCAGTAATTGTAACATAATTTTTTCTTATGCAACGAAAACAAAATTATTTAATAGTATAATTTAAAAAAGGTGCATCATGCAAAATAAATTCATCTCTTTTTTTCACAATCATCCTCGTAAAGAGAGTATGCTTTTGAGCATGATATATACCTTTATATTTGTCAATATGAGTTTTGCTGTAGCCTCGTTGTATTTGTCTCAGTATGGAAATCTTCAACTAAATATTACCGTATTGATGTTGGCTTTATTTTTACTAAATAGATATTATCAGACAAAAAATGTTAAACGTATTGCAATACTTTTTTTGCTAATGATGGAGCTTAATTCCGGCATTGCACTTGCAGGAAATAGTACTCAAAATTTTGTTGCCATTTTTCCATTTATATACGTTGCCGGGTTCTTTTTTTTCTTAGAACTTAAGGAGGCAATGTGGGCTATATTGATTCATATTGTTTACTGGTTAGTTGTAGCAAATGTAGCTTTTAAGCTTTTTCCTAAGGGATATTCTATACTTCCTGCTAATGTTATTAATGATGTTACCGTCGTTATAATACTGTTTTTTTTAGGTATCTTTTATCAGTTTACAACCGAATCTGCTTATCAAAAACTTAGATTTGCAAACAGAGAAAAAAAGAGACTTTTAGTGGAGATACATCACAAAATCAAAAATAATCTTAATTTTATATCCTCTATTTTGGGCTTACAAAAACGTCATATAAAAAAGCACGAAGAAGAGGATAATTATAGTGTATTAATTGAGTCAAAACAGAGGATTCAGTCAATTGCTTTGATCCATCAGGCAATGTACAATAGTAAAGACAGTGTGCATGTTGATTTTGAGACTTATGTGCGAAGCTTAGTGTCGCTTGTAAATAGTAGATATAAGAAAGATATTTCTTTACATTATGAAATGGATAATGTATTGGTATCAGAGGTATTAAATCATCGTCTAGGGCTAATCCTCAATGAATTATTAAATAAGTCATTAAAAATCCATCATGAAAAGATTACACTTTATATCTCACTTCAAAAAGTAGAGGAAGGGTATTTATTTAGTTATCAAGATGAAAATATACAACAAGATACATCAAAAAAGGATTTTGGAGATAAGTTGATTGATCTTATCATACAGCAGATGGAAGCAGATGTTGAGATAACATTTAATAAAGGTGTTTTATATCAAGTGTGGTTTGAAGATGATACTTAACTTAAAATCAAAAATACAAAATTTGTTGTTAGAAAGAAATCACAAAGAGCTTATGCTTTTGGCAATTCTTTATTTGGGAATTGTATTTTTTTCATTGATGACTATCGTGACATTTGTTTTTGATTATTATGGATATATGGTTGTAAAGTTTATAGTGCTACTTCTAATTTTAGGGATACTGCGATTTTATAAAAAAACCTCTCGTCTTAAATTAGGTGTACTTTTTTTAATGATTGTGATTGAGGTTGAGATAGGTATTGCAATATTAAGTGATGAAATATTTTTACTTCCAACGCTCTATCCTTTTATAGCAATAGCAGGATTTTTTTTCTTTTTTAACTTTAAAGAAGCTGTCATAATGACTATAGTTCATTATCTATATTGGGTAATTGTTTTTTATATTGGTCATCATGTGACACATGTAGGGCATCCATTTTTTAGTGGGACTTATATATTTAATGTATTTGTGACATCGTTTTTTATTTTGACATTTAGTGTTTCTTATTATTTTTCAACAGAACTTACTTATAACAAAATAGAAAAAACGCTTAATGAAAATGAAACTATACTTAAAGAGATATATCATCGTATTAACAATAACCTTAATTTTATGGCATCAATTTTAGGTTTACAGATCAATCATGCTAAGAAAAAACCACAAAAAAGTTATCAAAAGAGCTTGACAAACTCTAGACTACGGATAGAAACTATCGCTATGACACATGGCGTACTCTATGAAACAAATAATCTTGAGAAGATAGTGCTTGATCAGTACATAAGAAATTTAACTACCTTGATAGCTAAAACATATGCAGCAGAAATAAAGATCATGATAGAGACAAATAATCTTCATCTAGGGCTAAATACTACAAATAGGCTTGGCATCATCATAAACGAGCTTATGACAAATAGTATCAAACATGCTGATATAGAAAATATACCAGATATAAGGATCTCACTCAAAAAAGAACAGAATAGCTTTCATTTTTCCTATCATGAAATAC
>JADGDK010000289.1 GCA_016744895.1 Campylobacterales bacterium | reverse complement strand
GTACAACTACTAACCCTATTATCTTCACATCTGAAAAAGCTGTAGTTGGTGACAAAGCTGATTATGGTCAATGGGGTGGTTTAACTATCATCGGTACTGCTGCTAATGCACAAGTAACTGCTTATGAAGTAAATGAAGATTTCTTTGCTGATAGTACTAACATGACTGGTTCTTCTGGAACACTTAACAATGTTATGATCCTTAACTCTGGTATCACTATGGCTGAAGATAAAGAGATCAATGGTCTTTCTCTTGTAGGTGTTGGTTCTGGAACTACAATTGATCACGTAAATGTTAATAAGTCAGATGATGATTGTATTGAAATTTGGGGTGGTACTGTAAATTTAAGTAATATATCTGTTTCAGAATGTACAGATGATCATTTTGATATTGATGATGGTTACTCTGGTACAGTTACTAACTTAATGATTAACAATACTACTGGTAATGCTGGTATTGAGATGAGTGGTGATACTCATGCAACTTTTAACGGCTTCAGCATTACGATGAACGAATCTACTGAAGAGGGTGCTGTTTATTTCAAAAAAGATGGTATCGGTGCTCATATGAAAAATGGTACTATCTCTTACAATGTAGCTAACACTTCTGATGGTGCTATCCACTCTAAAGGTACTTTTGACTCTGCTAACAC
>JADGDK010000288.1 GCA_016744895.1 Campylobacterales bacterium | reverse complement strand
GTTCACTCCCACTTGCAAGAGTAGCATCTCTTGTAGTTTCAAAAGAATCGTACTTTCCACTACCAACGATTAGACGAGAACCTAGTTCATATTTTCCGATTTTTAAAATGTTATCCATCTGTAATATTCCTGTATTTTTATAGTTGGATGATTTATAACATAAGCAATCTTATAAGTACCTAATCATAAATTACTTATAAAATTATTCAGATAGACTCTTTCATTAAAGTACTTCAACTTAATTTTTACATTTTTATTTAACTAGATAAAGTACATGTTCAAATAATTTAAATATTATTTATACTCAACTTATTTTCTAAAACTATTATGTATCTCTAAAAATTCATCTAGGTTTTCTATAAAAAGATCAATTAACTTTGGATCAAAATGCTTGCCTCTCTCTTTTTTAAGTAAATCCAAAATTGATTCTAGTGGCCACGCTTTTTTATATACACGGTCATGCCCTAGGGCATCAAATACATCACTTATTGCTGTAATCCTTCCAAAAATATGTATATTTTCACCACTTAGTCCTCGAGGATAACCGCTTCCATCCCACTTTTCATGATGTTCATGTGCCAATATAGCAGCACTTTGTAATAATTTTTGATTTGAACCTGATAACATCTCGAAACCAAGATTTGCATGAGTTTTCATA
>JADGDK010000287.1 GCA_016744895.1 Campylobacterales bacterium | reverse complement strand
GTTTTTGGTATAGTGGGAAAAAAGAGGTCTAAAAATATTGTTAAAAGTGTTAATGATTTTAATATCTGCTTTAACTTGAGATTCTATGTAAATTCGTCTAAGTTTTACAGCAACTTTTTCACCATCTTTTGTGTAAGCGATATGCACTTGACCTATAGAAGCACAAGCGATGGGATTCTTATCAAACTTTTTGAAACTGTTTTCACTAAAAGCTTTGTTAAAAACTTCAGCAAACTCCATCTCACTCATCGCTGGGAGTTGCTCGTACAGCTCTTCGAGTTCATCAAGATACTCTTTATCGAAAAAGTCTGAACGAGTAGCAAGCACCTGAGCTAGTTTTACAAAACTTGCACCCAAAGAGCTTATTGTCTCTTTTAGTAGTTTTGGCCTAAGAGGTTTTAACCCTAAAAAACTCTTTTTCTTTTTTATCACCAAATAGATGGTGAGTAAAAATGAGAAAACTCCAAAGAGTCTTGATGGGGTATAAAACCTTAGCTTTTTAAGAGAATCTATTTTAAATCCTCTTTGAGTTTTTCCAAGTCAGCTTTTGTAGCAAGTCCTAGTTCATCTATCACCTCTTTGAGAGTTGCTTTTAGTTCCTCTTTTACACGCTCTTTTTCCTCTTTACCTTTAGTCTCAATAGAATCTAAAAAACTCTTAGCA
>JADGDK010000286.1 GCA_016744895.1 Campylobacterales bacterium | reverse complement strand
GGTAATACGTAGTACAAACCTTTGTACAGAAATTTTTCAAAATACCAACCCAAACACTTATAAAACACAGTTTACTTTTGAGGATGGTTCTGTGGAGGCGTATGATGAAAATGAGATGCTTACTGTGGGAAATGGTACGACAAAACCAGCTAAAAAGATTACAGCACTTGATACGCTAGGTGGTAAACAAATTTGGATAGTAGACAAAGAAAAAACCGATGGTGATACAGCTGTATGTAACCTCGCTTCGGTGAATTTGGCAAAAATTAATAGCCGTGAAGATTTAGAACGCGTGATACCTACAGCCATTCGTATGCTTGATAATGTGATTGATTTGAATTTTTATCCTTTGGCTAAAGTCAAAAAAACCAATGAAAAATCTCGTTCTATTGGTCTAGGTGTGATGGGTGAAGCACAGATGTTGGCAGAAGCACAGATAGAATGGGGTTCTAATACCCATTTTGAGAAGATAGATGAAGTGATGGAATCTTTCTCTTACTATACGATTGAAGCCTCGTCTAATTTGGCACTTGAAAAAGGAAAATATCCTACATTTGAAGGTTCTGACTGGTCTAAAGGAAGTTTTCCTATAGACAAAGCCAATGCCAATGCGTGTAAACTCGTAGACCGTGGTGGACTATTTGGGTATACACATGATTGGTTAGCAC
>JADGDK010000285.1 GCA_016744895.1 Campylobacterales bacterium | reverse complement strand
TTTTAGAACAGATAAAAATGAACTGCGTTATATTTTAGCGAATCCGATAGGGTATAATGCTTTAAAATCTAAAGTAAAAGTGATGCCAGAGGGTAGTAAAATTGTAAAAATAGGCTGGTCAGTTAAAAAAATGCCACTATTTCCTACAGCGCTAGAAGCTGATAAAATTCAGAGAGTGGAATATATGGTAAAAGATTCTAAAAATTTTAACACGGATGGAGATAACTGGGGTTATGCAAGATTTATCAAAAAAGGGGATAGGTTTGAGAGCTGGAAGAAGGGAACGAAAGGCTGCATTAGCTGTCATGCTATCGCAAAAGAAGATGATTATCTCTTTACAAGTATGCAATCAACTTTTAAATAAATGAAATATAAAATACTTATAGTTGAAGATGAACAAGATATAGTAAACTTGATTTCTAATCGTTTGGATGAAGACAAGTATGAGGTTACAGTTGCTTTAAGTGGAGAGAAGGCTCTTCACTTAGTTAAAACGCAGAAGTTTGATTTAGTTTCCTTAGATCTAATGTTACCTAAAGTTGATGGTTTAACAATTTGTAAAGAGCTTAGAAAAGAGAATAAAAAAACGCTTATTATCATCGTAAGTGCTCTAGACTTGAGTGAAAGTAAGGAAAATGCGTATAGTTTAGGAGCTGATGACTATATTGC
>JADGDK010000284.1 GCA_016744895.1 Campylobacterales bacterium | reverse complement strand
CCTATAATTCATATAAAAATATATCCAAACTCGAATATAAAATCAAGCCATTTTACAAAAAAAACAAATTTTAATACACATTTTCTACACATTATAGCTTTTATTCAAAATAAAATGTGATAAAATATTATAAATCCCAATATACAATGGTTTCCAACTATATATTTATAACTATGTTATAATTCTACCATCTAACTGTTTATAGAACAATCAATAAGGATTTTCATGTCATTTCAAACTCTAAATTTATCTTCTAAACTTCTCCATACTTTAGAAAATTTAGGATACAAAACAGCAACTGAAATCCAAGAAAAGAGTATACCTCTACTACTAGACCAAAAAGACATACTTGCAACATCCCAAACAGGTACAGGAAAAACAGCAGCATTTGTACTTCCAATACTGGAGAATTTAAAGGAAGAGAGCAAAAAACGTACAGGGGATGAGCGATATAAAATAAAAGCTCTTATTTTAGCACCGACTCGTGAGTTGGTTTTACAAATTCATGAGAAAACAGAAGAGTATGGAGAAGCTTTCACTCATAACTCCGTAGCACTCTATGGTGGTGTTAAACTTGGTGGTCAAACTACACAGATTCGTTCGGGTGCAAACATTGCTATTGCAACAACTGGTCGACTCATTGAACATATGAGAAACAAAACCATTGATCTTTC
>JADGDK010000283.1:377-678 GCA_016744895.1 Campylobacterales bacterium | reverse complement strand
GTAGCATATGCTTGTCCGAATGTATGCCCAGTAAGTGAAAGTGAGCATATACACGAAGGTGTTTTACTCAAGTGTCAGAATCTTTCATGTGCAGCGAGAGTAGTAAACTCGATAATGTACTTTGCTTCAAAACCGTGTTTAAATATAGATGGACTAGGTGTTAAAATAGTTGAAGCATTATTTACGTCAGGACTTGTGAAAAATGTACTAGACCTCTTTGACTTAACACTTGATAAGCTTTTAGAACTCGAAGGCTTTAAAGAAAAAAAATCACAGAATCTTCTTAACTCTTTAGAAAATG
>JADGDK010000283.1:0-367 GCA_016744895.1 Campylobacterales bacterium | reverse complement strand
GAACATATCGGAGAAGTTGCTTCAAAGACATTAAGTGAGAGTTTCGGTTTTGCATTTACAAAGGCTAGCAAAGAACAACTTGTAGCTTGTGATGGAATCGGTGAAGAGATGGCAGAATCAGTCTTAGAGTTTGTGCGTGTAAATGAAGAGACGATAGCCCGACTGCAAACTATACTCCAGCCTTTAGAACCAGTAGCTCGAGCAGAAGCAGTTGAGAATCCATTTAAAGAAAAAACTGTTGTGCTCACAGGGACGATGAGTCAATCACGTGGAGCTATAAAAGAAATGCTAGAATCTTTAGGTGCTAAAGTATCGGGTTCTGTATCTAAAAAGACCGATTTTTTAATTTATGGCGAGGATGCTGGAA
>JADGDK010000282.1 GCA_016744895.1 Campylobacterales bacterium | reverse complement strand
CACTTGCTGCATTAAATGTACTTACCGTTACTTCATCTAGAATCTCTTGCATCTCATGTTTAGGTACATGAGCGTCCGTAGTAATAAAACATAGCATTGTAGCCATAGCAGGGTTAATCATACCTGCTCCTTTAGCCATAGCACCTATACGAAAACTACTTCCATCTTCTAGAGTAATTTCAAATGCTTTCTCTTTGGAGAAACTATCTGTTGTCATTATAGCTTTTGCTGCTTCATGTGGTTTCTTTGCAGTCAAATCAAAAAGTTTTATTCCATCAATAATTTTTTGTTTTGGAAGTCTTACACCTATAACACCTGTTGAACTCATAACAGGATTTGTAACATTTTCACAAGTTGTTAATATTTCATTTATATCTTCAATACCAGCCTGACCAGTCATTGCATTAGCATTTTTTGCATTTATAAGTACAAAATTTGTTTTGAAATTACCTTTATTTCTAAAGTGTCTAATTGGAGCAGCTGTCATTTTATTTGTAGTAAAAACTGATGCTATTTCACACTCTTTTTCACTATAAATAAATGCCATATCCAAAGCATTATTTGCTTTTAAACCAGCACTAACACCATCGGCGAAGAAACCTTGACTTGCACAAACTCCACTACTTAACTCTTCTATCTTATACAATTCTTGTTTCCTTTGGTCTTGTTCTTCTTGTCAAC
>JADGDK010000281.1 GCA_016744895.1 Campylobacterales bacterium | reverse complement strand
GGTACGTTCTAGACTGCCACTGGTCACAATTTCAAAGAAGAAAGAGCCAATGGCTCTTGACCTTTCACTAAAAAATCTCGAACTTTCTACCTTATTTGATTTTATAAAAGAACATGAACGTACCTCTAAGTACGAGGCAAAAGAATTAATAGAAGCCTTGTATAACAAGGCGATGCAAGAAGAAATCATGTTATCTGCAAAACAACTTGAAAGTTTTGAAACAGCCTATAAGCTTATTGGCCTTAATGCAAGAATGAACTCTGTACTGTCGATGCTTCTTATGAAATTTATACGGAGATAAGATGTTAAAGCCTTTTGAAATTATGGGTGTTTTAAATGCTAATGAAGATAGCTTTTACTCAGGCAGTCGTTTTAACTCGATTGAAAGTGTAACAAGAATACATGAGATGATAGAAGAGGGTGCAGATATTATTGATATCGGAGCTGTTTCTTCAAGACCAGGTTCTCAAAGTGTTGATGAAAAAGATGAACTTCTTAGATTAAAACCCATCCTTGATACAATTTATGAACACAAGTTTTATGAAAAAGTGAAGTTCTCCTTAGACTCTTATTCCCCCCTTTGTATTTCATACGCGTTAGAAAGAGGTTTTCATATCATTAATGATATTACAGGTTTAGGTAATGACGAGGTTTGCAGACTTGTTGGGCAATATAAGGCTAAGGCC
>JADGDK010000280.1:254-691 GCA_016744895.1 Campylobacterales bacterium | reverse complement strand
GTATCAAAGCCCCATAGTCTAAAACCTTGCTCGTTGATAATTGTAGAGATACCAAGAGTTCTTAATCTATCAGCTTCACACTCTTGACCAAAAACAAAGTCAATTGGTCGTGAAGTACCTGAGATACCTTGCATAACTTGATTTGATGGAATATCAGCAAAACCGTACTCTTTTTGACCATCAATATAAGCAATCATTCCAGCAATTCTTGCACTACTAGGCTCAGTGATAGTTTTATTCAGCTTTGTGTCCCATACTTGAACATAAGGGTCACAAACTAATAATCTCTTAGTACCGTATGATTTCATCTTAACAGTTGCATCAGCTTCATCTTTTGCATTTAAATCAACTACACCAGTTGCTGATAATGCAGTAGCTACACTTTCAATCTCAGCTTTAACATCAAGGTCATGTGTAAACCTTGGAGCAATTAAAAC
>JADGDK010000280.1:0-244 GCA_016744895.1 Campylobacterales bacterium | reverse complement strand
TTTTAGAAAGCTCAACCGTAATAGGTACAATTGAAAGAACAATTTTACAAACTACATTTTGGTCTGCAATACCATCTAAAGCACCTCTTACAGTTCCAGTACTATCTTTAAATACTTCATTTGCTTTTTCAGCACTTCCATAGTTTAAAACTCCACCACTTGAAGTGATAAGGTCTTGAACCTCTTTTGATACAGTGCTTAAAACTAATGTACAAGCTATAAAAATTGGAGTTTGACTCTCAAT
>JADGDK010000027.1 GCA_016744895.1 Campylobacterales bacterium | reverse complement strand
TCCACAAGCTAGGATAGCACTTAAAAATCAAAGACTCTTAACTGGTTTAAATAATGATTTCATTTTTTTAACACAGTATGGTAAAGGGTATAAAACACCAAAAGTCATAACGGAGTTATTGAAAAACCTTTGTATAGATTGTAATTTAAAGGTTGGAACAATGCACACGGTTAGAAAATCTTGCAATACTTTGCTTAAACAGTATGGTATGCCCCAAGATTGGATTTTAGACCAATTAGGTCATATTGAAGATGGTGTAAATCGTGAATATTATACTGGAAAAATTAAGCCTGATTTATCAAAAATTGGCAGGGTTTTGGCAGAGTTAAAAATTGGATAGTGTTAAAGTACTGTATTTTAGGGTTTAGTAGTGGCGGACAGTGAGAGATTCGAACTCTCGGTAGGATTACTCCTACGCATCCTTAGCAGGGATGTGGTTTCAGCCAACTCACCCAACTGTCCATTTTTGAATGGAGATTATACACAACAAATTATTATAAATGGCTTAAAATCTTTTGAACAATTTCTCTCGGATTATCTGATTTATAAATTGGTCGCCCTACAACGATAAAATCTACTGCCTCTTCACGTGCCATGTTGATATCTGCAACACGCTTTTGATCTCCTGAATCTTCTCCAAAAGGACGAATTCCAGGGGTTAGCGTTAAAAATGAATTATCTGTGTTTGCTTTTATCATCCAGCTTTCATGTGCAGAACAGACTACTCCGTTTATACCTGCTTGGTGTGCTTCTTTTGCAAATTGTAGTGCTTTAGTGTCTATATCGTCATGATATATTGTTTTAAATGCGTCATCATCAAAGCTTGTCAGTGCTGTAACTGCTAAGACTATTGGAGGATTTTCAACTTTTTTGAGTCGTTCCATCACGGTTTCCATTGCTATTTTTCCACTGCTTGCATGGACATTGAACATATCAACTCCAAGTTTTGCAATCTCCTGGGCAGCATCTGCCATAGTATTTGGAATATCGTAAAGTTTCAAATCCAAAAATATTTTAAAGTTTGGATTGATTGCCTTTAACTCTTGGAGAATTTTTTTACCATCTCTGATGTAGCTTCGAAATCCAACTTTGAGCCATATATCATAAGGCTGAAGTTGTCGAGCAAGTGCTAGGTTCTCTTCAAAAGTTGGTAAGTCAAGTGCTACACAGAGTTTCATTTTGACTTCTTTACCGCGTCAAGTACACCATTTATAAACTTTGGTGCTGTATCACTTGCTAGAGATTTGCACAACTCTATCGATTCATTAATGATAACAGCTTCATCTAAATCTGTTTTGAGAATTTCATAAGTTCCAAGTCTAAGGATTGCTCTTTCGATATGACCAATACTCTCTATCTTGTATTCATTAAGGTGTTTATCAAGTTCCCCATCAATATCTTCAAGGTTCTCAATAACACCATCGTATAAAGAACGTGCAAACTCTTTTTGTTGATTTCTAATCTTTTTATCTTCAAGAATTTCATCTACAAACTTGTCAATGTTCTCATTTCCAACATCTTTGGCATAAAGAAGAGAGATAACGCTCTCTCTTGATTGGTGACGTGTTGCCATGGCTAGAGATTTCTATAAAGACTGATCATTTCGATGAGACCTGTCATCGCTTCAAAACCTTTATTTCCTACTTTACTTCCTGCTCTCTCAATTGCTTGTTCTATTGAGTCAGTTGTTAACACACCAAATGTGACTGGTTTTCCATATTTTAATGTGACTGTTGCAACACCTTTTGTAGCTTCTGCTGAGATATAGTCAAAATGAGGTGTACTTCCTCTTATAACAGCACCTACACAACATACTGCATCATATTTTCCACTCGCCAATGCACGTTCAAGCGCAAAAGGAATTTCAAATGCTCCAGGCACTAAAATCAGTTCTAAATTTTCTTCATTTCCACCGTGTCTGATAAATGCATCTTTTGCACCTTCTACAAGACGATCTGTGATGATGTGGTTAAACCTTCCGTTTATGATTGCAACTTTTTCGTTACCCTCTAGTGCTAAATGACCTTCTATAATTTTCATATATTTTCCTACTGTAATTTTTATAATATTATCTAAACTTGCCCTAAAATCAGCAAAGCATCTTTGTATATCGGCTCATCAATAAATCCATATGTTTCATCAAGAAACCCTGAAACATTCTCTTTTGCCATCTCTTCAAACCGTTCTTTGATATATTTTGCTTTTTCTAGCTCACTATTTTGTATATCAAAAACTTCATTTGCAATTTCTACTTGTTTGGGACCTAAACAACTTTTAGCACTATATCCCATACTTTTTTCCAATTTACACCATCTTCTAAAATCTTCTAAATTTTCATAATCTTGATAGGTAAATCCAATTGGAAAAATCCCAGCAATGGACGCATCTACTAAAAATTGGCTCATGATATATTCGATGGTTGGATTGCCAAATTCTAGTATATTGTGCGTAAGTCCCATAGAATTTAACATATCCATAATTCCAAGTGAACAGCACTCTACTTTGCCATCAATATTTAGATTTGCCAAGTTATGTAGTGCTTCTTTAGTCTCTATTGAGATATGAAGTTTGATCTCTGGATCAAGGATTTTTAAAACCTCTTGAACATCACTAACTTCACGTATCTTAGCAACTCTAATAACATCAGGTAAGACTAAATTCAAAAGCGCTATCTCTTGTGCACCACCTTCATTTATAGGATTTACCCGAACGATGATTTTAGATGTGGAGCTTTTGAGATGTGAAATGAAAACAGCTGATAATAGTAAGGCTCTTTTCTTCATCTTGGGTGCAACTCCATCTTCAAGGTTGATCACTATGATATCAGCATCAAGGTTGTCAATATTATTTAAGTGTTTTAGTTTTAAGGGATTTAACATCATTGCGGAGTGAGGGTTGGTAATTTTAGTTTTTATACGCTCAGGTTTTTGTATAAGGCCTTCAATCCAGGCATCATCCATGTCCTCAAAAATTGAAATATCTTCAAACACCATGAATGATCCTTTTTTAATTTGCTATAATTGTACCATAAGGATAAAAATGGAAAAGATATTTAAATGTATTGATGGTTATTTAGCAGATTTAGAGAAAGATATTATGGCAATTGTTTCAGATCAGAAGATTCCTCTGACGGAAAAAAATAAGTTAATGGAGCCGATAGCAGATCAAAAAAAAGTGTTAGTCTATACAAAATCAGCGTTAGAAAATATTAAAAATAAAGAGTACACAGCAGGCTGTGGCATGAGTAAAAATAGATAAAATATTAGCTATTAATGTATAAAAAATAACTAAAAAGGTTCATATGTTATCTGTATTGCCTAAAAATCCATATGATATTTTACAAGAACTCAAAATGAGATTTAAAGATAGACGAAAAATTTTGGGTTACACCCAAAAAGAACTTTCCACCCGTTCAGGAGTAAGTCTTGGCTCCCTTAAGCGATTTGAAAGCAGTGGTCAAATAGCTTTAGAATCTTTGTTGAATTTAGCTTTGGTTTTAGAGTGTTTGGAAGATTTTGAGGGAGTTTGTGAGGAGAGGGATGAAATGCCAAAAAGTATTGATGATATTTTGGAATATAAGAGATAATGATATTATCTTAGATTAATATAAAATCTATAAATTATAAACTTTTAGCTAAAATTCTGATTAAGATTCTAAATGTTAAGGTTATTTAAGATGAAATCATTTCAAGATATACAAACTGTTTTAGGTGAATTGCCAAATTATCCAAAAATATATCTTTTGGGAAGTACAGGTGCTGGTAAAACTTCTATAGTTCGTGCTATTTTAGGTACAGCTAGTGAAGTATTTCCCAGTATACTTCAAACTAGAACAACTGTAGCTCCTACAGAATATATTGTTAGCAAAAACAGGTCTTTTAAATCTACTTTTATTTTTAAAAAGAAAGAAGATGTTGAAAATTCATTGAGTGAAATACTTGTAGCATCTATAGAAAAAGCCTTGTCATTTAGGGATAAAAATGATGATGTAGATAACATCAATAACTTAATTCCATATTTAGAAGAAACTTCTGATGAAAGATTCCGATTAAAATATCTTTTATCAGAAGATCTATTACGAGAGTTTGCTGATTATATTATCAATATTATATTGCCAGAAATACAATATAATATAATTAGTGAAGAGGTATTTAACTTAACCTCAATTCAAAAAGAGATCTATCATGTACAAGATCAAATGTTAGATGCTATCATCAAAAAAGCTAAAGAAATTTGTCCTGATTATGAACTTTTTAGTGATTATCCTTATGTTATAAATAATTTTTTAGACAAAAAAGAGTTTATATTAAGAAATAAAGCATTGCTAAAAAGTGACTTAAATTCAGTATCTCCATTAATTGAGTATGCAAGGATTGAGGGTGATTTATCTGCTGATTGGCTACCTGATAACTTAGAGTTTGTATTAATAGATGGTGAAGGTATAGGACATAATCTAAAGGAGGTAAAGAGTAGTTTATCAACACGGCATTTAGATTTTTTTAATTTTTCTGATTCAATTTTTTTGGTTGAAAAAAGTGATGATCCTTTTATCAGTGGTGGAAAAAATGCAATAGAGACTATCTTTTTAAATGGTTATAGCAAAAAATTTAAATTGATATTTTCTAAAACAGATAAACTTGATGTTAAAGATTACAAAACAGCGCTAAATAGAAGAATTGGAAATGTTGAAAATGCATTAAAAGACTCTAATATAGAGTTTGATTTAAATAAAGATCAAAAATATTACTTATCTAATTTAGATAAAACGACTAATGACAGTACACAAAAGGAACTTATTAAATTATTTAAAAATATAAAAAATGATTTTAATAAAAATGAAGATAATCCTATTGACTTAGAATACGATTTTGAAGAACTCTTTTTAAATTTAAATACTACATATTTTTTAGATAGTTGGGATTCAAAATTAAAATATGAACATTGGACAATTGTAAAAGCTCTCACGAGAAGAATGTTTTTGAAAGAGGGTGAATATAGATATTTAAAACCTATTTTAGATCTTCATACATTAATAATGCAAGAGGTAAATAATTTTCTAAGAAAAGATAATCAATTAAACTCTGATGTATCTTTTGCACAGAATAAAATTAAACAAAATTTTTCTTATATGCTACTAAAATATATTAGAAATGAGTTTATGTTGAACTATTTAGAAGATTGGAATAATGCATATGTCAAAAGTGGGCATGGTTCTTCTATAACAAGAAGCATAGCTATATTAAATATTTTTAATAATTTTATACCAAAAGCAAGTGAAAGTGAAAAATTTAATGAATTCAAAGAAGAAATTAAAAAATATCTTATCGAAGCTGGGGCAAAAGAGATATCTGCAACAACAAAAGTTTATATTAAAGAAATAGAATTTAAAAAGATTTATGGGGTTAGGAACCTAAAATGGGAACTAGATTCAAATACAAATATTTTAATTGGAAAAAATGGTAGTGGTAAATCCAGTATATTAAAATTAATAGATGCAAAATTCAACAATGATATAAATATATTAGAAGAGTTTAAAAATCCAAATATCACATTAACTGTTGTTAAAGAATATGAAAATGGAGATATAAAACCAATCGAATTTGATAATAATGCACATAGCCAAAATATAGATATAACTTTAGTTGATACCTTCGATATAAAACCAAACTCAATCATTGAATGTAAAGAAAACTGTGATAAAAAACAATCTTTATTGGAGATTGAATTACTTAAATTATTGCCTAGATTTGATGCCTATCAAATAAAACTAAATAAAATTTTTGAAGAGAGAAATGACAGTACCCAAAAAGAGATTCAAAGAATTATAGATGAAATTGGGAAAGGTAATACCTCAGAAGCAGAAAAGATACAAGACTTGACAAATAATAAAAATCATATTTTTAAGGATGTTTATAAGCCACTTAATGATTTCACGCAAATAATTGATAGTATGTTCAAAGATACAGATAAAAAGATAAATCTTGACTCCATAGAAAAATCTTTTAGTATATCAAGTGCTAGTAAAGAATTAGAACCATTGGATTTATCTTCTGGTGAAAAACAGATACTTATTATCTTTTTAACTATTTTATTAAAAGAAAATAAGCCATATATCTTAATGATGGATGAACCTGAAAATTCTCTACATTCTGAATGGCAAATTCACTTTATAGAAAATATCCGAAAACTAAATAAAAATGTACAAATAATAATTGCCACACATAATCCACTACTAATGCTAGATAGAGAGTCAAATGAGATAGGTAAAATATCCATCGATAGTGATGTAGTAGACATCCAAGGTGAGGGAACTAAATATCTTGATGTATCAGCTACACTTTTAAACTATCCAAAGATTAGTTCGCTAGTTGGGAAAGATATGCAAGATAATATTAGCGAATTATTTAAATTAAAAAATCAAGATAATTTATTAGAAAGTGAAAAAAATCAAATAGATGAATTAGAGATTAAACTTGGGAAAACTGTAGCAAGTAATTTTATTTATGATAGGCACTATTTGCATTTTTTGAAATTTATTCAAAATAATAAAAATATAGATTTTGATAAGTTAACTGAGATTTCAGAAGATGATATGGATGAATTACTAGGTGAATTTAAAGATTTGTTTAATGATTGATATGAGTTCAGTTTACATTCACGAAGACTACACTGATACTTTAAATAAATTTGAATCAAGTAATTGTGATTGGAGTATCTTTCAAAATTTACACAAGAATGTTTCTAATAACAAATGCCCTATCTGTGAAGTTCAATTAACTAATAAACAGAGTAGTCCATATTCAGCTACTATCGACCACTTTAGACCAAAGGCTATGGCTATGTATCCCGCATTAAAGTGCGAACCAAAAAATTATATATTAATGTGCAGTCTTTGTAATGAAAAATATAAAAAGTCAAAATTTCCATTATTTGATGAATCTAAAAGAGTAACAAGTGCTAAAAATATGGATGATGTCAAAGATGAAGCTCCCTTACTATTTAATCCAGCTGAAGAAAACCCACTTAAATTTTTTGAATTAGTATTTATTCAAACAGAAAGAGGGAGCATCCTTGAATTAAAACGTAATAGTAAAACTATTCCAAAAGATAAATCTTCTTATGAATATTTACGATGTCAAGAGATGATTCATCTGTTTGGATTAGGGTATTGCCATAAAAATATTCATCCCAATGAAATTGTAAAAGAATGTAGAATAGATGTATTATCCAAACATTATACAATGTTCATTGATTTAGCAAAGGCAACAAAAAATAAAAAAACCTTAGCACTTTTTTTTGAAAATAATAATAGAATAAATGAATTAAAAAAATATGGTTTTTTTCAATTTATTATGAAAAAACAATTTGTAATAAAATAAAGTTCACTTATTTATGGTATTTTCATTGCTAATAGGCATGGTGGAGAACATAGTACTACTTATTTGGGAGAGGGTAAAAATCCAAACAGTTCACATCTTGAATCGTTAGCAAAAAAACATCGGTTAAAAAATGCAGATACGATAATATCAGAAGTAAAAGGTGCTACAGCAAAATGGGAGAATTATTTTACTATAGCTGATGTCTCAAAATCGATACAAAAAAGTATCAGTAAAGTTTTAATAAGTTATTAATAGTAATATAATTACAATCAAAATAAAAAAGGCAGTTTATGAACAATAAAGCACTCCTCTTAGAGATGTTTACACTACAGCAAAAGCTCAATGATGGGACAAATGGTGAGGGCTGGGAAAAGGGTTATACCAATCAAAATCGCATCATAAACTGGAAACGGTGCATCTATATGGAGTCAGCAGAACTTATCGACAGTTTTAACTGGAAACATTGGAAAGATATACATATCGATCCTAATTGGGATAATGTTACGATAGAACTTGTTGATATTTGGCACTTTGTGATGAGCCTTGGGCTTGAAGAGTATAAAAATGATAACTTGGGGGATATTGAGACTTTAGTAAGTTATGTGATGGATACAAAATATTTTAATGAGTTTTGTGGTGAGTCTGTGGTTCCTGAGAATGAGGATGCTTTAAATATTGTCAGTACGATTGAATATCTTATGAAACACTCTATTGAAAATCAGAAATTTGAGACTATTGTGGATGATTTTCTTGTTGTCGCTTTACAATGTGGACTTAATATCAATACACTTTATAAGTTTTATATTGGTAAAAATATCCTCAATAAGTTTCGTCAAGACAATGGTTACAAAGAGGGAAGTTATAAAAAAATGTGGAATGGCATCGAAGATAATGTTGTTATGACTGAGTTATTAGAGCAAAAATCATTAGATGCAGATAGTCTCTATCTTGCACTAGATCAGGCTTATAAGGTACTTTAATATGATTGAAACGGGATTGGTTAAAAAGAGTATCTCTGATTTTTTTTCTCCAAAGCTTTTAATGGTTTCAGTTGTTCCATTTTTAATTTCATTTTTGTTGTTTTTATATCTCTATCTTGGGGTTGGTGGAGATGCAATTGAAACATTTAAACAGAGTATAGAAAATGGTGTAGTACCATTTCTTGATCCCGATGCACATCCAATTTTGACGTATATCTTGACAATTGGGATTTTCAAGTGGCTTTTTTCACTCTTTTTTTATCTTGTGGGTGCACTTGCCGTTATTTTATTAAGTGTTGTTGTGAGTGTAGCTGTTGTGGGGTTTTTTACACCTTATATTGTAAAGGTGATTCGAGATAAACATTATCCAAATTTTGCAATTGAGAATAAAAACTTTACACTTGCTGTCAATATTGTGCATTTTATTAAAATATTTGCTATTTTTACACTACTTTTTTTAGTTTCTTTACCATTTTTATTTATTCCAGGTATCAATCTTTTTGCTTTAAATATCCCTTTTTACTATCTTTTTCATAACTTTTTAGTTTTAGATGTTGGCTCTTCTGTTGACTCTAAAGAGCAGTTTAAAATTGTTACTAAAAAACATAAACTCTTATTGAGAAGTACAACCTTGAGTCTTTATGGTCTTTCTTTAATTCCTCTAGTCTCCATGGCGTTTCAAGTGCTATTTGTAGTGATATTGGCACATCAGTTTTTTGTAAAAACGACAGAAATAAAAGCTTGAAAATAAGATTTTTAATACTTATATTAGTATTGCTTAGTCAAGCTTATAGTTTAGATTTTAAACAAAAATTGATACTAAAAACAGTTAAAAATGTAGCTTCTCATTATCCAGATAAAAAGGGTCGTACATTTGAAGATACGGCTATGGCAATTTGCATGACTGAAACTAGCGGTGGAAAGCTTAATTTTGGAGATGCGCAATTGCTAAAAAAAGGTATCAAAAAAGCTTCTTACGGCATTATGCAAGTACGTTTAGGTACGGCTCGATTTGTAGCCAAAGCGTTTAAGCTTGTAGCGGTACAACGCATGAGTGATTTAGAACTGATTCAAGAGATGATGCACAACAATCTTTTTAATGCAAAAATTGGGGTTTTATATCTTGTGTGGTGTTCTAATCATTCTAAAAGTTACTTTGAGACAGTCAGTAGATATAATGGGGGCAGGGTAAATCACCCCTATTATAATAGAGTACAGAAAAATTTGAAATTGCTTAAAAAATACAAACTCTAAGGTTAGTGAACAAAGGTTCCTTGTACTTCAAGTAGAAGCATGTTTTGGCACATAGCGATGTATTCCGTGATTTCCGTATTAAGTTCAGGTGTTGGATAGATATTTAATACAATTTGATTTCCAAAAACTTTATAAACCATTGCTTTGACATCAACTGCAAATGAGTTATTGTTTGCACTCTCAAGATGAAACTTGAGTTGAAATGATTTAGTATGAAGTCCTTTAGCTTGGAGCTCTTCAATCTTAGCAAGTTGCGTGGTGAGTAGTATAGAATTTTTTGAGATATCAGCTACCAAACCTTCCATATGAAACTCTTCTTCACAATCCAATATCGCTTGTATTGGACGGTGTGGTGCAACTCTAATGTTTTTCCTATGTACTGGAGAATTGTCTAAAAATTTTATATTATCAACTTCTAATATACCACTATTAAAATTGATATGTGTAACATCTCCTCTCATAATATCTGGAACCATAGTATGTTCTATATAGACAAATTCTTGCTTCTTTAAAAATGGAAGATATTCTGGATTTGCTTTAACACTAAGTGTACCATGGTCAAAATCTTCTATAGTAACTCTACTAAGTAGTGGGGTTTCTTTGTAAAATCCATAAAGATTAAGATGTGGTTCTTGGGTAAAAATAGAACGAATATTATCAAAATTACCATCAGGACAATACTCAAAAAATTTAGTTCCATAATAAATATCTATATCTTTAGAAATTTTAGATTTCATAAAAAAGGTATGTGCTCTCTCAATGAGACTGTTTTTATCATCACTTGGGTCATACAGTGTAATTCCAATATTATTAATAACCACACCAAATTTGATTTTTACACTCATCAGCATATTTTTTACAGTCATCACTACATTATGAATTTTACTCTCATGTATAAAGATTAGAAAGTTATTGCTTCCTTCATTAATGATAGGAGTATAGCCTAAAAATTCATACATAAAACTAATAATTTCTTTAAATTCATTTGCCTTGTTTGGATCAAATTTTAATTCAAATTTTACTACACATAGATGAGAAGTATAGTTATTTGATCTCTCTATTTGAGATTCAATAAAAGCGTGGTTGATGTAGTTTGTGATTAATAGACTATTATTGGTCATGATTACTCTTTTTTGTTAAAATACATATCTTAGATATAATTTC
Organism: Campylobacterales bacterium; assembly: GCA_016744895.1. Taxonomy (GTDB): domain Bacteria; phylum Campylobacterota; class Campylobacteria; order Campylobacterales; family QNZT01; genus SZUA-1433. Next base: position 18,748 of record JADGDK010000027.1, on the reverse strand, counting down.
GACATATTAAAGAAATAGTTTAGGAAAGATAGATATGAAAGAACAGTTTTTTAAAGATTTAGAACAAGTATATCAGATAATAAAGAGCAACCAAAAAGAGATTAGTAGTTATTATGATATTTTAGGTGAAAAAGAAGATAGTGTAAAATTAGAATTTATCAATACTTTTTTAGAAAAAATTGGGCTTGAAATTACAAGTGAAACCCAAATGTCAGCAATATCAAGACTTGTAAGTTTAAGAGATGATTCACTTTCACAATCACTTAAAAAGGCTGGTTTTAGTGAAGAAGAAATTATAGAAAAAAAAGAAGAAGCCTATCTTTGGGTGGCTGAGTTTCATCTAAATGTACATCAAAATTTAGTAGAGACTATTGAAAATGAACAACTTTTGACACTATTTTATCGTGCAGTTTTTAGAGGTGTTCATGATGTAGGGCTAACCTTTAGTTCATGGCAGTCAAGCTGGACAGCGCATATTATTAACGGTGTCAATAGAGATCTTTACCGACTTTTTGAGGGAGATGAAGAGAAGATATTTGAGATGTTAAATACAAATGAACTTCATGATAGTGGACATGATGGAGGAAAAGGTGACCGGTCTTACTCTGTACTTGTCAAACAAGAAGATGGTTCATTTAAATCGTTGCCGTATAGTGAAGCATTTGCAAATGAAGTAACTGAGTCACTTTTGGCTTTAGCAAATTTTAAAAATACACTTTTAAAACTAGAAGATGAGGTTTTTAACCAAAAAGAAGCTCATATCAATTATTTACAATCAATTATTGAGGCATTAGCTGAAAGAGATACTAACCTTTTGATCCCAAAATGGGCTGATGTAGATCGAAAATGGATGAAGATTACAGCGCCCCTTCAGATAGGACATCCATTAGAATATTATGAAGATCACTATAAAAAGGCAGTTGCTTTAGAGTGGGATTTAAGAATTGTCAATCCTATAAGCCATGCAGGAGATGTAAAATATGATATTAAGTCGATGTATAGTGAAATCTTTTCACATGTTGAAAACCATGTGAATAAAAGTAGAATGATTTACGAAAGAAGTCTTAAGAATGCAGATAGGGTACAGCTCTATCTTGGTCGTCCAGCACTCTACTATGGTGCTGAATTTTGTGGACTTTTCTCAGCACAAGTGGTTCCCAATGATGAAGTAATAACTAAAGAAGAGGGTAAAAAAATCTTTGCATTTGCTGATAATGTTTTAGATTCGACACGTGCAAAACCATTTATGAAGATTCAAAAAGAGATTTTTGATGAGGATTTCTTAAACAAAAATAGAGAAGTGATCTTTAAAAAACCAGATATTTGGCATGATGTGTACAATATCACAACGATTGGTCATGAGTATGGACATATACTTTGGCTTGATGATGACACAGAAACGATTATGAATGAAGCAGGGAATTTTAAAAATATTGAAGAGTTCAAAGCTACAACGGGTGGACTAGTAGCATTTTTTCTTAATGAAAAAGAGGAGCTAAAATACCATATCTTAAGTGATGTAGTCAAAAGAGCGATAGGACTTATCGCATGGAAAGAGACAGGTGAAGTTGAACCATATTATTGTGAAGGTTTGATCCATCTTAGTGGACTTTTTGAGACAGGTATTTTGAAGTTTGGAAAAAAATTAGAGATTGATATGAGTGATGCTGCATATGAGCGTATCAAAGAGTGGTATATCAAAACATATGAAGAACTTGCAATTCACTACTTAGACAAACAGCCTGCGTCAGAGTTTCTTTTTAGATATGCTAAAAAAGAGGGACAGTACTTTATGCCGATAGATGATAGTGTGCGGTATTTTGTAAATTATTATTGGAATTTGCATCAAGATATGGGGCAGATTATAGATGAAGAAAGTTCAAAAGAGGAGTGGTTATGATAAGTGAAGCAAAAATATTTTTTGGTGATATAGAGATTACTAAAACAAAAGTAGATGAGATAAAAAATCCTTACTCAGGAGAAGTAGTAGCTCTGTTTCCTATATGTGACGCAAGTGATGCAACTGAAGCTTTGAAAATTGCAGAAGAGTCTTTTAAAAAAAATAGAGAAATTCCTCTTTCTCAACGTATAGCATGGCTTGAAGATGTTATTGAAAAATTACGAGAAAACAGAGAAGATATTGCACGAACCATTACTGATGAAGTGGGAAAACCTATCAAGTTTGCACGGATAGAAGTAGATAGATGTGTTGAAACTTTAAGACTGAGTGTTTCTGCTGCAATTGAACAGCATGGTGAGACTTTTAATTCAGATGCGATGCCAAGTGGTCGTAAAACGATTAGTTATTTTAAAAGAGTACCTATCGGGGTTGCTTCATTGATTACCCCTTTTAATTTTCCATTAAATCTTATTGCACATAAGTTAGGACCTGCGTTGATTACTGGTAATAGTGTTGTCTTAAAACCTACTCCTGAAGCACCGCTAACTGCTTATAAATTTGTAAAGCTTTTTATCCAGAGTGAATATAGAAGTCCAAATGCTTTGAGTTTAGTTTATGGAGATGCAGAAGTAGGCTCTACAATGGTAAAAAGCCCAATTCCAAGGGCTGTGAGTTTTACAGGGTCTGTACCTGTTGGAAAGATTATCATTGGGCAGGCAGGAATTAAAAAAGTTTCTCTTGAGCTTGGTGGAAATGCAGCAACTTTTATTGATAAAAGTGCCCAGTTGGAAGATGCGGCAAAAAAATGCGTAGTAGGAGCATTTATTAACTCTGGACAAGTTTGTATTTCACTCCAGAGAATTTATGTACATGAAGATATTGCAGATGAATTTGCAGAGATTTTAGCTTATGAGGCGAGACAGCTTATTGTTGGTGATCCGTATAATGATGATACATTTATGGGACCATTGATTAATGAAGATGCAGCCCAGCGTGCTGAACATTGGGTGCAAAGTGCTATAGAAGAAGGTGCCGTAGCTTTAAGTGGTGGAAAAAGAGAAGGTAGAGTGTTTTACCCTACAGTGATGAATAAAGTAACAGATGATATGAATATCGTATGTGAAGAAGTTTTTGCTCCAATTGTAAGTATTGTAAAAGTCAAAAATTTTAATGAAGCTCTTGGAAAGATTAATAATTCACCGTATGGATTACAATACTCAATTTTTACCAATGATTTGAAACTTACCCAAAGAGCTATCGAAGAGTTTGATTGTGGAGGGGTTGTAGTAAATGATATCCCAACAATTCGTTTTGATATCCAGCCTTATGGTGGCAGTAAACTTAGTGGAATTGGAAAAGAAGGACCAAAATATGCGTTAGAAGAGTTTACTGAGATTAAGTCAATTGTGATCTGTTAATAGTATTTTTAACATACTTTCATAGTCCTCCAAAAACCGTTTGGAGACTTTGAAAGTGTCGGTTTCCTCATATGGAATTTCTTTTAAACCATCTTCTTGTATCTCATAGATCTTTGAATTGGGATATGAAAGTAGAATAGGTGAATGTGTGGAAATGATAAATTGTGAACCTTCTTTAACAAGATCATGGATGAGTGTCAACATAGACATCTGTCTTTGTGGGGAAAGTGCCGCTTCTGGTTCATCAAGTATATAGAGTCCATTTGCTCCAAATCTATGTTGCATAAGTGAAAAAAAAGCTTCTCCATGTGACTGTTCATGTAGGGATTTAGAGCCATAAGAGTCTATGATTTTGCTACCAGATGAGGGTTGACTGTCTAGATTTTCTATTTCAGTTGCAACATTAAAAAAACTTTCAGATCGTAAAAAAAACCCTGTTTTTGGTTTTTTATAACTCTTTGCAATTCTAAGATACTTATGTAATTTTGAGTGAGAAGCGCGTGTCGAAAAGGTAAAATTTACAGTGCCACCTTCGGGATTAAATCCTTGTGTAATTGCCAATGCTTCCAAGAGTGTAGATTTACCGCTACCATTTTCTCCTACGATATAAGTCACATGAGGGTGAAAAAAAGTTCTGTCCAAGTTTTTGATAGCAGGTAATGAAAAAGGATAGGTCTCAAAACTATCAATTTTTTCCTCTTTAAGTGCAATGGAAAGAAGAAAATTTTCTGTAGTTTTTAGTACGTTGCTTATCTGAACTTTTGTACCATCTTTTTGAAGTTTTAAAATTGCCTCAAATATATCGGGATGTTTTTGTTCAAACCAATCTTGTTCTAAAATCCATTGCATATAACCCAAATCTTCTTGGAGTACTTCAATGGATTGACCTTTGTATTTTCCAAATGGTATTTTCATGACAATATTTGTATCAAAATAAGTATAAACATATGTTAAAATAAAGAAAAACAGAGGGAAAATAATGTTAGAAACAGGAACAAAAGCACCAGAATTTTGCTTGCCAAACCAAGATGAAACAGAGATATGTCTAAGAGATTTGAGTGGAAAATGGGTAGTACTTTATTTTTATCCTAAAGATAATACTCCGGGATGTACAACAGAAGCTTGTGATTTTACAGAAGCAATGCCTGATTTTGAAGATTTAGAAGCTGTTATTTTGGGAGTAAGTCCAGATAGTCCCAAAAAACATACAAACTTTATAGAGAAAAAAGATTTGAAAATCACACTTTTAGCGGATGAAGATAAAGAACTTTGTAATTTATATGATGTTTGGAAGCTTAAGAAATTTATGGGTAGAGAGTATATGGGTGTTGTTAGAACAACTTATATTATTTCACCTGATGCTAGTATTGTTGCAGCTTGGAATAAAGTGAGAGTTAAGGGACATGTTGAGGCTGTAAAAGAGAAACTTAAAGAGCTGCAAGGTTAAACAAGAGAAAGTATTTTATCTTTGCTCATATTGAAGCCCTTTAAATTCTCGTATCAATTGCATTTGTCGTCTTGCAACATAAGTAGTCAAGATGTTTTTCTGTACTTGTGAAATTTTGGTAAATAGTAAAATAATTAAAAAGTTTTCACGTTTTTCATCAATACGTAGTACTTTTGAAGATACATTTACCTTAATAGGTACTTTGCTATTTTCAAGTATAATGTTTACTATTGCTTCACTATCAACTTTTAGCCCAACTGGAAGTGCTTTACATTGTATTTTTATCGCATCTACTGAAATATCTTTTATAGAGATATCATTTTGAAATCTTTGCTTATTTAGTATTAAAGAAATATTATGATCTTCTGCTGGATCGACCCTTATTGATTTTCTTTGCATTGAGTTTATTGGTGAAAAGTAAAGTTTTTTACACTGAAGTGTTTGTTTTGTAAAGTCAATATCTAAGATTTTTTCACATTGAATATCATTTGGAAATATCTCTGAAGAGATGAGTAAGTTATCTTGCATTTGTATGGCTTTTAACTGATTGAAAGATGTTTTTATAGTAATCTGATCAGTTTTAACTTCTGTAATATATCCATGATTGGTAATGGTTAAACCTTTATAAAAATTGTGAATTTTAATCTTTGAGTGTTTTTGATGCACAATGAGCAAAAGATCAAATATAGTATCGTTGATCTTATTTCTTTCTTCAGAAGTTAAGGGGGTTTTATCCTGAAAAAGGCTTAAAAGATTTAGGCTTGTGATATCATTAAGTGATAAAATATAGAGATTATTTTTTTGAGGAATAAGATCCATTTTTAAGATAAAATGTCTTTTCTCTCCATTTTGATTATTTAAGTTGATATGAAAAAGTTGATCAATATTATTTTTTACTTGTGTAAACCAATCATGATTAGGTTGGTTGTATAAAAAACCTTTTTGCTCTAAAAGAAGGTTACCTAAACTTTGATGTTTTGTATTAAAAGCCTTAATATTTTGCATACCAAAAAAAGATAGAAACACTTTATTTGCAAAGAGAATTTTTCCATTTGAAACCAAAGCTATTAAGTTTTGTTGATAATTTACTATATCTTTTAGATACTTGTCTGAGGTCAAACTATTATTTTTTTTATGTATTGTGTTGAGAGATTTTGTAAGTGCACGAGTAAGATCATCAATTTTAACTGGTTTTGTAAGATAGTCTGAAACACCATTTTTAATGGCATCTAAAAGGTTTTTTTTCTCATCATAAGCTGAGAGGATAATGCATTCTACAGAAGAATCAAGTTGTTTTATTTTATGGATCATTTCAATACCCGTAAGTTTGGGCATATTAATGTCAGTGACTATAAGTTGTGGACGGTGCTTATTAAAAAGCATATATCCTTCTTCTCCATCTGAGGCTAGAATAATATTTTTAAAGAAATTTTTGAATAGTTTATGTACTCTGTTCCTCAATGTCTCATTATCTTCAACATAGAGTAGCGTAATTCCATGAGATTTTTTACGTATTTCAAGCAGAAGATCTGCTGTTTTCATCGTTATTTCCTTGTATGCTACTTTTATACATTAAATTTAATATTAAATGATGAATAAGAGATATTTCATCCCATAGGATAAAGTATCTCTTGATGTACTTTGTCACATTCGTTTAAAACATCATTGCTAAGTTTTATACTCATAGCAGAAAGTGTTCCATCAAGCTGATCTGCTGTTGTAGCACCGATAATAGTAGAAGCTACAAAATCAAATTGCTTTGACCAGGCTATTGCCATGGTGACGGGATCTAAACCTGCATTTGCTGCAATTGCAATATATTTTTGTGTGGAAGCTAGTGTTTTATCATTCATAAAACGTGTTGCCATAGCACGTTGTCTGACATTTGGTGATTTCAGATAATCACTAAATCGTCCTTTTGCATCTTTGTTTTGATTATACTTTCCACTAAGTACACCACCTGCAAGAGGAGAATAGGGCAAAAGTGAAATTTGTTCTTTTTTACATACTGTGGAGAGTTCATCTAAAAAGCGACGGTTTAAAAGTGAGAAATTATTTTGAATCGATTCAAATCTTGCAAAGCCTTTTTGTTCACTTTTCATAAGAGCTTTGGTGGTGCCATAAGCAGTATCATTTGAAGTTCCAATATAACGTACTTTTCCACTTTGTACCAATCTATCAAAAGCCTCCAATGACTCTTCAATAGGTACAATAGTATCTGGCCAATGCATTTGATAAAGATCAATATAATCAGTTTTTAATCGTTTTAAGCTTCCTTCTATCGCTTTTTCTATATGAAATCTATCGATAGCAGTTAACCCATGACGAATAGGTGGTACAAACCAACCGCTTGAGGCACCTGCAACTTTGGTTGCTAAGATAATGGAATCTCTAGATTTGGTTTGCATCCACTCACCTACGATCTCTTCAGTGATACCTGCCAAGTTAGCCTGTGGTGGTACAGGATAAAGCTCTGCAGTATCAAAAAAATTTACTCCCGCATCATATGCCTTATCCATGATTTTAAAAGCTTCACTTTTTTCTGGTGTTTGCGTGCCAAATGTCATAGTACCAAGACAGATTGGACTGACGCGTAGTCCAGTTTTTCCTATATAGCGATATTGCATTTTATTTATCCTTTTTAAAGACTATAGAGTCTATGTTATTTTCGCCACTGCTACAACATAGTTTTTGCCATAAAATTTAGAACATTTGGGGCAGGTTGTATAAAAGAAGTATATTTTTTCTATCTCTGTATCTTTCGTTTTAACAAAGTCTTGCATCTCTTTTTCCCACTTTGGTGCATTTTTATATGGCCCCTCAAATACCTTTGTTAAATAATCCCCGCTTAAATGCACCATCTCTTGTTCTGGTACATCTTTTGTGACCGAAAAATAGTGTTCTCCTTGCCATGCAGAGAGATCATAAGATAAAACTATGAAATTATCAGGATCAAAAGCATCTGCTTTTTCAATTGCTGCAAATGTTTTAGGGTACATTGATCCCATATTTAAAGGTATGTGTAAAAAACTAATTGTTTTTGCCTTGAGAAAACGTTTGTTTTTAAAGTGAAGTTCTTGTTGATCCCAACTTTCAGGTTTAAATCGTGGACAGCAATTTGTTGGATTGTCACTCATGTCATATTTTGGTAGTTTGTTTAGTTCCATAATCCTCTCCTTGTTTTAATTTAAAGAAATGGAGTTTTTAATGCCTTTATAGTAATCATACTAAATTAAATTATTTATAATTATAGCGTAGATATATAAATCAATTAAAGTTTGAATATTTTTTTGATACTGGCGTAAATATTTTTAATCTTCTCTTTGATATTGTTTCCATCAGAGAAGTATTTGGTTTTAAATATTTTGATTCTCTCTTTTATGTACTGTTTTATAGTTTTAGTTTTAACTTTAATTTTTTGATAAATTTCACTTGCTTTAATTTTATCTATGATTTCCATGATGAAGTTATAAAGGGTTTTAAACCAGTCAAATGTCATCAGCTTATCTTTGGATATTCGAAAAAGCCAAAAGGTAAAAGCACCGATTGGAATTTTCCCCATATAGAGTAATACTCCACTATAAACTTGACCTTTTGCGAAAAGTGCTACAGCAAAAATACTAAGAAGTTCTACTTGGATAAAGAGTGTAAGAAAAATTATCAAAAGTAAAATACGATGTAGTTTATGTATCGTCATTTCAACTTTTTGGAGTATCTTTAAGGAGTGGACAAACTCATAAATTGGTTTTGCAATTGTCTCCCAAATAAGCTCTTCAAAAATGATATAGGTAAATACCAAAAAGGTAAGTCCTATATGTATAAGCTTATGTGTGAGTGTTTGTAGCATTAGAGGGCTTTTAGATTTATAACGTCCACAATATCGCCAGTGTTTAAATCCCCAGAGTCTTGTGAAATTTGTGCCAACCCAATATTACCAAGCATGTTGGTGAGAATTGCACTTGAACCACTTCTTTTACCTTCAAAATCAACATGGTATTGGCCATCTATATAGTTAAGGTTTACTGCCGCAAATTCTGTTTTATAAGACTTTTTCTTATAGTTATGATCTAGGATTGCTTTGACGATTGGAAGATTGGTATCTTTACCTTGCATCTGATAGATAAGTGGTATAACATAAAGTATAAAGGTCACAGTTGAACTGTATGGAAAACCAGGTAGTGCAAAAATATATTTTTTTCCAATTTTAACGATTTTGATATGTTGCCCAGGCTTGATCATAACACCTTTAGTGATATACTCAGGCTCTAAATTGGCAATAATATCTTTTACAAAATCATAATCTCCAACACTAACCCCTCCAGTTGTAACAACAATATCGTTATCTTCTAGAGCTTCTGTGATAGTTGCTTGGATGATATCTTTTTCATCTTTTTGAAGTGGAGTACGAGTGGTCTTTGCTCCTGCTTTAAGAGCAAGTGCTTCAAGTGTGAATTGGTTAGAACTTCTTATTTGTGAAGGGTTTGTCTGTTTTTCTCCAACATCTAAGATCTCACTGCCTGTTGATATAATTGCCACTCTTGGCTGTTTAAAAACTTCGACTTGAGAGACATTGAGGCTTGCTAAAACACCAATTTCAGCAAAATCTATTTCTGTCCCTTTGTCAATAAGTACTTCACCTTCAGTATAGTTTTCACCAACAGGTCGCACACTAAAACCTTTAGGTACTTCCTCTTTGATTACTATTTCATCACCCTCTACTTCAACATTTTCAATAGGGATAAGTGAATCAGTACCTGCACTCATAAGTGAACCTGTAAAAGTTTTGATACATTGTCCACCAACAACTTCTTCACTATTAAATTCACCTGCGGGTAAATTACCTTTTATTTGAATACGTCCTAATGCTTGATCATCATGTTTTATCGCATATCCATCCATCGCTGAAGTTGGAAATTCTGGAGAGTTGTGGTCAGCAATGATATCTTTTGCAAGTATACGTCCTCTAGTATCACTTAAAAAAACTTTTTCTGTCAGCGTTGGTTCTGTAAAACTATCTTTTAAATTTTTTATTGATTCATTGTATGTTATAAATGTCATCTATTTTCCCAGTAATCCACTATTTGAAAGAGGGGTACTTCTATCTTCTGCATAAACTCTTTCACCTTTTATGATATCATATTTCCAAATTGGAGCACTTGCTTTAAAATCTTCAACAAATTCATCAATCATCTCTAAAGCAACTCTTCTTTTTGGTGATAAAACTGCAGCGATATAAGAGCTTTGATGGTTTAAAACATCTCCTTTGGAATGAGCCATGAGTAGATATGCACCCTGTTCTTTTGCTTTTTCTTGCCAAGCATCAAACCATGAGTTTAAAATTGGTTCATAGATATCAAAACTAAGCCCATCAATCCCATTTTCATCACGTACAATTCCTACAAAATTGATAAATGCACCGTAATTCTTTTCTTTATATATTCCATACCATCTATTTAATATCTCTTCAACAGGCAATGCACCTTTATATAATTCTAACATTTAACCTCCGCAAACTGGGGGTAAAAGTGATATCTTATCTCGTGAGAGAAGAGGGATATTTAAATGTGAAACAAGGGTATCATTGACTGCAATCGCAGAGTTTTCTAACCACTTTTCTAACTCTTTGTCATTTTGAAAAACTTCTTTGAGTTCAGAAAGATTTGCAATGTCAACCTCCATAGTTTCTCTATTGATAGGACCTAAAAATTCTACTATTGCCATTATGTAACCTTTATACTTTTGTGTATTATATCAAATCAAATTATATATTGACAATAATGTCAATTGCCTCTTTTGCACCCATTGCAAGTGAAAGTTCTCCTTGGGGTACTTCGGTATCTCTCGGATTGATGCGAATGAGTGTTGCATCATATCTTGTAGTGATATTTTCTCCAAAAAATCGTATCGTCGGTACGGCAAGTCCAGCGCCAAATTCTAAAATGACAAGTTTATAGCTACTCTCTTTTACGCTATCAAGCCAATTTTGCAGACGATGACTTTGTATATCTGTACGTTCACTGATCCAATTCCAATCGCCGAACATAAGTATGTTTGGTCTTGCAATAGCACCACAATTTATGCATGTAGGAAGTTCACTCTCTGTTCTAAAGGTATTAGCGTCAATTCCGATAAAAGTATCTGCATCTTTCCAAATATGATTTGTACAATTTTGTGTACACTGAAAATGGTTAATACTGCCATGTACTTCTGTTATACGGGAGGTATCAAATCCTGCTTTTTGAAATTGTCCATCAACATTGGAAGTAAAGACAAAATATTTCCCTTTTTTATTTTGAACAAGATCTAATAATTTTGTAAATCCGTCATGAGGTATAGTTTCTCGATAGAGATTTAATCTATGTCCATAAAATGCCCATGCAAGAGTGGGTTCATCTTCAAACCATCTAGGATTTGCCATCTCTTCAAAACGTAAACCTAAATCTTTGATCACAGGGTAAGCACGCCAAAATCCTTCAACTCCACGAAAATCAGGTAATCCACTATCTACACCCATTCCAGCACCTGCTGTAATAAGGATTGCATCAGCATCGTTAATCAGTTGTTTGGCTTTTTCAATCATGACAAGCATTATATGGTATAATTATTTAAAAGATTAGGATGTGTATAGGTGCTATTTGGTAAGATTGATTATATAAACCTTGCTCCATTTCATGTATTTTTAAAACGTAATCTCAAAAGTTCTCAATTAAAGCAATCTATTGAATACAAAAAAAGTTATCCAGCTGATTTAAATCGTAAATTTAAAAGACGACAAATTGATGCAGCTTTTATATCTAGTATCGAAAGCAGACGAGGTAATTTTCGTTGTCTAAACGCTGGAATTGTAGCAAAAAAAGAGATAAGAAGTGTACTTGTCAAAAAGGGTGGATACAAAGCTGATTCACACTCTGCTACCTCTAATGCTTTGGCTAAAGTATTGAGAATTGATGGACAAGTAATTATTGGTGATAAGGCTTTGAAACTTTACTGTGAAGATCAAGATGCATACGTTGATTTAGCAAAACAGTGGCATAAAAAAACTCAAAAACCATTTGTATTTGCACGTTTTTGTATGGTACGACATTGTAGTTTTTACAGGATATTAATTAAAAATTTTCTAAAAACTGAGGTTAAATTACCACAATATATTTTGCAAAGATATGCTAAAAGATCAGGAATTAAGTCTAAAGAGATACAAGAATATCTTAAATTAGTTAGTTATAATATTGATATAAAATCAGCAAAAAGTTTAAAACTTTTTTTAAAGGAGAGCCGATGATGCCTGAAGAGATTGCTAAGTTTGAAAAAGTCCGTGTTCAAGCTAGAGCATATTTATGTCTGCTTTTAAACAGAAGTATTCCAAATTATCTTCCAAATCCTGATTTAGATGTTATTATCAGTGGTATCAAACTTTTGAAAAAAGAGCGTATTAAAGTAGAAGCACTCTATATCCTCAATGCAAAAGGTGAACAAGTTTCACAAAATATATCTGATGATGCCACGGTTCGTGAAGCAAGACCAGGAAATCATAGTTCACGTGCATATTATCATCGTGCAGTAAGGGAAAGAAAATGTGTCATTACCAGTCCCTATCCATCAACCTTAACCAATGATCTTTCTGTAACCGCCTCATATCCAGTCTATGATAATCAAAAGAAACTGCATTATGTAGTTTGTATGGATATTTCACTTCGTGACCTTTTGAAGTTTGCACAGCCTACTGGCATGGATACAGTTTTTAATATAGTTAGTAAAACAAGTTATACAGCATTTTCGATTGGATTATTGATGGTTGCATTCATGCTCTTTTATAATGGTATCACAAGTCTTTTAGCGCATGGTATTAATATCGAAAAAATTGCTATCAAAGAGATGTTTGAGTCTACGATTTTACTTACCCTTGCATTGGCTATCTTTGATCTTGTGAAGACAATTTTTGAAGAAGAAGTTTTAGGTCATCATGATGAACAATCACGGGATATTCATCGTACTATGATTCGATTTTTAGGTTCTATCATCATCGCACTCTCTATTGAAGCATTGATGTTGGTATTTAAATTTGCGTTGATAGATCCTGAAAAGATTATTAATGCTGTTTATATTCTTGGTGGAGTTGCATTGCTACTGTTTGGTTTATCTGTTTACCTCAAAGCTACAGAAAATAGAAACGACAAATGTTAGAACATTTTTTTACATGTCCTTATTGTTGGGAACGTATTTCTATGTTGTTAGACCCTGATATGAGTGGTGAAGTTTATATTGAGGATTGTCAAGTCTGTTGCAATCCAATAGAAGTAGAGTTTGAAATGGTTGATGATAAGCTTGTAAAGTTTGAGGCGATAAAACTTCAATAGTCAGATAAACTTACGTATCCAATTTATAATTTGATTTTCTGACAGGGCACCACTTACTTTGTCAATCTCTTTTCCATCTTTAAATGCAATGATTGTAGGAATTCCTTTTATAGAAAATTGTCCTGCTATTGTTTGATTTTCTTCAGTATTGACTTTTAAAAACCGTGTTTTAAGACCCAATTTTAATGCTGCTGATTCAAAAGCTGGAGCCATCATACGACATGGACCACACCACTGTGCCCAAAAGTCAACAATGACGGGAATATCACTGTTTTGTATATGTTTGGTAAATGAGGTGTAATTAACATCTCTTGGTTTAGTATCTAAAAGAGAGCTTTTACAATTTCCACAGTTTGCTTTGGTATACGATTCTCTAAGAGGGATTCTATTAATTTGTAGGCAGTGCGGACAGACAATTTTAATCATCTTGTTTCTCCATTTATAAGAGTTTGGAAAAGCTCCAAACTCTTTAGATCATTTATTTTACATACTCACTTGCAGCACGGAAGCCGATATTTGCATTTTGAAAATTAAGTCCATATCCAAAGTCTGCAGTTGCAATACCATCATCTTCTAATACAAGGTTTGCTTCTTCATTATCAGATCCACCTCTTGTGATAACAAGATAATTAGATGGTGTGTCACCGGTTGCAAATCTACCACTAATATTGATATAGATACCAATGTTTGTAGTCTCACCTAATATTACATTGTTTAGAGTTGGTAGCCACCATGCAGGCAATGCGTTGCTTACGTTATTGCTATCAAATCCGATTGTGCCTAGTGGTAATGATGTATCTGTATCTATTAAAGTTCTTGTCCACTCAGCATTTCCATCTGCTACTTCTTGAATATCTCTTGTATAGCGCTCTTCCACGTTTGTATCATATCCTAAGACGGAGTTCTCAACAGTATAATTGCCACCATCTTTTAATGTTCCTGAACCTACAATCGTACCTGACCAATTATTGGCATGGTTGACCATGAGTTTAACCATATGTGTCCACTGTTTATCTGTTGGAAGGCTTGTTGTCCATGCATTTGTAGGAGCTGATGCAGTAGCCATAAATGCAGCTTCAAATGGAGTTATATTTGCAGCTTTTGCTCCTGTTGTATTGAAGTCTACCTCTACAAGTGCATTTACACTATTTATGGCACCAATACCTGATGGTATGCCTTCGCTGTTAAACAGTTTAAATGTATCAGTTACAAAATCAGCATTAATACTGCTACCATTAACAGTTGTTGCTGTTGCTCTTGCTTCTTTGCTTGCCATCCAGTATCCTGTTTCAACTCCAAAGCCATCAACATTAAATCCTCCAGGAATATAAACAAATCCAGCTTTTTCCATAAGTAGACCATCAGTTGTTTCATAAATCCAAGGATTTCTCTCTTTTGTATTTAATGGATTTGTACCATCATCTGTTTCTGTCTTATTTTGTTTTGTATCAAAATCACTATCATTCATAGGATCAAGTGCATCTATCACATCTGGATTTTCAGTAAATAAGTTATGGTGAATGTTTGCAGGAGATTTCCCCTCAAAGTCACTGATAGAGATTGGCTGATCTACTTTTAAGGTACCATCTTCAATAGTATATGCTTGGTGATCAGCTGTTGTTACATCACCAGCTTCATTGATTGTCTCTCTACCTTCCCACGTACCAACTACTTCAATTCCATCTGTTACGCCATCACCATCTGTATCAGATTTCAACGGATCAGTATGGATTACTTTATGTTCTAAACCATCATCTAAACCATCATCATCACTATCTGGGTCTAAAGGATTAGTACCGATATCTTTCTCTTCACCATTTGTAAGTCCATCACCATCTTCATCACCATTTGGGTCAAGTTCTTTGTCGATACCTGTTTCTGTAAGGTTTTGATCTCCATATCCCGTTCTATCATCAACACAGCCTGTAAAAGTTAGTAAATAAGCACTTGCTATTATGGATGCTAAAGTTGTATTAAGTATTGTTTTCATTATTCTTTCCCTCCTTGGTTAATCTCTTGAGGGTACGTTAATTTGACTTCTATTCTTCTATTTAATGCCATTCCCTCTACAGTTTTATTTGAAGCCATTGGCTCAGATTCGCCTTTTCCTTCGGTTGAGAGTCTTGATGCGCTAACACCTAATTCTATCAATGCATCTCTAACACTTCTTGATCTCTTTTTAGAGAGTATCATGTTGTAGTTATCTGAACCTCTCCAGTCAGTATGTCCTACGATATGTACAAGACTACCTCTATTTGTGACTAAAAAGTCAGCAAATTTTTCTACAAGTGCCTGAGAGTGTTCTGTAATTCTTGCTTTGTCTGTTTCAAAGTGGATTCTTAAATTTGCTTTGACTGGACACCCTTTTGAATCTACAGTAAAGTCACAAGGTGTATTTGGACACTGATCTAAATCATCTTCAACACCATCACGATCACGATCTGGACCATCTATCTTGACAGGACATTCATTGTTATCAAATGACATTGGGATAGTTTCTTTTATAATTTGTGGTGCTTTTGGTTCTGGGAGTGGACATCCTGATCCATCAACTGCAACACCTTTTGGAGTATCCGGACATTTATCAAGTTCATCCATAACACCATCACCATCACTATCACTAATAACTAGTTTTGGAGTAGGTACTGCACCAAATGGTATACCGATACCTAGAACTGTAATAACTTCATTCTCTTCTTCTTTATCTCCACCGATAATTTGGAAAAGTTTTGCTTCTGCACGAAGAACAAGATTATTGTTAGGAATTTTATATGCGAGACCAAATCCAGCTTGCATAAATGGATGACTATCAAATTTACCTTCTTTTATGGTTAAGTTTTTAAGATCTCTTTCATCTGTAACATTTTCATAACCAACACCCGCTAGGATATATGGATAAAAACTTGATATTGTTGATTGAAACTCATATACACCATTAATGGATCCTTTGATCAGTGAAGTTGATTCATCAGTAGCCTCACCATTGGCAAAACTTACTTGTTCATCTTTAATCTTGACATATTCAAAATCAAATCTTGGCTTTAACCCTTCTCTATTTTTTTGAATTGTAAAACCAAATGTTCCATTTTCTAATTTGATACTATCTTCATTTTTAATTGAAGTCATACCAGCGTTGACCCCAAACTCCCAAGCTCTCTGCTCTCCATAGACAAGAGTAGAGGCAAGCAATGAGCATAATAATAACTTTTTCATTAGCACTCCTTATAGTAGGTAAAATTATTGTAAGTATGATCATTTTACATTAATTATGTTAAATAAACATTGTTTTATATAAATAATTGAAACTTTAATTTACTTTTTATAATATATTTATTAAAATATTGACATTATATTTTTATTTAAGTCTTTCTTAAGTAGTTTGATTCTTTTGGAAAATTGTGAATTATTGAAAGTTTCTTGCCTTTTTGCAAGTTGTGCAGTGTGAATTGTTATTAAATTATGAAGCTCTTTTTTGTCAATTTTTCCATCAAGAAATAGAAGTGTTTCTTTAATCCCTATAGCACCCATAGGTGTTGGAGTACGTCCATATTTTTTTTCTAGATAGAAGATTTCATCTATAAGACCATGCTCAATCATAATCATAGTTCTTTGGCTGATCTTTTCTCGAAGTGCTTCTCTATCAACCAAAATATCGAAGATGGGAATATCAGAGATAATAGACTTTTTCTCATTTTGTAAAAAATATTCTGTTGCAATTTGACCACTCTCATAATAAATTTCATACCATTTTTCAATTCTATAACTGTCAGTTGATGATACTTTGGCACTATAGATAGGATCAATTTTTTCTATATAGCTATAAGCAGAGCTCAAATCTAAAAGTTTTGTCTTTATTTGCTGTTTAGTTTCCTCAGAGACTGAAAGTTTTACTGAAAGACCTTGAATCATAGATTTTAGATAAAAGCTTGTACCTCCAACAATGATTAGATGTTTACCCTCTTGTAAGGAAGTTTCTTTAGCTTTTTTATAGAGATCAAAAAAAGTGGCAACACTAAAGTATTGATCAATGTAGAGTTCATCAATTCCAAAATGTTTGATACCGTCTCTCTCTTCAACTGTAGGTTTTGCAGAGACAATATCTACCTCTTTATAGATACTTAAACTATCAAGTGAGAGGATGTTAGCATCCACTTTTTTAGCAATCTCTATGGCAAGTCCAGTTTTTCCTGATGCTGTGGCACCTAGTATGGCTATTTCTTTCATGAGTGAAGTATACTTAACAATTATTTAACAGATGTTTATTACAATTTACTTATCAATTCAATAAAAGGGGATAATATGTTAACAAAATTATTTGTTTCAGCAGTAGTAGTCTTGAGTCTAGTAAGTAGCTGTAATGCCAAAGAGGGTGCTAAAATGATGATGTATCAATCCGTACCAGTAGAAAAAGCAACACTGTTACAAGAGGGTAAAAGCAAAGCATACTGTCCATCATGTGGTATGACACTCCCAATGTTTTACAAGACAAACCATGCCGCAACACATGAGGGTCATACAAAACAATATTGTTCAATTCACTGTGCAGTACAAGAAAAAGATCTTAAAAAGATGGATTTAAAAGATATCAAAGTAGTAGATACTTCTTCTTTGAAATTTGTTGATGCTGCAACTGCACACTATGTCATAGGAAGTAGTAAAAAAGGTACTATGACTATGGTAAGTAAATATGCATTTGCAGACAAAGCAGATGCAGAGACATTTGCAAAAGAAAATGGCGGTACAGTTTCTGGATTTAAAGAGGCTTGGGAAGCGAGCAAAAAAGATTTTTCTCCAGCGATGATGGAGAAAATGAAAGCTAAAAGAGCACTTATGGCACAAAAGGGTGAGGGTGTTTATAAGATGAAATGTAAACAGAGTGAACTTCCAAAATTTGGCTCAGTAGCTGATGCAAAATCATTTGTTAAAGAAAATAATCTTTGCGGTGATATCAAAGGAAAACCTCTACAAGTTTTAGGAATTTATCTTTTTACAAAAAAGTAGGTACAATTTACTAAAAAGAGAGTACCTAAATGATAAAAATTGTTCCAATGTTATTAAGTGTGTTGGTTTTAAACAGCACACTTTTTGCCGATGATATGGCAGAAAAAATTCAAACTCAAAACCAAGAAATTGTAAAACTAGCAGCCAAAGAGATCTCTAGTCAACTTCCACAAAAGATAGATGACTATACAAAACTTGTTAAAATCGAAGCCGAAGAAGAATCGTTACTGTATACCTATGAGATCAATACAGGTGCAAAAAGTGATGAGACGGTTATCAAAGAGGATAAAAGTCGCATGAAAAAAGCAGTAACTATGGGAATTTGTAGTTCTTCAGATAGATTTTTACAAAGTGGAATAGATATCGCATATATTTATGCAAGTGCTAAAAGTAAAAAAGAGTTATTTCGATTTGATGTGAGTAAGAAAGATTGTATAAAGTAGAGAGAAATTCTCTACTTTTCAATTGCGATAAATTTACCACACCCTTTTTCAGGTGTACCACCAAAAGTTTTAACCTCTCTAGCGGTACCTTCTTTTGCAATTAGGTTTCGTTTACATTCATCTTTTTGTATACACTCTTGGTTTTCACAACCAACATCTTCTGGAACTATTGCCATTTTTAAATC
>JADGDK010000279.1 GCA_016744895.1 Campylobacterales bacterium | reverse complement strand
AGTTAGTGTAAATAATGCGGCATATGTAGATGAGTTTGAGAAATTATATCTACAAATTCCTTTTTTAGATACAAGTATGACAAAAAAAATTGCAAAAACATTTATATTGAATTTAATAACCCTGAATCCTTATGTGTATTGGATTGGAAAATTTATTAATGCTGTTCTTAGTAAATTAAATGTTTTAGCATATTTTTTAGATGAGCAGTTTATAGATAAGAAAGAGATCACTGCTTATCCTTATCCTGCCAAATTATCAAATATTTTTGCACAAATTGGAATTTCTCAAATCAGTAATTTAGACAATAATCTTGCAAATAGAAATAAAATTATAAAATATTACAATGGTATTCTTAATATCTATTCAGAAAAATATCTTGAAAATGAAAGCAATTTATTCCTTAGGTACAGCTTTTTAATTAAGAATAGAGACTATTGGGAAAAAAGATTTAGTAATAAAATAGATTTATCAATTTGGTTTAAAACTATAGCTTCTGGAAAAAATGATAATTTTGAAGATATAGGTTATGAACTAGGAACAAATAAAGTGTCTGAATATGTATGTAAGCATATTTTTAATTTACCGACACACAATCAATTAAAACATAGAGAATTAGAAAAATTATTAATAGAGTTAAAAAACTCAGGTGATATTATTACAAAGGATAGAATATTATGAAAGTACTATTATTAGCAGGTGGAT
>JADGDK010000278.1 GCA_016744895.1 Campylobacterales bacterium | reverse complement strand
AAGAGACTCCTTAGTTTTGAAGAGGTTTTAACGGTCACTAGACGTACAGGACGTGGAGAACTTGATCCTCATGCTCTAGGGGTACATGCTTCAGAGATAGAAGTGACCCTTGAGATGAAAGAACACTCAAAAGAGGTATTTTTAGAATCTCTAAGATATGAACTTCAAAAAGTTTCAGGTCTTAACATCACGATAGGACAACCTATCTCTCACAGGATCGATCATATGCTTTCTGGATCTAAAGCCGCTATTGCGATCAAGATTTTTGGTGATGATATCTATGAACGTCGAAAAATTGCAGAAAAAATCAAAAATAGTATTGAAACAATAAATGGTACAGCAGATGTAATACTTGAAAATAGTGGGGACCTTCCACAAATAACACTAAAAATGCGTCGTAATCAAATGGCACTTCAAGGTATCACTGTTGAGGAATTAAGTATGATTATCGAGACAGCATTTTATGGTACAAAAATCACCAAAATTATCGATGGGAATATGCTACGTGATGTAGTAGTCAAATACGATGATACAAAATCACTTGACATAGAGCGTATAAAAGCAACCTTGGTAAAAACACCAATAGGTAATGAAGTACCATTACATAGTCTCGTAAAGATACGTGAGGCACGTATGCCATATCAAGTGAGTCGTGAAAATGGTGCACGCAAAACTGTCCTTACTTCAAATGTAGCTGGACGTGA
>JADGDK010000277.1 GCA_016744895.1 Campylobacterales bacterium | reverse complement strand
GGGATGTAGGTATTGATAAATACTTCAGCAAAGGATGATTTTTTAATTTGTTGCAAATATATTTCATGAAATAAACATTCATCAAATGTGTACATACAAATTACTAAAGAATTAATTTCATAATTATTAGAAAAATTACTTAAAGCAAAGGACTTTGTTTCTTCAGACAATTGATTATCAGATAACTTAGATATTTTAGATATTTTATAATTGTTATTATATAATAAACTAACATTTAATATCTTTTGAAGATCAGAAAGACTATAAACCCTAACATTCCTATTTATTCTAGAGGGGTTCAATAAATCATATCTCTTTTCCCAAATACGAATTGTATGTGCCTTAATTCCAGTTAAAATCTCTAAATCCTGAATTGTAAATGAGTCTTTAATACTGTTCATCTATTTTGATATTTTAGTGAACAAAAATACATGTTTTAATTAAAACAATATGAATTATCCAAGAATAATGCAATTAACTTAACAAAGCTTATTATTGATTGCTTTTAAAATCAGTTCATATTCTTTGAATCGATGCTCTCTTATTGGTCTAATTTTGGGCTCTGTACTAAAGTGTAAAACTAAGCAAGGAGCTATTTTTTTGTAATTTTTAACATACTCATAACTCACTAATTCGTGATTATTAATTCGTTGTTTTATTTTATTATGATATGGATACATTTTATAAAAATTATAAAGTCAAAGA
>JADGDK010000276.1 GCA_016744895.1 Campylobacterales bacterium | reverse complement strand
GATCCATGACAATAGCAAAATTATCAGGCTTTGCTAATTTTGCTGCTCCACTCTCCTCAAATGCTCGGATTGATATAGGTGTAGTTATATCATTTCCAATAACCATATCAATATCACATCGAATAATTTCACCTGCTTTTACTTCATGACCAATATGTTCGCTAAATATTTTTTCTGTAATTGTTTGTCCCATAGTTTCCTCTATAATGTATAATTACGCCATAATAGCAAAAGATTGATAAAGGAGTTACAATAGAAATTTTTGAAAAAATTTAGATTTAGGAACTACATTTTGTGTAGTTCCTAAATCTTTTCTAGTTGGCATGATTAACTATTATCACATCATCACTACGAAAGATTTTCATGGTAATAGTTTCTATTTCTTTGGATACTTGATAGAATAAAAAATATATGATAACGGATTGTTCACATAGATTACCCATTACATCAAACTTAATTTCTACCTCTTTATTATTTGGAAGATAAATATTTTCACGGTAATAGCAAATATTGCCTTCTCTTTGAGGATAAAATAGAAGATTATATTTTGAAAAATCAATGTTTGAATTTTGAATTTTTTTGATTAAGTTTTCAATTTCCTCTATATCGTGATGTGCTTCGGGAACTATTTGTGTTTTACTGTAATTAAAATCTTCAATAAGCTCATTTAATGATTCTTCTGTATCTATAACTTGATAAGGTATATTT
>JADGDK010000275.1 GCA_016744895.1 Campylobacterales bacterium | reverse complement strand
ATTATTAATATGCGAACTGAAAGTCTTCCATTTCACAAATTACCATTATTTGTTTGGTCGGTTTTTTTAACTGCTATTCTTTTATTATTATCACTATTATTTTAACTGTATCACCAGGAGTTGATACAATGATTGTTATAAAAAATGTATTATTAAAAAATAGAAAAGCTGGTATTTTAGCGGCAATTGGGATTTGTAGTGGATTACTTATTCATGCTACGCTTTCTGCGCTAGGACTTTCAGTTGTTTTATCACAATCAGAATTTTTATATAACACAATTAAAATGATTGGTGCATTATACTTAATATGGATTGGAATTAATACAATCAGAGATTTTAATAATAATACACTTTTTGAAGTCCAAGAGAATCAGAGACATACAAAGTATTTATTTAACAACTCTTTTCAAGAAGGTCTTCTATCTAACTTATTTAATCCAAAAGTTGCTATATTCTTTTTAGCTTTTTTTCCTCAATTTATAAAGCCCAATGACCCCATTCTTTTAAAATCTCTTTTTCTTGCATCTATACAATTTTTGATTGGTCTAGTATGGTTAATTACATTAACAGTATTTATTTTTAAAATAAAGGACTTTATGCTAAAACCTTTGATAAATAAAATATTTAAAAGTTTTACTGGTTCTATTTTCATATTATTTGGAATTAAACTTGCATTAGAAGAATCAAAGTAGATATTCTTACACAAAAAATACA
>JADGDK010000274.1:475-722 GCA_016744895.1 Campylobacterales bacterium | reverse complement strand
AATGATTATTCACCAATAATAAAATGGGAGAATAATCATTTTATTATAGAAACAAATTCAACAAGAATACATAAGTTTACAAATTTTATATGGATTAATGGAAGAGAATATTTAATTCAATTAAAATCTCCATAGTCCCGTAGGCTGTGGTGTCCCCACCACACCTTTTTAATTAAGCAAATCAAAATATAATTATAAAATAGAAGCTATTGTAATTTTACCAGAGCATTTTCATATGATAATAACA
>JADGDK010000274.1:0-465 GCA_016744895.1 Campylobacterales bacterium | reverse complement strand
ATAATTTCTTACATCAAAAGAAGTTTTTTATATGAGTTGGATAATGATTTTAAAAATAGTATAAAGATAGATTTAAGTAATTCAAAATTAAGAAGACAACATTCTGGTATTTGGCAAAGTAGATATTATGAACATACGATAAGAGATGAGAAGGATTTTAAAATTAGATTTGATTACATTCATTTTAATCCGGTAAAACATAAATTGGTTTCAAAGGTAAATGATTGGGAATATTCATCATTTCATAAATATGTACAAATGAATTGGTACGATAGTGAATGGGGTAATTTTGATGAAAATATCGAATTTGAGTAACATTAAATAAAGGTGTGGTGGGGACACCACAGCCTACGGAACTGACCTTTGACCACCTTTTGACCTGTGGGAATCAGTGCTAGTACAGTTTATGGTTTAGAAAATTATTTAACTAGGGTTACTTATGGAGAAAATTTTTAAAATATTTGG
>JADGDK010000273.1 GCA_016744895.1 Campylobacterales bacterium | reverse complement strand
CCCATGTTGATTTAATGGTGGCTTATTTTCAATGATAACTCTTCCGTTCCACTGCATGCCTTCAAAATGCCGATGAAATTTTTCAGGGTTGGATTCCCGCTCGGACCCAGCATGCGCCGGATGCTTTTTTCATCTTTTTGAAGTTGCTCGGCAACAGCGGAAAAAGCTTCTGTCGCAGTAACTATTCAGCTCGAAAAACAGCCTCCGGCGGCAAGGTGTGCCACCTTGAAAGCGGGTTGCGGATGCGCTTTGCCCCTCGTTCCTCGGGGCAAATCACATCCGCCTTTAAGACAAAATTCGTTTAAGACCTGTTTATTAAACTTTTTAAAAGTTTAGCCCCCGGCAGGGCCGCCGGAGGCATACGCTGAATAGTTACCATGAGAAAACGATTTAATCAAATCAATAGTGCTGTATTACAGGTGGTTACTCGGAAAAATTTGGATATTTCAAGAATGCAAAATGTAATTCACCGTTTTCTATTCGCTTTTCTCACCCTTCGGGCGAGCCGAGTGCACCC
This sequence comes from Campylobacterales bacterium, assembly GCA_016744895.1. Taxonomy (GTDB): domain Bacteria; phylum Campylobacterota; class Campylobacteria; order Campylobacterales; family QNZT01; genus SZUA-1433. The sequence continues at coordinate 227 of JADGDK010000273.1, read as the reverse complement.
ATCTTCTGCGTTATCAGAGCCTTGAGGTAAACCACTACATCTGCGACTCTGATGCCTTGAATATGGGTGCACGCGACTCGTGAAATATCCGGGCTAAGCTTGTCATTTGCATTTTATCGAGGGACTGTTGCGGCCCAGTCAGGGGCGATCCCGAAGTAAGAGATCCCCGCTTTTTCCGAATCAAAGGTTGTCGGTAACCATTCAGCTCCCCAAAAGCAGCCTCCGGA
>JADGDK010000272.1 GCA_016744895.1 Campylobacterales bacterium | reverse complement strand
ACCAAATATCTTATCCCAAAAACCCATTTTTTATTCCTATACTATTTTCTAAGTCTACCAGCTGCTATAAGTGCACTGTGAAGTTGTTCTTCTACTTTCTCAAGTTCTACTTCTGCATGATGTCTTGCTTCTTTACCTTTGTTGGCAATTTCAATACTATCAGTTATTGTCGCAATAAGTGTCTCATTTGCTTTTTTAATCGACTCGATGTCATAAACACCTCGTTCAACTTGTGTTCTTACTTCTTTGTTTACCTCTTGCAGATTCTCTGCATTTTTTTCTAATAGATCATTTGTCAAATCTGTTGCTTTTGTCACAGCTTTTGCTGCTTCACCACTTCTATAGATAGTAATTGTTTGTGCAAGTTGGTTTTTCCAAAGTGGAACCGTATTTACCAGTGTTGAACTAATTTTTGTGATAAGAGCTTTGTCATTTTCTTGTACAAGTCTGATACTTGGAAGCGACTGCATGGCAACTTGACGTGAAAGTCTTAGATCATGCACACGACGCTCTAAATCATCTCTTGTTGCTTTGACATCTTTAAGACCTAAAGCTTTGATCATTTTTTTACTTTCACCAGCTTCATGCGTTAACTTTGGAATCACTTCAGTATCAAGTTCTTGTAGTTTATGTGCACCTGCTGCTATATAAAGTTCCAACTCTTTGAAGTAGTCAAAGTTCACATCATAAAGTCTATCAAGTGAAGTGATATCGGTCAATAATTGTGTTTTATGTTGCTCTAACTC
>JADGDK010000271.1:467-754 GCA_016744895.1 Campylobacterales bacterium | reverse complement strand
CTGTAAAGTTAATGTAACCTTCTTCTCTTAGCAGAAGTTGTGCTTTATGGTAAAAACGCTCAGGATCTCAATGGAAGAGATCCTGAGCGTTTTTACCATAAAGCACAACTTCTGCTAAGAGAAGAAGGTTACATTAACTTTACAGCTTATAAAACAAAAACTGAGGGTCACCTTCACGTTTATATCCATAAAGGTCATACAACACTTCAAGAAGCTATTCAACTTGGAAAAATGTTAAGTATGAAACTTGCTGCTAAACAACCAAAACAGTGGCGAATGTTTCCAAA
>JADGDK010000271.1:0-457 GCA_016744895.1 Campylobacterales bacterium | reverse complement strand
ACTTTTAAAAGTTGGTACAAATACTGCTTTTAAAAATCACTATATAAAGAGGATAAACTTATGAATGAAAGTAATGAACTAAACGATATCATCCTAAACAAGGGTGGTTCTACAAATAACAATAAAAAAATTATTTTAGCTGTAGCTACTCTTGGTGTTATACTTATCATAGTTGTAATGCTAATGAATAGTCTTACATCTAGTGGAACTGACAACCTTCCTCAAACACCTATTCCACCTGAACCAAGAGCTCAAGCTGTGCAAGAAATGAAAGATGAACCACTATTTGAAGAGGTTGAAGTTACTCAAGAAGAGAGTAAATCAAATGATAACCTTGATGCAATAGCTAGGAAGCTTAAAGAAGAAAGCAGAGAAATCGAGTCTAACAAAATCACTATGATTGAAGAACCTGTTGTTGCAGAGATAGCACCAGAACCTGTAGTTAGTAAACCAGTAC
>JADGDK010000270.1 GCA_016744895.1 Campylobacterales bacterium | reverse complement strand
CCTTAGTGGAGATGTTGGTTTTCGCACGACCGAAATAGCTTTAAACACAATTTTTGCAGCCAAAAAGTCTGGATATCAGTCAGCGTTTATAGTACCTACCACACTCCTTTCGGCACAGCACTGGCGTTCATTAGATGAACGTTTTTCTGAGTTACAAATTCGATATGCAAAACTAGATAGATTTGTAAGTACTAAAGATAAAAATGCCGTCATTAAAGGACTTGCATCTGGAGAGATAGATGTAGTTGTAGGTACTCATGCACTTTTTGGTTTAGAGTTTAAAAAACTTGGTGTAGTTATTATTGATGAAGAGCATAAATTTGGTGTAAAACAAAAAGAGAAAATAAAAGAGTTGTACCATAATGTACACCTTTTAAGTATGAGTGCAACACCAATTCCTCGTTCCCTTAACCAAGCGATGAGTTCCATAAAAACTATGTCTCAGTTACTTACACCTCCTAGCGAACGCCAAGGTGTTAGAACATTTGTAAAAGAGTATGAAGAAAAACTTATTAAAGAAGTTATATTAAGAGAGCTTCGTCGTGGTGGACAAGTTTTTTATGTTCATAACAGCATTGACCATATGCCTATAAAGATGGGTGAATTAAAAGCAATTCTTCCAGACCTTCGCATAGTTATGCTTCACTCAAAAATTTCAGCAGTTCAGACTGAAAAAGAGCTTTTAAAGTTTGAAGCTGGTGAGTATGACTTGATGATAGCAACTTCCATCATAGAATCAGGTATCCACATGCCAAATGTTAATACCATGAT
>JADGDK010000026.1:16106-29832 GCA_016744895.1 Campylobacterales bacterium | reverse complement strand
ACCTTTAACTGGAGCTTTGCCTTTAGCTTTTTCTGGTGCATCTCCTGTCAATGCAAAGCCTTGTACCTGTTCGCGCTCTAATTTGATGTTGCTTCTTTTCTCAATAAGGTTAAAATGATCACTATCTTCATGTCCTATAAATGAAAATGCAACTCCAGATTTTCCAGCACGTGCAGTTCGTCCGATACGGTGGATATAATCCGCAGGAGACCTTGGCAAATCAAAATTGATAACACAATTGATATCATCTATATCCAAACCACGTGCAGCGATATCTGTTGCGAAAAGAATACGGATTTTTCGCGTTTTGAATTCATTTAATGTATAGGTACGATCTTCTTGGTCAAGGTTTCCGTGAAAAGATTCAGCTTTAAACCCGTGTTTTCTAAATTTTGCGGCGATGTTGTCAGCTGCTCTTTTGTTTGCCATAAATATTAGAACAAGTTCCCATGGATTTGTATTTAACAGATGTCTTAGAAGTGGACCTCTATTTTCACGGTTTACTGCAATGGCATGTTGATCTATCTTTTCAACAGTTTGTTGCTCTTGATCTATAGTAACTTCAATGGCTTCTTGTGTGATCTTTGAAGCAATCTCTTGCATCTTAGGAGGATAAGTGGCTGAAAATAAGAGATTTTGCCGTTTTGGGGGTAAAGCTTGGAGGATAAGGTCAAGCTCCTCGGCAAATCCAAGATCAAGCATTTTATCTGCTTCATCAAGTACAAAAAACTCAAGCTTTGAGAGATTGATTTGCTTTTTACCTAAGATATCTAGTAAGCGACCAGAGGTGGCAACTACAACATCGCATCCTTGTTGAATATCATAAAGCTGATCACCGATACTTTCTCCTCCGATGACACTAACTACTTTTGGCTGTTTGGGTAAAAATGCTCCAAAAGTTTTAAAAGTTTGTGCTACTTGAACGGTTAGCTCTCTTGTAGGTGTTAAAATAAGTGCTTTTATTTTTGATTTTCCCTCTGGAATATTTTGAGACCAAAGTTCTAAAATTGGCAAAACAAAACTAGCACTTTTACCACTTCCAGTTTGTGCTCTTGCTAAAATATCTTGGCGTGAGAGTGCCAATGGAATTACTTTTTCTTGGATCTGTGTTGGCTTTGAGAATTTATTTTTCTCAAGTGCTTGTTGGATTTGTGGTGATAGATTTAGGGATGAAAATAGCATCTGTAATTTCCTTTGATGGTATCATAGCTTAACTACTCTTTTGTGGACTACATATTAGGAACTTTGATGCATTATGGCTGTTTGTGACAAATGCTCAATGTTTAAGCATTTGTCAATTATTTAGTCATATTTATGATAAAGATAATCGGCTAATCCTGTTGATTCACTATCATTCATGACACCTTTTAAAGAGGGCATAAGACCAAAGTCTTTAATTGCTTTTTTACTATAGAGAGATTTTCTTTTATCAGGGTTTTCAATATAATCTTTCACAAAAGAGATAAATTCTTTTTTAGTTTTAGTTTCAGATTTTAATTTGTTAATAATATATTTTATATATGGTGCTTCATAGATATGTGTATATTCACCACCAGACTCATTTACTCCAACTGCTGTTGTATGACAACTTGAACAATAGCGAGTAAAAAGTGCTTCTGACTTTATAAATTGTTCTGATTTTTGGGAGGATTCATCAGATACACTTTTTTTTTCTTTGATTTTTGGAGTGGCATTGTCATAATCACTATAAAGGTAGTTCGCTAATTTAGTAGAATCATCATCACTCATAACACCTTTTAAAGAGGGCATAAGACCAAAATCTTTAATAGCTCTTTTCCCATAAAGAGATTTTCTTTTATCAGGATTTTCAATATAATCTTTCACAAAAGCTAGAAATTCTTCCTTTGTTTTAGTCTCAGTTTTTAGCTTACTAACAACATCTTTAATATAAGGTGCTTCATATATATTTGTCACTTCACCACCAGATTCATTAGTCCCTACTACCGTAGCGTGACAACTTGAACAATAATTTGTAAAAAGTTCTGTTCCTGATTGTGCAAATACTGTGGATGTAGCAAGTAATGTACAAAACATAATGTTTTTCTTTTTCATGTCAAAAACCTTTGAATTGAATTTATATTTCAAATTATATTATAATAATTATAAGATAGCTATAAAAATATATCCATGTTCACCTGTTTTCGCCTATGCTGTATAGGCTTTACTCTTCTACAAATCGACCATCAGATCTTTTTTTGCTCACATCATCCAAACTTGCTTTCATCCAGCCTGATTTTACTTCACCTTCGACTTTATCAAAGTTTTCAATATAGGGTTTAATATCTAAAAGTGGGGTACCATCCAAGACATCTATTCCTTTAATGGTTACAATGTTCTCTTCTATTTTGACAAGTTCTACTACGGAAAGACCAATACGGTTTGGATGCATAGGTGCTCTTGTGGCAAAGACACCTCTTGGTGTATGTGTCTTGTCATTAAAAGGTATAACACTCAATTTGGGCTCTTTCATTTTATGAAAATAGTAGATAAGATAGACATGAGAAAAGCCATCTAAATCTTTTAAACCCTCTTGCAGTGATGGATCAAACTCTATGGTAGCATAAGTCTCTTTTGCCCCTTTAGGCTGTATGGGCATGTTGATCAAGTTGCAAAAAGGGCTGTGAATCATGCCTACGGGTGTCATTGAAATTTCCATTGATGTTGAACCTTTTATCTTGTCTTAATTATTGTCTCTAACACATCTGACTCCAGCAGGAAGGGTGAGTTCTACTTCTTCAAATTTTGGAGATTGATTGTGCGTGTTGATCGCTCCTAATGAGCCATCTTCTTTAATTCCTGTAATACGTTTGCATTGTGCAAATGTAAAATAGGGGATAAGCCCTTCATTATCCATTCCTTGGGAGTTATTTTGTATCTCTTGAAGTGTAGGAACACGCCAGTTTGAAAATCCATAAAATGTAAGGTTTTCGCAAAAAAGCTCAGCATGACCTAGTGGATCTGCATCTCCTTTGTGGATAGCTTCACACCCTTGTTTACTATTGACAAAAATTAGATCTTGTTTGAGGTCATTAACAATCGTCTCATTGTTTTCATCTGTTTGTGAAGAGTAGTTGAGGGTTTTGAAGTTTTCTGAGGCTTGAGGAGCGCTATTAGAACTGCCACAGGCGATAAAAAATAGAGCAAGTGTAATTGATAAAATATATTTCAAAATGTTTAATTCCTTTTTATTTAGTATTTTTTTAAGATGAACATGAGAGCTTGAGATTTTTATGCTCTAAGGGTGTATCTTTGCTATAGTGATCAAATTTTTTGTGTTCTTCAAATGGGGCTTTAGCTAAAACCATCAAATTTTCAACACCTGAAAAATCTCCATTTTCTGCTTTATCTATAGCCTCTTGTAGCATATAGTTTTTGAGGATATATTTTGGATTGGTTTTTTTCATAGCTTTGAGTCTCTCATCAGTACTTTGGCTTTCAAGCTTTAACCTTTCATCATAAATATCAAGCCATTCTTGAAGTGGTTTTTTCATAAGACTCATCGCAAGAAGAGCTGTTCTGTCGCCATCATAATGACTCAGTGTCCTAAAGAAGTAAGTATAATCAATACGTTGATTTTGCATAAACGAAAAAAGGGTAGAGGGTAGTTCAGTATCTTTATCATGTAAAACTTTTAATCCTATCTTATCACGAAGTATCTGGATATGTATTTTATTAAAAATAGTTCCATAATCATCTAGAACTTTTTTCATCTTGTCCACATTTACAAGTGGAGAGAATGTGTGCATCAACATTTCAAGATTCCATTTTCCAACTTGGGGTTGATTCCCAAAACTATAACGTCCACCTTTGTCTGTGTGGTTGCAGATATAGTCAAAGTCATATTCATCTAAAAAAGCATAAGGACCATAATCAATCGTAAGCCCTGCAATTGACATGTTATCTGTATTCATCACACCATGGTTAAACCCTACACCCATCCACTGGGCTATCATATAAGCGGTACTTTTAACTACTTCAGAAAACATTTTGATATAAGCATCTTTATCACCTACGAGATGAGGAAAACTCTCTTTGAGTGTGTAATCTGCTAATTGTACAAGCTCTTGGTGCTTTTTGTTGTGATAAAAATATTCAAATGAGCCAAAACGTATCCAAGTAGGAGACATACGAAGCACTATAGCTCCACTTTCCCACTCTTGTCTATAGACTCTATGGGTAGAACCAATGATTGCTAAAGCTCTTGTGGTAGGGATGCCTAAACCATGCATTGCTTCAGACATAAGGTATTCACGAATAGAGGAGCGTAGTACTGCTCTACCGTCTCCATCACGCGAATAACGGGTAAGTCCTGCTCCTTTGAGTTGTAAATGCCAACCATTTGTTTCTCCAAGATTGATTGCACGACCATCTCCTAAACGAGGTACAAAAAAGCCAAATTGGTGTCCTGCGTAACACATGGCATAGGGCTTATGAGGTACTTTCCCATCACCATTGACAAAGTGTATAAAATCATCGGTATAGAGTTCTTGGTGGTCTAAGTTTATTAAATCTGCTGCGTCAGGATTGACAGAGATGAGGTGAGGGTTTTTTAATGGGGCAGGTTTTACTTCATGATAAAAGATATCGTCAAGGGATAGGTAATCACTCTTGAGTTTTAAATTAGATAATTTCATTTCCAATTATATCATGATAGAATAAACCATGACAGTTGAAGAAACGATGCGCCAATTACATCACTTAGCAAATCCCAATGTGATCAAAATAAAAAAAGAACGATTTGGAATTAATCCAAAGAATTCATTAGGTATCTATCAAAAAGAGCTTGATTTTATAGCCAAAGAGATTGGAAAAGATGATGTACTTGGGCTTGCTCTTTTTGAGACAGGGATCTATGAAGCAAAACTTTTATGTGCTAAAATTTATACTCCTAAAAACCTGACTGAAGATATGATGGATGATCTTGCAAAGGGGTTTGATAGTTGGGAAATTTGTGATAGTTTTTGTATGAAGTTGTTTATCAAAAACATGTGGGCATTACATAAAACGATAGAATGGTCAAAGAGTGAAGTTTTATATATCAAACGTGCAGCTTTTGTATTGATGGCAGTTTTAGTTACTTCAGATAAAAAAGTGCAAAACTCAATTTTTAAAGCTTTTATACCTACTATTTTAAAAGAGTGTGAAGATGAGAGAATTCATATAAAAAAAGCTATATCTTGGGCATTGAGAGCTATGGGCAAACGAAATTGTGATTTACATAAAATAGCGGTAAAAGCAGCATATGAGATGTTGAAAAAAGAGTCTTCATCTGCACAATGGATAGGAAAAGATGTGCTAGGAGCGTTAGAAAAACCCGATTTAAAATTTTATGATTATCCTAGAGACAAGTATCGAGCTTAATCGTATACAGAATCCATATCAAACTCTAATGGTTCTATCTCTTTAATTGATTCTAAAGACTCTTTATTGACTTCAGAACCTTTTAAATTATACTCTTTTCCTTTATAAAAAGTTTGCTCTCGTGCATGTTTTTTCTCATTTTCCATCTCTATTTCTATCTGTTTTGCAATTCTTTTTTTTCTTTCACTATCATCGACTTTATTGTTTGAGGCCAATAGTAGAGTATTAACTATAAATAGTAATATAAAAATTTTTTTCATGAGACTTCCTTATTATAATTATTATAATTGTAGCAAAAGATTACTTTATGAAAATCATTACTCTTGTGCACATCTCATCATATCAGACATTGTTTTTGCTTTTTGTATGCACGGAAGTGAGTGCTCTATGTGGGTAATTTCTTCATCAATTTCAGCTAAGATTTTATTTTTTTCCTTCTTATTCCAAACAAAATGTTGTTCATTTTCTTCTTCTGCTTCAAAATCCTCTTCAAATCCTATTTTATTAGCTAGTTTTTCTGCTTTTTTTTCACATACATTTGCATCTGATTTGGTATCCGCCTTGCTCAAACAGGTACGATTGCTTTTTAAAATTTTCAATATTTTAGGAAGCTGGGCTTTTTGTTTTGATAACATATCTTGACCTGTTTTTGATTGGTTCATCATTTGAGTTACAAGTGCTTTTTGTTCTGCTGCACTCATGTTTGGGTTTGCTTTTAGCTGTGCTTGTACTTTTTCCATAACACGATCCATATCTTGTAGCATTTTTTCTTGATCTGATGGGTTTTGTGCATATATAGAAGTTGCACAAAATAGTAAAATAGAAATCAATGTAAGTTTGTTGAGATATTTTTTCATTATTTATCCTTAATTTTGAATGTATGAATTATAACATAAATGTAGAAAGCTCTTACAAAATTTGACTATAATACTCATATGAAAAATTTACCATTAAATCACATTTTTATACCCTCAAAGATTCCCTCAAAAAAATTGATGATTATCCTTCATGGTCGAGGTGACTCTTCGCAAGGGTTTACATGGCTACCGCCGTATTTGAATTTGGAAGATATGAATTATCTTCTGTTAGATGCTCCATATGACTATTACGGTGGGTATTCATGGTATGACTTGCCTCCACATCAACTTGCTGGAATTAAACAATCATCTGCCATTTTAACAGAAATATTTGATACACTTTTTGCAAAAGAGTTTGACATTTCACAAAGCTTTTTATTTGGATTTTCCCAAGGGTCACTACTTACATTTGAGTGTGGAGCGAGGTATGACAAAGTATTTGCTGGGTATATAGCAGTTAGTGGCTATATCTATGATGCTTCTATACTTTTAGCAGATTTAAATCCAAAAGTCAAAGCATCGCAATGGTTATGTACCCATGGTATAGAAGATGATGTACTTCCATATACTACTTCAAAGGCACAGGTAGAACTTTTACAAAATGGTGGGTTTGATATCACTTTTAAGAGTTATGAAAAAGACCATACTATCATAGAAGAAGAGTTACAGATGATAAAAGAGTGGATGTTGTCTATCAAATAACTGGTTTAGTAGTATCATAGACCATTTCATAGTAGTGGTTTCCATTATACTCAAACTCTTGTATCACGTCTAGTCCTAGTTTTCTTTTATGGGCTTCAAATGAACGAGGATTTATTTTGTTTACAAAGGTGACTAGGATAGGGTAGCGCTTTGCCATATGTGTACGAGAAAAGTTAAAAATATTCTTTAACACCTCAGTACCTCTGAGACTTTTGTCGATGCATATTGGACCATATTGGTAAGAGTTTTCTGTAGAAAGTGTTTCTCCTAGATACGCTAGTTTTGGTAACTCTTTTATCATATGTGCAAACATAGGCCAACGTGACCAAAATTGCCAGGAGGCGGCCATCACATAGGCTAGTACTTTTCCTTTATCTATCATGATAAATAATCCCTGCTCTTCTCGTATCAAGCTTGTGAGTTGTTCTTTGGTGAAGGCTGTTGTGACGAAGCCATCCTTTTTGTCTTCTTCTTTAATGGTATCGACTTGATATTTAGCGTGGAGTGCTAGGGTTGCTTCTATATCTTCTAGTGTGGCTACTTTATAATGCATCTGTTCTCTTTAGGTGTTTCATCATCTGTATAGTCTCTTTATCAGCAGGGTTATCTCTTTTTTCTAAGTGTGAAAGAATCATATCAAATCGTTCTTTACTTAAATGCTGACCAAATTTAAACTTCGCTTTGATGGTATCTGGTGTTATCTTGATAACAGCCGTCGCTTTGATGGCCTTGTCATATAGGTTGTCACTAAAGTGTTTGTATTTACCCTCAGGCTGGAGTTTACACATAAGTGCCTCAAATACTCTTGCTTTGTCTTCCCTCTCTAAGAGTTCCGTGGCGGTTCCTTCTAAGGATACAGATTTAAAAAACTGTGTTGCTGGGCAGGCCAAGCCCTCTGTCGTACTAAAATAAGAGGGAATAATCGCATAGTTTTCAACGACTGAAAAAGATACCTTAGGGTTGTGTTTGAGTATCTGCATCTTTTTGTTATGTAGTGCACCATGAAAATAGATAGCATCTTCTATACGTACAAAATTGACAGGTACGGCATAGGGGATATTGTCTATGCTTAGTGCCAAGGTACCATACTCTGCACTATCTAAAACAGCATTGATGATTGTTTTATCTTTGATTTCAAAAATATGCTTCATCTAAACCCTTTTATATTTTTACGTTATTATAGAGATAAATTGTACTTACCACAAGATACAAATTATTTAAAATATATAGGGACAGTTATGTATGTTATCGATACAACATTAAAAAAACCACTACATCTTCAACTCTATGAAGCGCTTAAAGAGGATATTATTAAAAACTATACAGTAGGTGAAAAGCTCCCTTCTATTCGTAGCGTTGCTTCAAGTTATAGCCTTAGTAAAACAACAGTAGAGTCTGCTTTTTCACAACTTTATGCAGAAGGGTATCTCCAGAGTCGTCCAAAAAGTGGCTATTATGTGCGTGATTTTCAGTTTACTATTGGTGCGTCTATGGATGCAACATCTTCTATAGCACCTGAGATCTATACCTCTTATCGTTATGATTTTTTTCCTGCACAACTTACAAAAGAAGACTTTCCACTTAAGTTATGGAAACGTCTCTCTACCAAAGCGATCAATGAAAGTCTTGATTTTGGTGCGTATCATGATGGACAAGGAGAAAGTGCACTAAGAGAAGTGATAGCAACGTATCTTGTAGATTCTAGAGGTGTGACATGTCATGCCAATCAGATTGTCATCTGTCATGGATTTTCAGATGCGATGGCCCTTTTAGCCAAACTTGTGAGAGATAAATATAGCCATTTTGCTGTTGAAAACCCAGGTTATCATGTGGCGAGACGTGTCTTTGAAGAGTATGGTTATACGATATCTAAAATAGATGTAGATGCGCAAGGGCTTGATATCGATGCATTGAAGTCTTCAAAGGCTCTGTTAGTCTATATCACGCCCTCACATCAATACCCCACAGGTGTGTCGATGCCCATTGCCAATAGGCTAGAGCTTATTACTTATATGCAAAGTATGGGTGGGCTTATCATTGAAGATGATTATGATAGTGAACTTAGTTATGATAGCCGTCCTATCCCCTCGCTTCAAGGACTTGACAAGCATGATTGTGTGGTTTATATGGGGACTTTTGCAAAGTCTCTTTCTCCTACATTAAGAGTCTCTTATATGGTACTTCCAAAACATCTTATCCCTCTTTTTAAAGAGAGTTACGATGCGCACTTCCCCAGAGTATCGCTTATCACACAACACACGCTCAAACTTTTTATAGCAGGGGGTTATTATGAAAAACATATACGGAAAATACGTACACGCAATATGAAAAAACATAACTTGATGAAGCAACTGTTTCAAGAAAAGCTCTTAAATAGTTTTGAAATACTCTCACAAGGAGGAGGGTTAGCAATACTTATCATGCCGACTGTCCCTTTTGACTGGGAGAAGTTTAATGCACTTGCTGAAAAAAGCAGTATCAAACTGTACTATGCAAACGAGCGAAGTGGTGGTAACTTTGAAGCTTTACGGATGGGGTTTGGTGGATTTAGTGAAGCGCGATTGGAAGAGGCTATTGAGGCTTTTTCAGAGATTTGGCATAAGTCGATTATATGAGGAGGTTAGTCAGTCTCCTCAAACTCATGTTCTAAACAGATCAATGTTGTATCTGTTTGTGAGAGCTTCTCTTTGGTTAAGTCACACATACTATTTCCATGTTCATCATTGATGATAAACCGACATGTCGCACATACGCCAAATGATTTCATATTGTTTGATTTTTGTATGGAAGTAAGCAACAGTTTTAAATTATTATAAATTTCATTTTGCGCACTTTCTGGTAAATCATTGCAGGCATTGATGAAAAGTGGCGGAGGAATAGAGGAGGCGAGCGCTTGTTTTCCTTCTTTGGTAAGTTTTAAATGGGTAATGCGTTTATCGTCACTGTCTTGATGTTTTGTAATAAACCCTTTTTTTTGAAGTAGTATTAAACTTTGTGACACTGTTCCTTTGGTCTGCCCTAGATACTCAGTCACACCTTTAGGGGTATCTGAATAACGGTTACAAATCGTAAGATAGTGTAAAGCTTCTAGTTGTACCGGTTGTAAACCATAATCTGCCCCTACACGACGCTGTTCATTTTTGAGAAGATTAGAGAGCCGTTCTATGTACGAATATATCAATTGTGTTTTCATAAGTGTATTATAGCGAATCGATACTAGTTTGACAAGAGTAGAAAAAAGTGCTATACTTTCAAAAGGTATCGAATCGATACTAATAAAACACAAAGGAAAGATGATGAAAAAAGTTACCTATTATCATGCAGGTTGTCCTGTATGTGTTGAGGCAGAAAGTAAAGTTGTGGATGCATTGGATAAAAGTCGTTTTGATGTACAGGTAGTCCACCTTGGAACGGATAACACTCGTATAGAAGAGGCTGAGGCACAGGGTATCAAATCTGTACCAGCATTAGTGATCGATGGTATAGCACTTCATATTAATTATGGTGCTTCAATTGAAGCGTTAAAATAAAGGATTGATGATGAAAACATATATAAACTTATTCGTAGGTTCACTACTTTTAGCTACAAGTTTGATGGCTGATACAAAAAAAGTTGCTTATCCCGAAGGTTATAGGGATTGGACACATGTTAAAACGATGATTATCGAACCTGGTCATGATTTGGAAAATCCTTTTGGTGGTATCCATCATGTGTATGCCAATGCTATGGCCAAAGAGGGTTTGAGAACAGGAAACTACATTGATGGCTCAACATTGGTCTTTGATCTTTTAAACTATACACAAAAAGATAAGGCGATAACAGAGTCGACACGAAAATTAGTAGGTGTTATGTATAAAGATAAAGCCAAGTTTGCAAAAACTGGAGGATGGGGATTTGAAGGTTTTGCGGGAGATACTCAGGATAAAAGATTGGTCAGTGATGGTGGTGTGTCATGTTTTTCCTGTCATATGCCACAAGAGAAAAGCAACTTTGTTTTCTCACAATATAGGAAATAAAAACCACTAAACTTTTGGGAGTAATGTCCCAAAAGTTCTCTTAATGACTCTTTTTATTTAATTTGATATATATTATATTGACAAATATTGTTATTTTTATTATACTTAGTTAAGTAAATAAGGAGAACAGATGAAAATATCTCAAAAAGAAAAAGCGAAAACAAAAGAAAATATTTTAAAAGCAGCGGTTGATCTCATCACTGAAAAAGGATTTAAAAATGCTTCGATGCGAGAGATGGCTAAAAATGCAGGGGTCAGTAACCCTACTATTTATAACTACTTCCCTACCAAAGAGAAACTTTTGTATGCCTATCTCGAACAAAAGCATATAGAGAGTGCAAAAGTGTTGGAGGAAATTGCTGATTTTCATACCTTTACATTGAGAGAACAGTTACAAACTTTGGTTGAGACAGAGCTTGAACTCTATCTAGAAGATAGAGAGTTTGTGATACAAATTTCAGAGATGGCGTTTCACTCTTCTACTGTAAAGTTAGAGTCTGTGTATGAAACAAAAGAGAAGTTTATCGCTATCGTGACAGAGATGCTTGATATCGCCATAGAAGCAGAGGAGATTGAGGAACCACCATTTAAGGAGTATTTGCCTCAGGCATTTTGGGACTATTATATCATGGTCGTGGCGTACTGGGTGAAAGATGATTCGGAGATGTTTGAAAACACGACACAGTTTATCGATCACTCTATGGGTGTGATAGAGGCACTTCTACGATCAAGCATCTTAAATAAAGCTTCTGATTTAGGTATGTTTTTGTTTAAAACCCATCTACTCTCATCACTAGAAAAGTTTTCGACTAAAAAAAGTACTTTTACCAATGTCAAAAGAAAACTAAAAGGACTTCTCGATGGATAAGGCACTTCCAACTAGTAAATCACAAAGGGGTAAAGTTGTAGGTCGCACGCTTTTAAAGATAGGAGCGACAAAATCCAAAGCAATGCTCAAACGTACTTTTTCTACAAAAGAGGCTAAAGAAGAGATTCAAGGAGAGATGCATGAAGAGGTTGCAAAAACGATTTTTGAAGCCCTTGGTGAACTCAAAGGACTGTCGGTTAAGATTGCACAGCAGGTTGCGTTAGGTATGCCTTTTTTACCACAAACTTATCTAGATCAGATGCAAAAATCTTTTCATCAAGTTCCTCCTATCAACAGAGCATTGATACGCAAGATTATCAAAAGTGAGTTAGGTGCGTATCCTGAAAAATGTTTTTCTACTTTTGAGAATATCTCTTTTGGTTCTGCTAGTTTGGGACAAGTGCATCTAGCTACGCTCAAAGATGAAAAGCTGGCTGTTAAAATACAATACCCAGGTATCAAAAAGAGTATCGATAGTGATATGACACTTTTAAACTTTGGGCTAAAACGTATGGCAAAAGGGAATGATGTTTCTCATCTTATAAAAGAGGTGAAACTGAGAATTCATGAAGAGGTGGATTACGAAAATGAAGCAAATAACTGCGCATTTTTTCATGATAATCTTCAGCTAGATGCTGTGGTGATACCTAAAGTCTATCATGAATATTCCACGAAACATGTTTTAAGTAGTAGCTACCTTGAGGGGAAAAGTTTTGAACAATTTTTGATATCAACTCCTAGTCAAAAAGAGTTAAACCATTATGCGCAGTTGATTTTTGATAGTTACTTTCACTCGCTTTATGGTCTAAAAACAGTACACGCTGATCCAAATCCTGGAAATTTTATCTTTATGGATGATGGAAAAATAGGCATGATTGATTTTGGTTGTGTGAAGAAGATAGAAGATGATTTTCTCATCGATTATAATAGATTGCATTTCTCTTTGATGCGTGGCGTTAGTGATGAGGCGTTAGTAGAACAGTATCATGATTTAGGCATGATTGATAAGGCTACGTCTGAAGAGATGCTGACTTTTTACCAAGAGACTATTAAGCCATTTGATCGTCTCTTTATTGAAGTGCTTGAAAAAGACTTTTATGATTTTAAAGAAAATATTGACTTCTCTAAAAGAGGGTTTGAGTTGATTTTGAAAGTGCAAAAGAAACAGTTTCACGCAGTGCATAAAGTCAATCAAGAGTTTATATTTTTAGATCGTACACTGTTGGGTTACTATGCGATGTTTGAGAAGATGGGTGCAAAGATAGATACGCGAAATGCAGTAAAAATTATGAAAGATTTTGAAGTAAATGTTGCAAAGCATATCGTGGAGAGTTATCATGATAAGTAAGGTTGTTAAAACAGAAGTTCCTTATAGTAGTGCGTATAAACAGTATATCTCTGATATTGATTATAGTGATGCTTATAGTGTGATTTTAGAAGATGAGACGCTCTGTATAGAAGAGATTTATAGGAATATCTTTATATATAGACCTTTATGGATGCGAAACTTGCTGATGATGAGAAATAAAGTTGTTGGTCTGTTTGGTTTAAAAACAGAAGTATCATTTGATGATAGAAAATCGTTTGAGGTTGGAAAACAGGTAGGTTTTTTTGAGATATATAGCATCGAAGAAAATGAGATAATAGCAGGTGAAGATGATAAGCATCTCAATTTTAGAGTCTCTGTTTTGAAGCAGCATAATGCGCTAATTGTGAGTACCTTGGTGCATTACAATAATTTTTTTGGAAAAGTGTATATGATGATGATTGCGCCATTTCATAAGCTTATAGTGAAAGTGTTATTGCGAAGGATGGTACCATGAAGGATAGTATTGTAGAAGAAGGTTTAGGCGTTAAAATATTTTCTTACTTTTCTGCTGTAAAATTTAGTCTTTTTATT
>JADGDK010000026.1:0-15776 GCA_016744895.1 Campylobacterales bacterium | reverse complement strand
ATAACATACATCAAAGCGTTTAGTTTAAATCTTGTCTCTTTAGATAATCATCGAACACTGTATATGCGTATAGGGATTGCCCTTTTGATTACGATTCCTTTTTTAGGGGCTTTTTTGGCACTTTTTATGTCAGCAGATGTGCACTTTAGTGCGGCGGTGAAGTCTCTTTTTTCTTTTAGACCTGATTTTAGTTTTGGCACTTTAGTGAGTATTCCCCTCTATTTTATCGGCTACTTATTGCTTTTTATTTATGGATTTTCCAATGCTATGAAGCGGGTAGATATCAAGGAGTCTGTGGCATTTGATTCTATGATAGTTGGTATCTTTTTAGGGATGCTTAACATCCTTTTTGTGACTTTTTTGTTTTTCCAAGTTTCCTATTTTTTTGGAGGAGAAGCTTATATAAAAGCATCGGGGATAAATATCGCGGAATATGCACGGGAAGGATTTTTTCAACTTATGTGGGTGATGAGTATCGTTGTACTGATTGTTCTTGGTATTATGCGACGATTTAAAGGTGAAAAAGTGATCATTTTTTTGATGGGTGGTCTTATCTTACAAACCATAGTCATGGGCTTTTCTTCTTTAAAAAAGATGTATTTGTATCAAGAGATTAAAGGGGCTACGGTGCTTCGTTATTATGTTGAATGGTCGGATTATTTTCTACTTTTTATTTTAGGGTTGGGGCTTTACTATGTTGTTCGCAAATACTCTTTTCATGCCTTGTTAAATACTATCATGATAACGGGCTTACTGATGTTAGCGGTAGTTTCCTCTATCAATGTAGATGCTATGGTAGCAAGCCATAATATAGAAAAGTTTAAAAATAATCCTAATCACTTAGATAAAGCCTATCTTGAAACACTCTCTGTAGATGCATTGCCTGCAATACAAAATACAGATATAAAAATCACTTTATATAAAGTAAGAGATTGTGCTGCATTTGATGAATACCATTTTGGATATTGTCAAAAACTTAAACAGTATGGCGCAGAACATATACAAATACAAAAAGGTGAACGTTATGAAAGATAAAGTATATATAGCCCGTATAGGGCTTCCTCTGATATTTTTCTTGTTTATTGTATGGATTATTATCCTTGCGGATAAGGCAGACTATAACTATGCTTTTTTCCTAGTCGGTACTATTCCCTATGGGGATAAGATAGCGCATGCTTTACTCTATGGTGTGATGGCGTTTTTGTTGAACTTTGGTGTAGGCTATAGAACAAAACACTTTTTAGGGTTTAATATGCAGATAGGTGCAATGATAGTACTTCTTTTTGCTGGACTAGAAGAACTCTCTCAATATTATTTTCCTAGTCGTACATTGGATATTTATGATTTTTTAGCAGATGTAGCAGGTGTTGTGTTGGCTTCGATACTTTGGAGAAAGTGATGGATACGGGTGTTTAAAGCTTCTAAAAGTGCCGTATCTGTTATATTGCCCTCTTTGTTTATCTTTTGATTGACCATGGATACTTGCAAAGAAGCTTCTTCAATCACACGTGCATCAATGACATTTAAAAGATAAACAAGCGCATCATGTACTTTTTCTCCTCCAAGATGTGTGGGTGTGGCAGATATAACCATAGTAGGCTTATCAGATAATTCACCACTTGAGACAACCCAATCAAGGGCATTTTTTAAGACGCCTGGGATTTGGTGTGCAAACTCTGGCGTACTGATGATGATAGCATCAGCGTGTTTTAGTGTTTGACGAAATGCTTGGACATTTTTTGGTGAGTCATCGTGCGTGAGTGTGTGAATATTTAAGTCAGCATTAAATGCTGGGATTTCCCCTAAGTTCTCGTAGAGTTCAAATCCAAACTCATTTTTGAGATACCGTAAAATCGCTGTATTGTAGGAGTTACTTCTTAAACTGCCACTTATCATCAAAATGTTTATCATGATAGCTTAGCAAACTCCTTTGCATAAGATTGTGACCAGTGGAGTATCTCTTCAAATAGGGGTTTTAAAGATGTCCCGTATGTTGTTAACGAGTACTCTACACGTAGAGGAACTTCTGCATATACTTTTCGCTTTATCAAGTGTAAATGCTCGAGTTCTTTGAGTTTGATAGTCAGGGTTTTTTCTGTTATGTCTAGCGTTTGTGAAAGTTCTTTAAAACGTTTAGTTTCATTGATAAGAAGCCAGAGAATAAAGAGTTTCCACTTGTCATTAAAAATCTCAAAAAATATCTCTGTTGAAGACGTATATGTTTTATCGTTAAAGGTTATCATGATGAAAGTCTAGCAGCATCATTCTTAAAAGAAAGTTACTTTACTTTAGTAAAGTAACTTGGATGTTTATATTTTTTGATAATAGTGACTTTTTGGTTCACTTGTTAAATGAGAAGATATGTAGTTCCAGTCTCCTGAGTCAATCACATGTTTGATATGGGTTTTATGTTTTTCAATACTTTCCCAAGTTTCAATCAGTGTAATCGTATATTTATCTTGATCTCGTTGAAAAACTTCTACCTCTTTACATCCTTCTACTTGTGGTAGGTCTTTTTTAACAGCTTTCATAATCTTCATAAAGCTTGGCAATTTATCTTTTTTGATATTGAAGGTTATGATGAGTTGGATATCCATGTTACTTTCCTTTGGTGTTTTTGCAACGCTGTGTGTTACTGAGAGTATAAGTATTAAAGCGAGGCTTTTAAATAGTGTTCTTCTTTTCATAAAGAGTCCTTTGTTTGAAGATGCAAAAAGTATAGTAGAAGTTAAGAGAAATGGGAATGGAGAATTATCTTTTTTACGGGTATTATTTACTTATGAACTCAGAAGGTGCTACCCCTTCATGTTTTTTGAAAAAGCGCGAAAAATAACTAGGGTCATGATAACCTAAAGCTGACGCAACATCTTGTACTGTTTTTGAGCCTAAGGAAAGTTCTCGTTTTGCTTGAAGTAAAATACGTTTGTGTATAAGTTGTGTTATCGTCAAAGAAGAAACTTCTTTAACGATAACGTCAAGCCTTGTGATAGATATATGCATCTGCTTTGCATAAAAAGAGACTTGTTTCTCTTGCACATAGTGTGTGTCTATTAGTTTTCGAAGTGTAATAAATCTTTGTTGATTGATGTTCATTTTAATATGTGAAGTTTTTTTCTTTTGTACTAAAAAATGTAACAATGCTTCAATAAGTGACTGTTGATACTCCTTGCTATCCGTATCTTTGGCTTCTTGTATTAAGCTAATAAGGGTTAAAGGCACAGTTGCTTCACTATCGTTTAAATCTAGAAAAGGAGCATCATCTAAAAAATCAAATAATGCCAGTAGTGCTTTATCTGCTTTGATATAGGATTCATTGAAAACAACAAAGTAGCCTTTAAATTCTCCATGATATTTGTCAGTAAGCCACTGATGTACTTGTTTTTTAGCGATAAAAAAGATCCTATGTTTACGTATAGGAAAAGATCTAAAATCAATGCTCTGTTTGGCTTTAGTATCAGCATACTCTGTAAAAAAAATCATTTCAAAATACTGATGTTGATGTGGCGCGAAAAAATCAGATGTAAGTTTCTCTTCTATCTTACAAACTCTATATTTTTCATCTTCTTTTAGTTTATAATCTGGAATTTTTAAGATACTTCATCTCCTCAATAGTCTAGCTGCTTTTTCAAAATGCTCTTATGATCTCTGTGCATCAGATACTTCTCTTGAAAACTTTCGGTTATCATTTCATACTAACATACTTTTTCTACGCTTTGTTTTATAGAAACAGCTAGATAGTATACTAAATATACGCAACTGCCTGTTTATCCCATTTTTTCCACATTTTTATCTACTACAATACTTTAAAATAAAAAGGAGTACAAATGAACTACAAAATATCTAAATCCATCTCTTTGCTTGGGTTACTTATCTCATCCCTAGGGTGTTTTACAAGTAGTTATGCAACATCTAGTCATAGACAAGATGGTGATTTTGCTCCTCTCAAAGAGCATATGCAAGCATTTATTAAAAAAGAGATGGCTGAAAAAGATATAGTTGGACTTTCTGTGGCATTGGTAGATGATCAAAAGATAGTTTGGAAAGAGGGTTTTGGATATGCTGATCAAAAGAAGAAAATAAAAGCAACACCCACTACAAAGTACCGTGCAGGATCTATTACAAAACTTTTCAATGCTATGGCCGTGATGAAGTTGGTAGAATTTGAGAAAATGGATATTGATAAACCATTAGTGACCTATCTTCCTGAGTTTAGCATCAAGAGTAGGTTTGGAAAAACAGATGGCATTACTGCACGATTAATCATGGCACACCACTCTGGATTGCCTGGTGATTGGCTTGATAAATTTTATTCTAAAAATCCTATGCCCTATACACAATACGTTAAAGAGATTAAAGATGAGTATGTATCTTATCCACCAAATAAGATATTTTCTTACTCAAATCTTGCGGTGACTCTTCTTGGGCATAGTGTAGAAAAAGTGAGTGGTGAGGCCTATGTGGATTTTTTAAAGAGGGTTCTATTGGAGCCACTGAAGATGAAAGAGTCTGATTTTAAAGCTCAGTTGCAAGGTGAAAATGCTTCCAAAGGTTATAGTGAGGGGAAAGAGCGTTTAGAATATCCTATCGGTATGGTACCAGCAGGTGCTTTAAATACTACAGTAATAGATTTGAGTCAGTTAGCTATGATGATAAATGCTAAGGGAAAAATAGGAGATAAAAATATCTTAAAATATGAGACCTTAAAAAAAATGTTTCAAGTTCAAAATCAATATAATACATTAGATTTAGAGCAAAAAATTGGCTTAGGGTATTTTATAGAAGATCAGTTATTAGAGGGAGAATCAGTTTATTTACATGGTGGTGCAACAAGTAGACATCGTGCTTCTTTTATGGTTGCACCAAAATCAAAACTAGGAGTTGTTGTACTGTGCAATAGTGATTTGTCCGATCCAGGAAAAATAGCAAAAGAGCTTTTGCAAAAAGCATGGGAGATAAAAACTACCAAAAAATTGAAACATAAAAAAGAGAGTCATTCTGTGTTATCAGACTTTACAGGTATTTACGCAACGATATTTGGGAAAGTGGAGATTGTAAAAAAATCAGAGACACATTATGTTGCACACACGGCAAATGGGAAAGTGCGTTTAAAATATCGTGATGGACGATTTTATCCTAAATATTTATTGTTTGGTTTTATTCCTATAGGTGATACGCAGTTAGATGATTTTGGATTGATGACTGTAGATATAGAAGGAGAACATCTTATCATTCATGATAAAGATATTGTGGGAGCAAGGGTTAAAGCACATCCTATTTCCCTAGCATGGAAAAAACGTCTTGGAAAGTACCGACTTGTTAATCAAATTGAACCCAAAAATATGCAGATAAAAGAGTTAACACTTAAGCTAGAAGAGGAGTATCTTTTTTATGAGATAAGTATGGAATCAGGAGAAAAATCGTCATTAATTTTGAGAGTCATTAATGATACAGAAGCTATGATAGAGGGAGTAGGACGAGGAGCAAAGGAGAGTGTGCGGATTGAAGGAGATACTATCACTTATGCTGGGCTTAGATTTGAGCCAATGTTTTGATAATTTTCAAGGTTGCATTAAAAAATCTTTAAAATTGATTTTACTAACAGACTCTCACGATGATTTGTTTTATAGACAAAGTAGAGTTGGTTGGTGATAGGCGGATTTGGTTTATCTAGCAGGATTATTTTTCTCTCTTTAAGTGAATTTTCGCAGAGATAGTCTGGTAATACACTGATTCCTAAACCTTCTTCAACGCTTTTTAAGATGGCATGTAAATTAGGTGAAATAAGTGTGGGAGCAATAGCGGGTTTGATGTTGTAAGTCGCTTGAAAATATTTTCGTATGATAGAGAGTTTGGCATCGTAGCTTATCCATTTTTGCTTTATAATCCAGCTACGAGAGAGATTAGAAGGTATCTCCATATTTGCTGGTGCAACTAGCCAAAAAGATTCTGAAAAGATAGGATGGTGTGTAACACTTGGCATGGTGATTTTATGGGTAGCTATCATGGCATCTATTTTTGCTTCATGAAATTTTCTTGCTAAGGCTGCTGTTGTACCATAAATAAGCGAGAGACGAAAAGGAAAGTCTTGTACCTTTTGGATTAGCTTATCCTGATAGAACTCGAGTGGTACACCGATAGTAAAAAGTGTCTGTTTCTTATCTGCCTTGGTAAAATCTTCACTCACATGGGCAATCCAATCAAAAGAGTCTGATATTTTTGTATAGAGTTCATGTCCTAAATTTGTAGGCACCATTTTTCTAGGTGTACGTTCAAATAATTTTATTTTTAATATTTTTTCGAGTGAAGCGAGTTGTTGAGAAGCCGCAGGTTGTGTGATATCTACAGAGATGGCAGCTTTGGAGATAGTTCCTTCTCGATAAATGGCGATGAATGTTCTATATAGTTCAAGATTTACCATAAATATATTTATACCTTTACATAAGAAATATAATTTGACATTATACAAAATTTCACTGTATACTTTCAAAGTCGCGACAGATATTTTAATAAAAGGATAAAAAATGGACACAATTATAGCAATTTTAATTATTGTCACAGGCGCTTCAAATATGACGAGTGGAGATAGAACGGGTGTATGGCTGGAAGAGTTTGCAATACCCTATGTGAAGTTTAAAGAAGCAGGTTTTAACGTACATGTTGCCACGATAAATGGTGGTGCTGTGCCTATCGATCCAGGTAGTAAAGGAGGTGATAAACCTGAATGGACAGAGGCGATGGAAGCTTTGAAAGATGCTAAAAAGCTTGAAGACATAGATACAACTAAGTATGATGCTGTTTATATGCCAGGTGGCCATGGGGCGATGTTTGATTTAGCAGAGGATAAGGTTGTTAAACAAACATTGGCCTCATTTTCTGATGCGGGAAAAGTTGTTTCAGCTGTATGCCATGGTCCCGCCTCCTTAGTGGGTGTAAAACTGAAAAATGGTAAGTATTTAGTGGAAGGAAAAAAACTAACAAGTTTTACCAATAGTGAAGAAGATGAAGTTAAAAAAAGCTCAAAAATGCCATTTATGTTGGAGAGTAAACTAGTAGAGCAAGGGGCTATTTTTCAAGCCAAAGGAAACTGGGCAGACAATGTTGTGATAGATGGAAATCTTATCACAGGACAAAACCCAAGTGCCTCTGCTAGCATCGCGGAGGCGATCATAAAGCGTGTGAAAAAGTAATGAAAACTTTTTATATGCTGTTACTGCTATTAGTGACAGGTAAGCTATTATCAGCGCATGAAGATTTTATAAAAGGGGTTATGCATCATAGCCCTTATCTTCAAGAAAAGCGTGTTCAGTCTATCGGAGATTTGCATTTGATTCGTAGCAATAAACTTAATCAAACGTTGAATTTTTCTCAGATTAAAGCAGAGGATTTATATGGTATCGGTATGCCCGAAGGGTTAAATAGTGAACTTTTGATTTCTGCGGGAGATATGTTTGAGGGAAAGTTTGAAAATCACCAATATTTTGCAAAAAAGTTAGATGAAGATAGGAAAATAGCATTTTTAGCGTATGTTAATGTTAAAAAATGGAAAGCTATCGATGTTCCTCAAGGTGTTGTAAGTTTTCAACAACTAGAAGATGTAATCCCTTCTCTTGCTAAAAAAGCTGGAATCAATATAGCTGTGCCATTCCCTTTTATACTAAAGTCAAAAGTAAAAGGATTACGTTGGTTTATTGTAAATGGTATGGGAAATGGTCAACCTGATTTTTTATCTAGTTTTCTAAGATCTCGTTTTCTAGGTGGACTAGAGAATGTCGATATTGAAGGGATTGGTTTTTATTCTAGTCAGCATAAAGGGATACTTTCATCTCCTTCTTCCAACATGCATATACATTTTAGAACTTTGGGTGATAGTTTGTTTGTTGGACACATCGATAATGATATCCTTTTAGAGGAGGGAGCAGAAGTTTTGTTTCCTCACTAGTGTCGTCTTGTTTTGATAAAGAGTGATAATGAAATTATAGATGATAAGATTCCTACTAGTAAAAAAAGCATTTGAATACCGTAAAGCTGGACAATTGGTTGAAATAACAAAGGCGAGGAAAATTGTCCAAGGAAAAAACTAGATGTTAGTATCCCTGAGGCTTTTCCTCTTTTAGATGCGTGTACTTTTGAGAGAAACCAAGCATTGGTATTGACTAAAAGAAGACCAAAAGCCATGCCTATAAATACAGTACAATAATAAAGTTGCGTAATATTGTGTGCTTGAGATAAGATTAAAAGTCCAAGACCAAAAAGTAAAAATGTGAATTTATAGATTTGTAAATAGCTCAGTCTTGCTTTTATTTTTGAATATTGCATAGAAGTAAGGGCGTTAAAGACCATGGCTGTAGCGATAACAAATCCGATTGTTCTAGGTTCTCCATTTAGTGTGTTCACGATGAGGTAAGGGAGTTGTGTTGGCATCATATAAAACAGTACCATAGTAAAAAATGCTGTGACATAAATAGGAAGTAGTGTTGCTTTTATCTCTGTATGATCTTCAGTATGTATATGTTTCTCAGGCTCATACAGTGATGTTACTAAAAGAGGAAGAAAAAGTAAAGGTATAAAGTAAATAGCAAAAGGATATGACCAATGTACCTGTGCAAGAAAACCACCTGCGGTAATAAAAATGATACCACCTAAAGCAACAGCCATTCCTTGAAGTGACATAAATTTATGGCGTTCTTTTTCACTGAAATAGTCTCCTATGAGTGCGGTGGAACTTGTCATAATAAGTGCTACCGCAAAACCTAAAACAGCACGACCAATTAAAATAGCATAAAAATTTTCAAGATAGAATCCAGAACTACCACCAATTGTAAAGAGTAAAATACCTATATACAAAGGTTTTAATCTTCCCCATTTATCAGCAATATATCCAGCAATTGGAGCAAAAAGTGCGATGATAATTGAGGGTATTGTCAGCATCAGCTTTGAGAGAAATTCGATATTGGGAATTTCTGAAAAAGTATGGCTGATGAGTGGCAATGAAGAGACGACGGTGATACCTGACATTACTCCAAGTGTTGCAATCAACAATAAAGATATTTGGATATTTTTATTAATTAGGCATACCTTTTTCCGCCTTTTTGAGTCACAATATCTTTTTGTTTCTGTTTCCTCATAGGATCTTTTTCTACAAATACAGGTTTACGACTCCACGGATCCATCTCTGTATAGTACATCAGTGTAGAGTATGTTGATGGTGTAGGGATAAAAACTTGTACCTGCTCTGGATTTAGATGAAGTTCTTGGTTTGCAAAATCTTTCAAAGAGTTCATATCTTCCATTTGACTTCCTGGGTGTGCAGCAATAAGGTAATATGTTAAAAACTGTTTTTTCCCTGATTTCTTATTTAGGGAATCAAAGTCAGATTTGAAGTTTAGGAGGGTTTGTTTATCAGGTTTTCCCATCAGTTTTAGAATCTTATCTTCAGTATGTTCTGGGGCAATTTTCATCTGCCCTGAGATATGGTGATCTACTAAAGTTTTGAGATATTGTTGACCGTGTTTTTTATCTTCGTTAATGAGGTCATAGCGTATTCCACTGTTTACAAATGCTTTTTTGACATGAGGCATCTCTCTTATCTCTTTTAACATTTTGATTTGTGGTTCATGGTCGGGTTTCAATGCAGGGCAGACGGTTGAACTTGTACATGCAATATCTAAACATACGCCGCTTTTGAGCTTTTTGTTACACTCATATCCATACATGTTTGCAGTGGCTCCGCCTACATCGTTGATGATACCTTTGAAATCTTGATGCTTTTTAAAAGCATCTACTTCATTGACAATGGATTCTTGACTTCGGCTTCTGATCGTACGTCCTTGATGCACTGAAATAGCACAGAAGTTGCACTCACCATAACAGCCATGGTGTGTGGTGACTGAAAACTGGATAGTTTGAAGTGCTTTTACTTCACCCTGTGCTTTATAGTATGGATGCACATCTCTTTCATATTTTAGATCATAAACATGATCTATTTCCTCTTCATTCATATAATCTTGAGGTGGGTTTTGTATGAGCCATCTTGTGTCATGGAGTTGGCAGAGACCTTTGGAAATAATTGGTTCATTATTATTATAAAATTGATGAAACATATTGATAAACTGTTTTTTATCATTTTTACACTCATCAAATGAGGGTAGTTGTATAAAACCTTCTTTAGGCTCTTTTGCGATGTAACAAAGACCTTGAATATCTTCGATAGAATTACCATTTTTATAAGCATCTGCTAAGTCAATGATGGTTTTTTCAGCCATACCATACACTAAAACGTCAGCTTTTGCATCAAAAAGAATTGATTTTCGCAGTTTATTTGACCAATAGTCATAATGTACTACACGTCTTAAACTCGCTTCAATTCCACCAAGTACGATAGGAACTGTATCTTTGAAGTTTTTTCGTATGTGGTTTACATACTTTATATTTGCACGATCAGGACGACGATTGTTGACAACTCCTGGTGTAAAATCATCATTTTTTCGAAACTTTTTCGTAGCTGTATAGTTTGCAACCATGCTATCAACCAAACCGGCACTAACACCCCAAAAAAGTTTGGGTTCTCCAAGCCTTGTGATGTCATCATCATTTTCAAGATTAGGTTGGGCTATGACTCCTACTTTATAACCAGCATCTAGGAGAATTTTTCCCACGATTGCTATGCCATTATAGGGTGTGTCTATATAAGTATCTCCACTTACGAGGATAACATCAAGTTGATTCCAGCCAAGTTTTTTCAGCTCTTTTTGGGTTGTAGGTATGAACATGGTGTTATAATACCCAAAATATTTTAAATGAGTTTGTGTAAAACAATTTTGTACAAAGGATGTTGTATATATTGACTATTTTGTCTGTCGTACCAAACAATAATATAGTCTATTTCTGCATTATTTATTTTATACCCATTATTAAGAAAGTGAGAAATTTTTTGATTAAAAGCTTGTGAAAATATACTAATGACTTTGTTCTGATATTTGATACAGAGTTTTCCATAGTTATCTTCTCCTATGGTGACTTGTGTACCTGCGACTAATTTAAGTTCATCATAATATTTTTGATAGTTGTATCCTAAATAAATTTCATTTAGCCCCATCATAAATGTTTGAATTTTATGATTATTTAAATATGTATTGGAGTCAAAAATATAATGTGCATACTCTTTCTTCTCAAATTTATCACTTCCATGTCTTAGAATAGTGAGTTCATTTTTTGCCCTAGTCATTCCAACGTAATAAATTCTTTTTTCGATATCTTTTTTTGGGTTTTCTTTAACTAAAAGTATCACTTTATCAAATTCCATACCTTTAGATTTATGGATCGTTGATAGCACAATATCTTTATTGTACTCTTCAAACTCTTCTATTTTTATTTCATCAAGGTAAGCTAGCCATGTTGATGCATAGTAGGCTTGGCTTTCATACAAAAATTTGTCAACTACTTTTTTAAGAAGTTGTATGTTTTTTGAACCTTGATATTTTAACTCTATAATTTCCAAAGCTTTTTCAAAATTTTCTTCGCTATATACTGTGTTAGCATGTAAAAAACTATTTACAATTTTGTCAAATTCAACTATTTCTATAATATTTTTTAAATGAAATTTTTCTCGATCAATAATAAACTTTGCAGCAATTCCAATTTCTTGTAAATTTGAATATATTTGCATGATTTCATCATTGGTATAGGCTAATATAGCAATATTTTTAGACTGTTCTTCCTTTTTGATTAATTCAACAACTGGAGTTATTAAGTTTTTTGATCTACATGTTTGTACGGTAACTTTTCCTTCATTTTGAGTGTAAGCTTTTAAGAGCTTAGTTTTATATCTCTGTGTAATTTTTGATATAAAACTGTTTGAATACTCTACGATACTATTTTTACTTCTAAAATTTGTTAAAAGTTCATACTGTTTAAAAAGTTTATTTCCTTCATCATCTTCTCCAAACGCTCTTTCAAATTTGTCTATATATTGTATATCTGCACCAGCATGAATATTGATACATTGATCATCATCTCCTACAGCAATTATCCTCATCTCCTTATCATTTGCCGCATAGATTGCTCTGATAAGTTCAAAACTTTGCTCATTGATATCTTGAAATTCATCTAAAATGAGAACAGTGATTTGTGGGAGTGTAATTTCACCTGCTTTGATCTGTCTAGTAGCTTCAATAATGGAATGATTTAAGATATCATCATCATTATTTCTTACCACTCTTGCGATTAGTTTTAGTGCATATGAGTGAAATGTGTTTATCTCTATATCAAAAGAGAGTGAACCGATAAGGGTGTTTAGTCTACTTTTAAATTCACCCATAGCTGCTCTAGAAAAAGTAAGCATCATAAATTGCTCTGGTTTAATATCTTCAGTTAAAATCAGTGAAGCGATTTTATGTACTAATACTTTAGTTTTACCACTACCAGGTCCGGCCAATACCATCATAGCTTTTGTATGTTTATCAGAGATGATATCTTGTTGCACTGGGGACATTTTTGAAAAAATTTTGTCATATCTATGTTGGGTAATGGGTCTCGATATCTTTTCTTTTAATAGTTTATACTTTTTCTTAAAATCTTGATAGGGTGATGTAAAATAATCTCTCATAAAACGAATTGCTTTTGAGTTATCACTTTGGAGTCTTTTGGCATATTCACCCATAATATGAATAGATTCAATTTTTGTCAGGTAATGTTGTTCTAACCTATGTTTATATTCTGTTTTTGTATATTTTCTTTTTGTAGAAAATTTCTCTTTTTTATGTATTGCCATAGGTGAATAATTTATAAACCTCCCATTTAACAGCTCAACAATATGCAAATGATGTAGATAGAGCAGTGTTTTATCAATCTCTTTTGCTGTAAACTTTTTATTTGTTTGTTCACGTAACATCTTTAAGGAAAATTCTATTTTATGTAGTTTTTTAGTTGAGTTAATTTCTAAAGAGAAAATATTTAATATTCTTATTGCTATTATTTGCCTAGTATCAATGGTATATTTTAGAGTCTCTTTTTCTATGAAGTTAAAGTACCATAAGTCATTTTGTCTGTTGACCCTTTTAAAAATAAAACTTGATTTGTCTCTCCAATTACGGATAATTTCTTTGATAAGCTCAGCATTGTTTTTTGAGATATTTAAATATTCACTGATATGTT
Source organism: Campylobacterales bacterium (assembly GCA_016744895.1). Lineage (GTDB taxonomy): Bacteria > Campylobacterota > Campylobacteria > Campylobacterales > QNZT01 > SZUA-1433. The sequence goes on along the minus strand of JADGDK010000026.1, from coordinate 2,624 downwards.
CGTTTAATTCTTTTATAGTCACCTTATCAGCTAATGACTCTGATAGATACTTAAATAGGGTTAATTCAACTTTTTTAGTAGCTTCGAACTCTTCAATGGAATTTCTTTTTATTTCAAGACTTAAATCTTTACTATCTCCTAAAATTTCCATCTCTTTTAGTTGGTTAATGGCTTCAGCTACTTCTGACTTTTTATATCCTAACAAATGTGCTAATTCGTCAACTTGTACAACTTCAGTTTTACCTCTACCGATTATTGCATTGTGTACCAATATCAATCTCTTTTTTGTCTCTTCATTATATTGGGAGTTTTTTAAATTTAGTTCAAGTTTATTGATACTATCAATAGCAATAGAATCAGCATAAAAGTGTGTTTTGTTTCTCTTCCTCTCTATATAACCTTCTCGTTCAAGTTCTAAAAGTGCTGTTTTGACTTTTGTTACATAATCATTTGCATTATCTTCTACATCCCAGCCTGCATTGCGTGCTAGTTCAAAAGCTGATTTGTTTATAACATCACCTTTGATTTTTTTTAAAGCTCTAAAAATAGAGTTTATATCTCCTGCTGTAATTTTTGATCTATTTAAAGAGGCAAAATGTTTATCTAAATCATTTTCATCATAAAGAATTGGACAAAATGCAGAGAGATTTTTATCTCTTGCTCCTCTTCCCGCTTCTTGTGCATAATTTTCTAGTGAATCAGACATCTCATAATGTATTACATTTGTGATATTTGGTTTATCTACACCCATTCCAAATGCTGTAGTAGCAACAATGATATCTATTTCGTCTTTTATGTACTCACTTAATATTGTCATTTTTTCTTGGGGTTCTATTTTAGAGTGAAAAGATTTTACTCTTTTGTCAGTATCTAAAGATAATTTTTCTGCAATGTCATCACAATTTTTTGTAGAAGATGGAATATAAATGAGAGTAGAGCCATCATGTGCATTTATAAGGCTTAAAAGTTTACTATATTTATCTTTACTTTGTGAGGTAATAGACTTATAGTTTAAATTTTCTCTTTCAGGCACTGCTATATAATCATCAAGGGTAAGATTGAGCCCAGAGTGAAAATAGTTTTTTATATCTTCAATGACGCTAGGTTTTGCGGTTGCTGTAAAGCAAGAAATTGGGATATGATCTTGAAAAGGTTTTGCTTCTACTAACTCTTTAACATAATCACAAATATAATAATAATCTTGTCTAAAATCATTTCCCCATGTTGAAAGGCAGTGTGCTTCATCAATTACAAATCTTTCTATAAGTCTGTTTTTTAAAATGTTAAATATCATATTTGAGCGCAGTGATTCAGGAGCGATATATAAGATATCTGCTTCTCCATTTATCGTTTGTTCAATTGCTTCAGCCCTTTCTAGCGGACTCATAAATCCACTTATTGCGATAGCCTTATAGTTTGCAACATTTTTATTAAAGCTTGTGATATGATCTTCTATCAAAGCTTGTAAAGGAGAAATAACTACAGTTAGTGATTTATATGATTTTGCCTTAATAATAGCAGGAAGCCAAAAAGTAAATGTTTTACCACCTCCTGTGGGTAAAACAGTCAAAAAAGATTCATTTTTAAGAGATGCTTCTACAATTTCTTGTTGTGATATTTTAGATTTTCCAAATAGTGTTGGATTTAGCTTTGGAAAAATTCTAAATTCCCCAAATCCAAATACCTCTTTTGAAAAGTTATTTAATGATGCACTTGCTTTATTGAAATTAAAACAGAGTTTTTTTTGAATTTCTACAATTTTTGGGAAATCATATAAAATTTTAGGTGGATGTGATTTTATTTCTATATGTGGTGAGAGTAGGGCTAAAATGTAAGCTAATTCTATAGGATTTGTTTTTGTAACTTCGTGTAGTAAGTTGTGATTTACAATGACTTCTTGATGAATTTGTATAATTTTTTGATTTAATTGATCATTGTGTAAATATGTTACGTTGCATATAGGCTCTATATATTTGAAAAAACCTTGAAAATATTTTTCATCTCTTAACAGTGAATAAAATATATTTTGAATATCTTGATCTAATGATAAAAACCTTACTTCAATCTTTTTTAAAAGTTTCCGTGTAAGTTTTGAGTCCTCTATTGGATTATTCTTAAAATCATCTTCATTTTTATAATTTTTTGGTAAATGATGCATGGTCTTTTCATTAAAAAATAAAAGTGAAAGAGGAAGAGTATCAATGAAAAAATAATCTTTGATAGTGAGAAAAAGTGAAGTATTTTTTAAAATTTCATAATCAAAATTTATAAAGTTGTGACCCGCCATAAAATGTGTATTAGAGTCTTTTATAAAATTGTTTATTTCAGATAACGAAGATGTTTTGAGCTTTTCATCTTGATACACAATACCAAATTCTTGAATCTTTTTTTGCTTTGTGCTTTCAATATCAAGAAAAATTATATTGTATAATGATGTTGAGGTTGATGCTATCACAAAAGCTCCAAATATGATAAAGTTGTTAATGATAATTATATCTACTTAAAATATAAAACGAATCTTGACAATCTAAATTTAGAAGTATTTGATATTTCGGGAAGAAAAATGAATGTAAAAATCCTTACCGATAAAATTGACATCTCTACTCTTAAAGATGGAATTTACA
>JADGDK010000269.1 GCA_016744895.1 Campylobacterales bacterium | reverse complement strand
ATGGTATATTGTTTGAGTATGGGTTGGGTTTGGATATATGTATTGGTTTGAACTAAAGATCTAATAATTTAATAATCATACGGTTTTCATATTAATATGTAAAGATAAAAAATAAATAAACAAAAATGCTATACTCTAACTAATTACCCATCAATTATTGAAATGAATATGGTTAGAATATGGTTTGAGTTTGTGTATATGTTTAGAGAATATGGTTTTAGTTTGTGTATATGGTTTGAGTATGGGTTGGGTTTGGATATATGTATTGGTTTGAACTAAAGATCTAATAATTTAATAATCATACGGTTTTCATATTACTATGTTCAAGATAAAAAATAAATAAACAAAAATGCTATTCTCTAACTAATTACCCATCAATTATTGAAATGCAATTAAGCTGCGATGGGTATTATCAAAATGATATACATTATCAAAATGAATTTATAAGAGTATTCACTGGAGTTTTAAAAATAGTGCATGAAAATGGGGAAAACTGGGTAATTATATATGTATTTAGAAATTAATTTCTTTTGATTATTAGTTTGTGTTTATACATAACTATTTATGGTGAAGATAGTGAATGTGGTAATGAATCAACATATTCATGTTACTAATTTGATAATTCATTGAAAGCATGGATTCAATTTCTACACCAAGATTGTGAACATGTTTGGCATATGGTATAACATTATTGCATGAGGTTTACTGGAGGAGGATTTGGAAGGGTGTTAGAGCGGAGAGGATTATTTTAAGTATAAGGTATGGGTATAGG
>JADGDK010000268.1 GCA_016744895.1 Campylobacterales bacterium | reverse complement strand
CTGCTGTAAGAGTTTTGCTCCTTTAGAATCTAAATTATTCACTGCTTGATAATAAACTTCATTTGGAGTTTTATAGTCAATTGTTGAATGCAATCTCCTCTTATTGTACAAGTCCATATATTTTTCTATAGCTCTATTGAGCTGTTTTATGTTTTTGTATTCGTTGAGATAAATCTCTTCATATTTGATACTTCGCCAGAATCTTTCGATACAGATGTTATCTGTGGCTCTACCTTTACCATCCATGGAAATTTTTATGTTATGTCTTTTTAAAATACATGTATGAACCTTAGATGTATATTGACTTCCCTGATCAGTATTAAATATCTCTGGTTTGGGAAAGAGTGCTAACGCCTCTTTTAAGACACTTGTTGTTAAAGAGACATCCATCGTATTAGATAACTTCCAAGAGAGTATTTTTTTACTGTGCCAGTCAATTATAGCAGCAAGATATACAAAGCCTTTCTCGAGCTTTATGTAGGTGATGTCTGTGCTCCACACTTGGTTAGTATTTTCAATGACAACTTGCCCTGCATAATTTCTAAAATCTTTTAATAAATACTCATACTTATAATGCTCTTTGTTCCCTATAGTCGTCTTTGGCTTGGGATATATAGCTTCTATACCCATATATTTCATAGCTTTTTTGACAAACTTCTTGCCTATGTTATAGCCATCTCTTTGGAGTTGGCTATGTATTCTTCTATATCCATATGATGGAAAATCTGAATAAATATTATTGATTGCATCTAATAATCTTAAGTCACTATTTTTGCTAAATGGTTT
>JADGDK010000267.1 GCA_016744895.1 Campylobacterales bacterium | reverse complement strand
AAACGCTTCTCATCTATACCATTATATGCATATTTTATCGTATTGACACAAAGTTCATGTAAAATCATACCCAATCTGATAGAAGCATCTGTAGAAAATTTAAGTTTTTCGACATAAATACACAGTTTGATATCTGATTGTCCTTCTGCATAAAGACTTACAATATCTGTCACTAATTGTGTCACATATCGATCTAAATCAATCTCTGAAAGTTTCTCACTCTTATATAAAAACTCATGTACTAGAGACATTGTATGGATACGACTTTTACTCTCTTGTAAAATTAAACGCATTGCACTATCATCAATACGACGATATTGCATACTAAGTAAACTAGAGATGATTTCAAGATTGTTTTTTACACGATGATGAACCTCTTTTAAAAGCATCTCTTTTTCACTTATTGATCGTTTGAGTTCACTATTTGCCTCTTCAATAGCAGTTTGATAATCACGACGTTCACTGATATCACGTCCAAAAGCACAAATAAACTCTTTTCCTTCATGTGAAAAATAATTTGCCGAAACTTCTATAGGAATGATCTTCCCATCTTTTTTAGTCTGTGTTGTTTCAAAAGTAGCGCGTTTAACTTCTTTTATCTCTAAAAGAAATGCTTGCGCTTGGTCACTTGTAAAATTATGATCCATTTCCCAAAGATCCATACCTAAAAGTTCTTCTTTTTTATATCCAAGCATATGACTTGCTGCATCATTTACATAATAAAACTTTCCATCAAAAGTAAACCAATAAATTGCATCTGCACTATTATCAAGCGCAAAGTTAAAAAGTCTTAAAC
>JADGDK010000266.1 GCA_016744895.1 Campylobacterales bacterium | reverse complement strand
GGTTTAAGGTAGATTCTAACTTTCCTTTTTCAATAGTATCAAAAATACCGCCACTTTTAAATATCTCTTGGTTAAATACAATAGAGGCTTTTTTTGAATTAATATCTCCAAACTGCATAGAGTTTTTTGATTTTGATACTTCACCCTCGATATACAAAGGGTTAATCCAAGAGTCTTTAGTTAAATCTGCTTCAAGTGTAGCTTTTTTTTGTTTAGACTCAAAGATATTTTTTTGTGTAATATTTAAGATGTCTTCTGCATAAAGAGAAGTTAATAGTAAAGGTATAGCTATGATTGATGTGGTAGTTTTCATTATTTAAACTCCACTTTGACAATCTTTCCATAGTATTCTTGTCTTAGTTTATTTACTGATGAGAGTACCACTTTATATGTTGATATCCGCTCCGTATCATTCACTTGAGAAATCTTTTCTACTGAAAAGTTACTTTTCGCACTGTTTATATAAACTTGTTTTTCTTTTAGTTTTTGAAAATCACTATGCCTTATATATACTTCAATTTTGGACTTTGAGAAATCATGTATAGTATATAGCTTTGTACCAATATCTACATATTCACCAAGTGCTACATAAATCTCTGAGAGATACTTTTCTTTGATTGAAAACTCTTTTTTATTTATCTCATTTTGTTTGATTTTTATATCTCTTTTTATATTTTCAAGCATCAGTTTAGATTCTATCCATATTAGTTTTTCTTGATTTTTGTCATAGCCACTCAATTGTTTGACATGAGATTTATTTTTATAATTTGTAGCTCTTATCCTTATAATATCTTCATACAATGTTGAAC
>JADGDK010000265.1 GCA_016744895.1 Campylobacterales bacterium | reverse complement strand
AGTTTCTACTTTGTGGATCAATACCTACCGTTGGCTCATCCATGAAAACAATTTTGGGATCGTGCAGAAGAGCAGCGGCAATGTTAATTCTTCTCTTCATTCCGCCCGAATAGGTTTTTATTTTGTGATTTTTCCGATCAGCCAAGCCCAGGAATTCAAGCAATTCATCCGTTTTAGATTGTAATTGCTTGCCTTTAATACCATATAAAGTGCCCCAAAATTTTAAATTCTCGATAGCTGTAAGATCTTCGTAAAGAGCAATTTCTTGAGGGACTACACCAATTATTTTTTTGCACTCAGAAGTATCCTTATACAAGGATTTATCTTGATAAAGAACTTCTCCACCATCAGGTTTGAGGAGGGAACTTAAAATACTTATTGTAGTTGTTTTTCCTGCACCATTTGGGCCTAATAGGCCATATAATTCCCCTTCTTTTATGGAAAGAGAAACATTTGAAAGCGCCTTTACATCATTGTAAGACTTACTTAGATTTTTTGCAATGAGCATATTAATAGGGTTGATGATTATTTACCAAGCCTAAATTTACATAACTTATACCGAATTTTTATGAGTTTGATTTAGATATTACCTTAGAAGTGCAACATTGCCTTTTTTAACAACATGCTTACCATCTAAAAATGTTACTTCTAATACATAAACGTATACGTCAATATCTTGAAGTTGACCTTTGAAAAAACCATCCCAGCCTGTATTAATATTACTTGTTTCGAATAATTTATGTCCTAAGCGATTATAAATAACAAGGCTTGCTTCCTTTACATCACCACCTCTAATAAATAGTTTGTCGTTGTGACCATCACCATTT
>JADGDK010000264.1 GCA_016744895.1 Campylobacterales bacterium | reverse complement strand
GTACTAAAACTGTGCTAATTTTAAATATTTATGTTTCTATTGAGAGCGTAAATAGAGTCTGGCACACATTCTTTGGAACGGAAAAAGTGGATATTCATCACCTCGTATAATACAAACATAGCAATTAGCTATCATATACAACAGAGTTTTGTTAGCAGTAATAAATCGTTTGAATCACCGAAGCGATAGTTTTCTTAAAGAAAATAATTAGCTTGAGGGTCAGTCAGATTGTTATACTAAAAGCTTGAGTGGCGACAAGATCGGTGTAGTGCTAGATCGTATTTCACGAGGTTAAGTTAGGTATAGCTAATTGCGAAATCACGTAGGAGGAACTCCTACGCTAACGAGCTCTTAAAATAAACTCTAAGGCTCTCACATGTATTCTATCGGATTAGATATTTCCAAGTCAAGTGTTAATGTTCATATTCCTCTAACTAAACTAGATCTTGAAATAGAGAACTCTATTAAATCTTTTAAAGCACTTTACTCTAAGCTCAAGAAACTTTATAAAAAAGAGATGGATAAACTAGTATTCATCTTTGAACCAACAGGTAATTATTCTTCTTTACTTTATCGTTTTTGTGCTGATAAAAAAATACAAGTATTTTTAATCAATCCTAAACAATCAAGTAACTTTTCAAAAGCGGTAGCACAAAGAAATAAAAGTGATAAGGTCGATGCAAAAGTATTATCTCAAGCTTTAGTAATTGCAAGAGAAGAAGAGATATCTATTCCAACAATAAACCCTTTAGTGGAAGAGATAAAAGAGCTTATGGTCTATTATAAGCTTAAAGTAAAGCAACGAGTACAACTTAGTAATCATCTAGAA
>JADGDK010000263.1 GCA_016744895.1 Campylobacterales bacterium | reverse complement strand
CTTTTAAACTTATGCAAAAATTGAGTGATAATGGGCAAATTGAGTTTTTAACGGGCGGTTATTATGAGCCAATTTTAGCTTCTATCTCTTCAGAAGATAGAGTTGCACAAATTCAAAAACTCAACACTTTTATAGAAGAGAACTTCAACCAATCCCCAAAAGGATTATGGCTAACTGAGCGTGTTTGGGATAGTGTTATCATCAAAGATGTTGCGACGTGTGGAGTTGAGTATGTTGTTGTTGATGATTACCACTTTATCAGTAGTGGCTTTGACAAAGATAAACTTAATGGTTATTTTATCACTGAAGATGAAGGTATCAAACTTAAAATCTTTCCAATAAATAAAGAGCTTCGCTATACCATGCCATTTGCTAAACCTGATGTCGTATGTGAGTATTTAGAGAGTATTGCTGAGGATGATGTAAGTGCTGGAGTTATTTTTGATGATGGTGAAAAGTTTGGTATTTGGCCTGAGACTTATGAGTGGGTTTATGAAAAAGGATGGCTTAAAGAATTCATTGAGAAATCTTTAGCAAGCAATGCTATAAAACCTATGCTCTATAAAGAGTATTTGGAAATTACAAAACCAATATCTTTGGCATATCTGCCAATCACATCCTATGTAGAGATGGGATCATGGTCACTCAAAGGTGAAGATGCCAATATTTTACAAAAAATGCAAGATGGTTGTGGAACAACCTATGATGAGCAAACAATTGAAAAGTTTTTAAAAGGAAGTGTTTGGAAAAACTTTTTAGTAAAATACTACGAAGCAAACAAAATCCACAAAAGATATACAGACCTCTCAAATGATAGAATAGAGGATAAAAATTACCTTGAAAGCCT
>JADGDK010000262.1 GCA_016744895.1 Campylobacterales bacterium | reverse complement strand
GTGTATATTATAAAGTATATAATAAGATTATTTTTTTGGTGAATTTTCTTTAAAATACCATTATTATTATGTTTATGAGTAGTGCTTTGCTATAATTATTACATGAGAGTCATTCATTTTTCCCTTTTTTTGAGGCTCTCATATGATAACTTTTAATTTCATATAATTTTGTCCCTTATTCCTCATAGAAGGAAACGGTTAAAAGTTATCATCCTCCTCTTTAAAAATCCTTTTTTATATATTTGTACATATTGCATCATAAAAAAGACAAATTCTTCAATTTGGTTGTTCAATCACCACCTTTTAAGTAATTTTTTACTATAATCGCACAACTTTTTATGAGTGCTATTTAAATGGCTCATATAACACTATTTATTACAAAGGTATTAACATGGCAAGAAGATGTGATGTAACAGGAAAAGGTCCATTGGTTGGAAACAATGTATCTCATGCAAACAACAAAACTAAAAGAAGACAATTACCAAACTTAAGATCTGTAAAGATTACTTTAGAAGATGGTACAACTAAAAAAATCAAAGTTGCTGCTTCTACACTTAGAACTATGAAGAAAAAAGCTGCTGAAGCTACAGCTTCTACTGAAACAGTTGAAGCATAATTAGAAGTCTTTTAAGACTTTAACTATTTTGGCAACACAAAATAGACTCAAAAAACTTCTCAACTGGCGAGAAACATCCAAACCACATATAACTCTAAACGATGATTTATATGTGCACCTAGCACCTTTTAGACTTCCCCTTATTTTAACCGTAATGACCATGATGATTGGAACATTCGGGTATGTTATTATTGATGATATGTCACTCTTTGATGCACTCTATCAAACAGGAATCACCTTTACTA
>JADGDK010000261.1 GCA_016744895.1 Campylobacterales bacterium | reverse complement strand
TAAATTTATTATAAATACCGATATATCAACTAATGGGCATGATTTAGACCAATTACATAATATGGCAAGAAAAACCAAAGAGATTATAGACAATCCAAATATGATATTCACTGCTGATAAAGGATACTATTCAAGTGTAGAGATAAAAAAGTGTGTTGATGATGGTATTGAAACTATAGTACCTTTAAGAAATACAGCAACAAAAAAGAAAATCAAAGATGGTAGATTTTCAAAGAACCAATTTACATACAATCATCAAGATGATTGTTATATCTGTCCTAATAATCAAATACTAGATAACTGTCATACTCAATACAAAAGAGGTAACAGAATGCTTGATGTATATCGGTTATCAAGTAAACTATGTAAAGCTTGCCCTCTAAAATCATCTTGTCTTTCTGATAGAACAAATTATAAACAGATGTATAGATGGGAACATGAAACTATAATCAAATAAATTTCCCCGATGCTTGCATCGGTTGGAGTCAAGTTTGAACGATAGATATGCTATGATTAAACATGAGCGAACATGTTTTTAAGAGTCATAACAAAACAGTATTGTTGTATCACTTGGTATTTCCTTCAAAATACAGAAGGAAAGTTTTTAATAAAGAGGTAGAGAAGACATTAGTGAATGTTTGCAAGGAGATTTCTGAAAGATTTGAGATAAATTTTCTAGAGATAGATAATGATGAAGACCATGTACATTTTTTGATTCAAGGGATACCTAAGATGGCTGTTTCTAGGATAGTACAAATTATCAAAAGTATTACAGCCAGAGAGATTTTTTCAAAGCATAAAGAAATTAAAAAAATGCTTTGGGGTGGAAACTTATGGACAAGTGGATTTTATGCTAATACAGTTGGGCAATATTCTAATGAGAAAGTAATTCAAGCGTATGTAAAAAAT
>JADGDK010000260.1 GCA_016744895.1 Campylobacterales bacterium | reverse complement strand
ATGGCATCTAACTCACTTTTATCAAGTATATCATTTTGGTTTTTATCATATTGCTTTGTAATCTCATCTGAATACAAGTCTGAAAAAGTCCACTTTACATGAATATTAGTCAATGTTTTATTATCAATTTTTAAATCTAAGCTTACATCAGCTGTAGGTATCATTAATTGACATGTTGCACAAGCATATAAAAAAGTATGAAAGAAAAATATATATACTAAGAGTAGTTTTTTCATTTATTTATTTTTAGTCCAATCATAAAAATTATCAAGGATAATGCAGCTACTAAAATAATAGATGCTCCAGATGTTAAATTATAAGTGTATGATATCCAAAGTCCTGTTATCGTAAAAAATGTTGCAATAAATCCAGAAAGTATCATCATAGAAAAAAGTGAAGCAGCTATACTTTGTGCTATATATATTGGTATCGTAAGAAGTGCTATAACAAGTATAAGTCCTACAACCTTTATAGCGATAACAACTGTTAAGGCACAAAGAACAAGTATCAAGGTATAAAAGAATTTCACATTTATACCACAAAGTGCTGCATACTCACTATCATAAGAAACAGCTAAAATATCACGATACCAAAAACTTATAACAAAAACAATCACTGCAAACAAAATACTCATGAAGTATATATCACTGTTATCAACTGCAAGGATAGAACCAAAAAGATAACTCATCAAATCTACATTGTATCCCGGAGTTAAATCTACGAAGATAATACCTATTGCCATTCCAACAGCCCAAATCAAACCTATAAAGATATCTATTTTCTCTCTTTGATTGATTGTGACAAATGCCATAAACAACGCTGCAATGACTGCAAATACTGATGTCCCTAAAAAGATTGAAAAACCACTATAAATAGCTATACCAATCCCACCATAGGCCGCATGAGCGATACC
>JADGDK010000025.1:30081-30400 GCA_016744895.1 Campylobacterales bacterium | reverse complement strand
AGATTCATCAAAATCATCTCTTTTGGATTCTCTTTAGCTAGTTTCATAGTGTATGCAATTGCATGTGCAGTTTCTAGTGCTGGTATGATCCCTTCTAATCTTGACATTTTATAAAATGCGTCAATTGTCTCTTCATCATTTGCAGTACCAACGATAGTCCTACCAATCGTATTTAAGTGTGCCTGTTCTGGACCAACTGATGGATAATCTAATCCACTTGCAACACAATAAACTGAAGCAGGATCCCCTTTGTCATCTTTTAACATGATAGAGTTAAAGCCATGCATAATACCTTCACTACCATAAGTTAACGAAGCAG
>JADGDK010000025.1:0-30071 GCA_016744895.1 Campylobacterales bacterium | reverse complement strand
CCACCAACACATGCAACTATGCTATCTGGAAGTTTACCAGTCATTTCAATGATCTGCTCTCGTGACTCTATACCGACTACTCTTTGAAAGTCTCTAACCATTTTAGGGTAGGGGTGTGGACCGACAACTGAGCCTATTGCAAAAAGTGTATTTTCACTATCCCCGATGTAGGCTCCAAATGCAGAATCAACTGCTTCTTTAAGCGTACGTTCACCAAAACTCACTGGGACTACTTTTGCCCCTAAAATTTTCATACGTGTAACATTTGGATGCTCTTTTTTGATATCAACTTCACCCATGTGTATCTCACACTCTAATCCAAAATATGCAGCAGCAGTTGCAAGCGCCACACCGTGTTGTCCTGCTCCAGTTTCAGCGATAAGTTTCTTTTTCCCTAAATGCTTGGCTAAAAGTGCTTCAGCCATACAGTGGTTTAATTTATGTGCGCCTGTGTGATTTAAATCTTCTCTTTTAAGATAAATTTGACCACCACCGCAAAATTTACTAAGGTTTCTTGCATAAGAAATTGGAGTTGGACGTCCTTGGTAATGTTTTCTAATTTTTTTAAGCTCATGGATAAAGTCATGTGATTTTGAGATTTCATCATATGCGGCATTAATCTCTGCAAAAGGTTTTTCTAACTCTGGTGGTATAAATGCACCTCCGTAGGTTCCAAAAAAACCTTTCTCATCTGGCATGCTTTCTAGATATGATTTATCCATCTTTTCTCCTATAGTTTATTTGCTATAATGATAACATGATGAAGATGAAAAAAAGAGTAGCAATTATCGGTGGCGGAGCATCTGGAATGGTTGCAGCAATTGTTGCTGCACAAAATGGAATGCGTGTTGAACTATTTGAGAAGAGTGTTAAAGTCGGTAGAAAAATATTGGCTACGGGAAATGGTAGATGTAATATTTCAAATCAAAAAATAACTATAGATAATTATCATGGTCACTACCCCTCTTTTGTAAAAGAAGCACTTAAAAGGTTTGATGCCAAAGCATTTTTTTCAAGACTTGGACTTGAAATGGTAGAAGGTGCAAATGGCAGACTTTATCCTATGTCACTTCAATCTTCAAGTGTAGTCGACCTTTTGCATTATGAGTTGAAAAAATTAGGTGTTTTAATCCATCTAGATACAGAAGTGAGTGATGTTCAACCAATAGGAAATAGTTTTAAAGTGAATACCAAAGAGTTTGATTTTATATTAATTGCATCAGGTAGCTTGGCTATGCCTACACTTGGAAGCAGTGAGAGTGGATATAAATTTGCACGTACATTAGGACATGAAATACTAAAGCCTTTTGCATCGTTGGTACAACTTGTTTCAAATGATCCTATGGTGACTGAAGCAAGTGGTGTGAAGTTAGATGCAGATTTGGAAATTTTTGTTGATGGAAATGCTAAATTATCAGTTCGTGGGGATCTTCTTTTTACAAATTATGGACTCTCTGGATCAGCAATTTTAGATATAAGTAGGACGGCTTCATTTGCCTTGAGTCATGGTAGAGAAGTTAAAATTTTGATTGATTTGATGCCTGCACTCTCCTTTGATGGATTAAAATCATTATTATTAAAAAGAGCAAAATTAGAGTTACCAAGTGAACTTTGGTTAAATGGTGTGGTACATAAAAAATTAATTAAACTTCTTCTTCACCAAGCAAAGCTCCCTATATCATCTGATATCAATACCAAAACCGTTAACAAACTTGCATATGCTATAAAAAATTTAACGATAAAGATAGAAGCCACCAAAGGCACAAAAAGTTGTGAAGTAATGGCAGGTGGTGTTTCAACAAAAGATATAAATCCTAAAACTATGGAGTCTAAATTGGTAAATGGAGTCTATTTTTGCGGTGAAGTTTTAGATATTGATGGAGATTGTGGAGGATTTAACCTCCATTTTGCATGGGCTAGCGGTTATTTGGCTGGAGTTGATTTAAGCAAACGCTAGCATTTTTTCATCAATCAGTTCTAGCTCAGGTTTACCGATATAAAAACCTTGTCCATAGTCAATTCCAATCTCATTAATAATTTCGTATGTTCTTTTATTGGTAACATATTCTGCAACAGTTTTAGCATCAATTGATTGGGCAAAAACTTTTATGGCTTCAACTGTTTTTCTATTTGATTCACTATATGCAATATCTTCAATTAATGATCCATCTATCTTTATAATATCAGGTTTAAATTCAATGATACGGATAAAATTAGAGTAACCACTACCAAAATCATCAATGGCAATTTTAACGCCAAATGAGCGTGCTTGATTTATAAAACTGTTTACATATTCATAATCTTGAGTCTCTTTATCTTCTAATAATTCAAAAATCAATTTATCTGTAATATCTTTGTTGGATTCTAGCAACTCTAAAATATGGTCACTCATGCTATGATCTTCAATATCCAAAGAAGATAGATTTACTGAAATTTCACAATTATGCATACGTATTTTTTCTAATACTTTTTTAAATAGAACTTTAGTCACTTCAGAATAGAGCTTACCCTTTTTAGCAACATTTAGAAAATAAGGTCCTGGAGCGATGAGATTATTCTCTTCATCATACATCCTAATTAATGCTTCATATCTCTTAATTTCTTTAGTATGCATGTTAAAAATAGGCTGGTAAAAAGGCATGATTTTATCATTTTTTAACGCTACTTTAATTGTCTTATGCATATTTAAATTCTCTTTTAGTGCATTTTTTATAGAATCTATTACATTATAGGAGAGTAAAAAATTTAGTTTTCTCAGTATTGCTTCCGTTAAAATAGCATTTGCATCTTCATAGAGTGTCTTTGAGTGTGCAGAGAAACTCATTGTAACATTTACATCAAAGAAGTACTCTTGGTAAGAGTACTTCTCTTTTTTGATACGCTCTGAAAATTCATTACAAAATTTTTCAACTGTTGATTTTTTTAGCGAAACTCCTTGACTTAAGAGTAAAGCATATTTCCCACTAGCAATATGATAAATATTAAAATCACCAATAATATCGATTAATGTATCTAAACTCTTTACAAATTCAATCTCTAAATGTTGTACAATTTCTGATCCATAAAAGTTTTCATTTGTATCATAATTATCAATTTTGATCAAAAATAGTTCTTGTATTGTATCTTTAGTAGATATATCTTTTATGAGAGCCATTTTATTTGGAAGATTTGTAGTAGTATTTATCGTTGCAAGCGTATATTTTCTATTTAATGAACTCACTCCCGCATAAGATTTACATCTCGCTTTTAATTCAACTTTATCAATGGGTTTGGATATAAAATCATTAACTCCTGCTTCTAAAGCCTTAATTTTATCCTCTTTTTGGTCAAGTGATGTAATCATAAGGATTGGAATTCTTTGAATCTCTTCGATATCCCGTATCATAGCACTCGCTTCAAATCCATCCATAAGTGGCATTAATGCATCCATCAAAATAACATCTGGCTTTACCTTTTGAGCTTTTTCAATAGCTTCAAGACCATTACTAGCTTCAAAAAATTCATATCCTTCATTTTTAAGAAATAATTTTACCGTCATTCTATTGACTTGTTGATCATCTACAATAAGAATTTTAGCTTTTGAACTCATGTTGTAACCTTCATATCTTCAAGGGTATTAAGTTGTGTTTCAAGTTTTTTAAATAAAGATCTGTAGTCTGCATCAGACTCACTTTTAGAAAGTTGTTCTATTTGTAAAGCAATTTCTACAATATCATCAAGCATTAAATTAGAAGCACTCCCTTTAATACCATGAGCAATATGTTTTATTTGTTCAAAATCATCTCTTTCAATAGCATTATTAACATTTTCAAGAGAAGATTTTGCATCATTTAAAAATAGATCCACAAGCATCTCTACATCTTCTAAGTCAAACTCTAATATATCTGCAATTTGTTGCATATTCATGATTGTATCTCCTCTTTTTTTGGTACTAATAACTGATTTAATATTAATGCCAATTTATCTTTATCTAGTGGTTTAGTCAGATACTCATCCATTCCTGCTTCTAAAAAGCGTTCTCTATCACCTTTTAAGGCATTGGCTGTTAGCGCGACAATGGGTGTATGACGCATGTTTTGAATTTGTTCATATTTTAAAATTTGCTTGGTTGCTTCAATACCATTAAGATTTGGCATGTTCTCATCCATAAGAATTAAATCATAATAATCTTTTTTATAAGCATCAACTGCTTCTACCCCATCATTTGCCATATCAAATATAAGTCCAAATTTTTTCAAAATAAGACTCATAAACATTTGGTTTGCTTTATTGTCTTCTACCAAAAGTATGCGTTTACCTTTAATTGCATTGTTATCAGAAACTGGAATTTTTGCTTGTTTTTTATAAACTCCTGTTTGAACAGGTATTTCAAAATAAAAACGACTGCCGTTATCTTTTTGACTCTCAAGTTTTAAGTTTCCACCAAGCATAGAAACTAGTTTTGCAGAGATTGCAAGTCCAAGTCCTGTTCCACCATATTTTCTTGTAGTAGAGCTTTCAGCTTGTGAGAAGGCTTTAAAAATATCTGCTTGCTTATCTTCAGCTATTCCAATACCATTATCTTTAACACTAATATGAAGATATCCATCAACATATTTCATTAAAAGTTCAATTCGACCATTTCTTGGTGTAAACTTAATTGCATTAGAGAGTAAGTTTGCTACAACTTGTTTGATTCTCAATGGATCAGATTTAAGTGCTGGTGGTATATCTTTATCAATATTAAAGGTTAAAGAGACACTTTTTTCAGATGCTTTTGCACGAAAAAGATCTGCAATAGTTCCTAATTCTTGATGGGTATTAAAATCTATTTTTTCAATATTTAGATTACCACTCTCAATTTTACTAAAATCTAGAATATCATTAATAATACCTAAAAGCGTAGTTGATGAGCTATGTATAGTATGAATATATTTGAGTTTTTCTTTATCATCCTCTTTCTCTTTTAAAAGATCTATAAAACCTAAAATTGCATTGAGTGGTGTTCTTATCTCATGTGACATGTTTGCCAAGAATTCTGATTTAGCTTTACTTGCCTGTTTTGATTTATCAGCCATGTTTTGTGCATTTTTATTAGAAACTTCTAGGTTTTCACTATTTTTTAGTATTTGATTACTGATAAGGTTGCTGGTATAAAGAAGTGATCCTATCACAAAGATTACAGCTAAAAGCTCATATCCTGCATATTTATCTTTACGTACTAAAATATCAGAGTTAATTTTATTAATTTGATAAATAGTTTGTCTAAGCAGATTGTTATTGTTATCTTTTAGGTTTTTAAATTTTTGAATAATTTTCTGGGCTTTAAGATTACTATTTTTAATATAACTATTAATATCATTATTTTGTAAAGCATTGGAAAAAAGCGTTAAAGAAGCTTGAAGTGAAGTAAGATCATTACGCATCTTTTCTAAAGAGAGTTTATTATAGTTGTCATATTGAGTACTATATAGTTTTGGTTGGTACGTGATTTTTTGATAGACTTCATTATCTAATTTCAGTGATCCGCCAAGTCTAAGAACTGTTGTATAATCATCTACTAATTGTAACTTTTGATCTACATTGTTTTTGAAGTATGATAAGTTTTCATTACTATTTAAAAGTAAGATTTGTGAGAAATTATCACGTGCTGCATTGATACTTTGACTGATACGTTCTTCTATAGATTTCTTGATGTGAAGATTTTTAGTCTCTTGTCCTAAATCATCGATTAATCCCGAGAAAATATAATTCAATCCTCCAATGATAAAAATACTTGCAAGAAAAAGACGAAACAAAGATTGTAAATCTTTATAGGTTTGATTTTTGGTATGTTCTGACATATGTATCCCTAATATAAAGTATTTAATCTTTTGAGAATTAAATACTACAATTTAAATTTATTGTATTTTTTATCTATCTTTGTAAAAAATACTTTCTTATATATCGTCGTTTTTTACAAATAATTTATAACAAGGAGATATTTTGATAAAATAGTATAGAATTTTGCTTCAAAGGATTTATATGTTGTTAACAAATATAGAATATATACCGAACAAAGAGATTGTTGAACACTATGGTGTTGTTTCAGGTTCTACAGTCAGAGCAAAGCATATGGGGCGAGATATGATGGCTGGATTTAAAAATATTTTTGGTGGAGAACTTAAAGGTTATACAGAACTTTTAACTGAATCTAGAGAAGAGGCGATAGAGAGGATGACTGCACAAGCTAAATCTTTAGGTGCAAATGCCATTTTAAATGTACGTTTTTCAACTTCTTCAGTGGCTGCAGGTGCAGCAGAACTTTATGTATATGGTACGGCGGTACGTATTAGATGATGTATGATATTGGCTTTTTTGTACTTCTTTTGGTAATTGGTTATATATCAGGAACTATTGTAGAAAAAAGACACTATACATCAATTCGTGAACGTGAAAAAGAATTGCAATCCCTACCAACAATTGCACTCAAAAAACCACTCAATGAAGAGGGAATTACAGCGACACGTTTGGTTAATGGAAATGTTGTAATCTCTATAGATTTTTTTAAAAAATTTTTAGCAGGATTAATTAATTTTTTTGGAGGCAATATCTCTTCATATGAGACTTTAGTAGATCGAGCAAGAAGAGAAGCGATACTACGTCTTAAAGAAGATGCTAAGGGTGCGGATGAGATTATTAATCTTCGTATCGAAACAAGTTCTATTACAAAAAATACAAATAGTAATGTAGGTGCTGTAGAAGTATTAGCTTTTGGTACGGCAATTTATAGATGAGATATAATTCTAAATTACCTGACGATAGTGTTAATATCCCAAAAGAAAACTTTTTTCTACAAATGTTAAAGCTGTTTGCAACTCTAGCATTTTTCTCTTTTTTGATCTATAGTATATTGAAGATTGCACTCTATTTTGTTGTTGATAATTTACCTCCCAGCTATGAAAAAAAATTAACAACATTAGTAGCAATAGATATGGATATCGATAATTTAAAATCTAGTGATTATTTAGATGAGATTACAAAGAAGATCAGTCAGTGCGCACAATTACCTTATGATATAAAAACTTTTATAATCCCCGATGAGACGCTTAATGCTTTTGCCCTTCCAGGTGGTACTATTTATATTACCCAAGGGATGTTGAAATCTCTTAAAAACCAAAATGAATTAGTCTCTATTATCGGACATGAAATGGGACATTTCAAAAATCGTGATCATCTAAAAGGGTTTGGTACTAAACTTCTTTTTTCACTTATAACATTGAGTTTGGGTGAAGGATATGGAACCATATTAAATACTACACTTGATATCTCAAATATTAAGTATTCTCAGTCAGCAGAACTGGAAGCTGATGCATTTTCTCTTGATGTTATGCAATGTGCTTATGGAAATGTAAGTGATGCAACAACACTATTTCAACGTATGGATGATGGAGATGAATGGAATTATTTTTTCACAACACATCCTGCTTTTAAGAAACGCTTAGAACAGATGCAAGAAAGAATTAAAAATAAAGGGTATAACACCAAAGCGGTTGCTACCCCTTTAAAAGAAAAGTTTTAATTTGATAGAACTCTAATACTTCTACTTCCAGTACTACCCACTAGTTGAGTTTGTGCAATTTCACCAACCCCTTTTTGATAATAACCGGGTTTATCATTACAGTTGATTTCTATAACATCACTAAATGCTCTATCATCAATTGTAACGCTATCATAATGTTTTACTAATTTACATGTTGAGTCCATAACAGTGACGATATCATTAATATCTGCCGTTAAGTCCAAATCATACGAACCATTAGGTGTTCCATCTTTGGTAAAAGATACGGTAATACGATCTGTGCTTTTGGTATAAATTGTCTTCTCCTTTTGAGCATAGTCAGATTGTTCAGTAACACTATTTGTAGAAATCGCATAAGTAGTTTTATAATTTGTAGTACCATCTCCCGTTGTCTCTATAAAATTATTAGTGCTATCTGATTTAGGAGTCATGTACTCCCACAATTGGTATTTACCTGTTGTTTTACCTACTCCTGATGCAAGTTGATTTTTTGTATTATCTGTTGCAGCAGGAGTTGTTGTTTGTGGCGTATCTTCACTACCACCTCCGCCACCACATCCAGTTATCAATACTAATGCCAATAATAACGCGGGAATATTTTTATTCATAAATTTACCTTTTAAATAATATTTCTATATTAGCTACATCGTCACAGCTTTAAAACTCTACAATTTAAATATACTACTTTTCCTTATTGTATAATTATTTTGAACCTATTGTGAAAGAAGGTTACATAATTTTACATTTATTAAGCATACTCTCTAAACAATAGTGCCATAGTAAAAAATAATAATGTAGAAAATAAAGGTGCAAATATCATCCAAAGATTGAGTTTATTTTTTAATAGATAGAAAAATAAACCAGCCCATGAGAGCATGACCAATGCCAAATGTAATACAAAAATTGGTTTATGTACTATGATTGCTTTACTGATATAAGTAAAAAAGAGTGTTGCTAGTACAAATGTTATACTCTTTAAAAGCCATTTTGGATCATTACGTTTTTTATAATTATAGTAAACTGAAACAATCACTATTAATATTAAGAGTGCAAGAATAAAGTAAATCATTTTATCGTTCACTTTTCCAATCATCTATCACATTGCTTGTTGTGTTAAATTTGCTTAGTGACTCCAATGCTTTAATCTCTTTGTTAAAGGTATCATCTTTATAATTGTTACTTTTTGTTTTAAACTCTCTTATAAAAATAGAGAGTAATTTTTTATATCCTTCGCTAACCACTAAAGGACAAGATTTTCGCTCCCAAGTTTGAATAGATTGAAATGACGGTCTATCTGGTGGATATATCATACATCTTTGCTCCAATGGAATGGGACCAAAATTTGGTGTGACTTTATCTTGACAAGATTGTCTTTGGTCTAACATCCAATTTTGCATCAAAGTTACATAGTCACTTAAAAGTATCGCTTTTTGTATACTAGAATTTTGAGCTTTTTTAAATAAGACATTTTTAGTACTTTGGTATTTTTTACCTGTTCTATCTTTATATGATACGTTTAACTTCATCTCTTTGTTCTCTTTTACTTTTAATAATATAACACCACCTTTTGTTTTACCATCTTTTGTTGGGCTAGGAAAGAGCGTATTTACATACATTATCTCACCGGTGGAACGATCTGCTTCTGGTGAACCATAAACTGCTTCAATTGTATTCCCATTACTAAGAAGTTTTAATTGTAGATCAAAAACAAGAGGTGTTACCATATAATCAAATTCATCATCCATTCTCTTTAAAAATTCATCTGCTGAGTGTACTGCAAAATAGTTTGCACCTTTTGTTTTAGAAACTGTCTCCACTAAATCATTGTTAAAATCCACACCAACACCGATAAACGTAGTATAAATTCCTTTTTTTGAAGCTTTTTCAACTAATCCAAAAAGACCATCTTCGCTTAGTTCTCCACGATTGGGCATGGCATCAGTTAAAAAAATAATTCTATTTTCATAACTATTTGGATCTTTTAATCCTTCTTCAAGTGTATTAAAAAGTGCTATACCATTTCTAAACCCAGCACTCCAATTTGTACCACCTCTACTTTTGAGTTCTAAGATATGTTTTTTTGTAGCTTCAATGTTTGTATTTTTAATTAGTCTTAGAGGTTTTGCATTATATGCTTGATTATCAAAAAGTACAACACCTAATCTATCTTCATCTGCTAAATGTCCAATCATGCCAACAAGAGCTTGATTTGCAATTTCCATTTTAGAACGTTTTGATTCCGTCTTTTTAGAAGTTTTTGAGTTATCATAATAGTATCTGTTAAACTGACTGCGCATTGAACCTGAAATATCTAGTACTACTACAATATTAAGTTTTTTTCTTTGAAAATCACTAGCTTGAATATTTGAGTCAAGTCCCACACTTACATAATGTTCTTTCTCTTTTGTATAAAGGTTTTGGCGACTATGTGTTGTAAATGTAGGACAAAAAAGTGTTTCACATATTTCATTTTGAGGAGATTCAAAATAGTGATCATAAAAAACACCTTCATAAGTAATTGATTTTAATTTGGGAAGATATCCGTTATTAATATTTTCATAAAAATTATCAGAATCTTTTGCACCACCAACTGAAAAGCCAAGGCTTTCAGCAGACATCTTCATCATAGGTGCTGAAGCCATCGTTGCCATTGGCATACGACGTTGTTTACTATTTATTTCCATCTGTGGTATCGTAGCATTGTAATCCCAGTCATCAATATCTGATTCATTTACATTTGGCTTTTTTGCCATAGCAAAGAGTGTGAGTGTAGATAAAAATAGTAAAAGTAAAATACGAGGCATATAATTCTCCTTAAGTCAATACTATTATTATACATTAAAATTGTGAATTTATATGTCAGCTGTGATAAAATTGCTAAAATAGAAAAAGTTAAGGAGGATCAAATGAAATATATTATATTCATAGCATTATTTATGTTTAACGGCTGTATTTTTCAACCTCCAATTACAGTTGATAATCAAGCTGATGTGCATGATGAAACAGAAAAATCTCCAGAACTTGCAGATAAAAGTATTCAAGATCTATTAATTGGTGAAGATGTTGAAAAATTACTCTCTTTGGCGTTAGCCCAAACAGGAATACCTTATGTATATGGAGGGTCAGACTTCTATGGTTTTGATTGCTCTGGTTTTGTAAATTATGTATATAAATATGGAGTTGGGATTAATCTACCTCGTACTTCAAAAGCTCAATCTGATTATACAATGAAACTTAAACGAAATGAACTTGCTCCTGGAGATATTGTATTTTTTGATACTTCATTAAATGGTAGTATCAATCATTGTGGTATTTATATGGGAAATGGAAGATTTGTACACGCTTCAAGTGGAAAAGCATATTCTGTTACCACTTCAAATTTAGATAAGGGATTTTATAAAAATCGTTTTAGATGGGGTGGTAGGGTTGTTAACTAATGCATAAATTTGACATAGTCATTATTGGAGCAGGGGCAAGTGGTCTTATGGCAGCTTCAAAATACAGAGAGAAAAATGTAGCCATTATTGATTCAAATGGTAAAATTGCAGAAAAAATTAAAATCTCTGGTGGTGGAAAGTGTAATGTTACTAATGTCAATGTAAATGCTCAAAATTATCTTGGTGATAGTACATTTATAAGTGAAATTTTAAATGACTTTGATCAAAATAAACTTTTATCATTTTTAAAGATAAGAGGATGTACACCGATTCTAAAAAAAGAGCATCAATACTTCTGCAAACAAAGTGCATCTGAAATCATAAATATTTTTAGAGATGAGATTAAATCCTCTACACTATTTTTAAACCAAAGTGTACTTAGTATAACAAAACAAGAATACTTTATTATCCAAACAGATCGAGAAATATTTGAAGCAAAGCAAGTTGTAGTAGCTAGTGGAGGATTAAGCTATCCTAAGATTGGAGCAAGTGCTATCGCTTATGACATTGCACAAAGTTTTGGACATAACATTTGTAAAACTTCACCAGCACTTGTTGGGTTTACGGTTCAAAAAGATCAATTTTGGATGAAAGAACTTAGTGGAATTTCTATGAAAGTACAATGTAAAGTAGCTAATAAAAGTTTCTGTCAAGACCTTCTTTTTGCACACAAAGGTATTAGTGGACCTGTAGTATTAAATACCTCTTTGTATTGGCAAAAAGGTTTAATTGAGATGGATTTCCTTCCTAATATAAGTTTGAAAAAATATCTTAAGAATTCCAATAAACTTATAAGCTCTGCACTTCCGCTTCCTAAGAGATTTATAAAAGTTTTTTTAGCACATGTTAAAATTAATGATAAACCAGTATCAGCAATGAATGACGAAGAGATTCAAAAGCTTTCAATTTTAAAAAACTATGCTTTTGCCCCTGCTGGAAATTTTGGTTACTCAAAAGCAGAAGTAACACGGGGTGGAATTAATACAGATGAGATTAATTCAGATACAATGATGAGCAAATTGGTAGACAATCTTTATTTTATTGGTGAATGTTTAGATGTTACTGGTGAGTTAGGTGGTTATAACTTTCAATGGGCTTTTAGCTCAGCCAAAAAACTTACTCTTTAAACTGATTTACCCAATCCCAAACTAAAATATTTTTTTTATACACTTTATCAATATCATCATAACTTAAATTAAATGCTAGAGCAAGTTGTTGTTTAAATTCTTCTTTTGCTTTTAACGTATAAAGGTATGAGTTAATGCGTGTTGTAAGTGTGATTTCCGGTGCATATTCTCTTCCAGAAGATTTTTTCAAAATATTTTTTATGGTATCAAATGTTTGATCTTCAGGAATTGCTGTAGGTTTAGGTATAGCGTGTAATGTATACTCTTTTAGTGATTTATCTATTTGAGTATTATTTTGCTGTTCTATATCTTCTAAAGTATTTACAGCAGTTTGTGTTGAGTGTTTCATTTGTGACGTATTACTATTTGAAAAGAGAAAAAAGAAAAAACCTATCACTAATATAAATATAAATATAAACGTTTTCATTTTATTTAATCCTTTTTGAATTTAAAAATGTATAGAGTACAGGGAGATAGAGAAGATTAAGTACTGTTCCCCATGCCAAACCAAAACCTAATGCTATAGCCATAGGTTGGAATATAGTTGCTTGTCCAGTTGGAAAAAAAATAAGACTGGAAAGACCTATCAATGTTGTAACAGAAGTTAAAACAATAGGTCTAAATCTTGTTGCAGCATAATAATAGATTTCTTCTATATTCGTCGCCTTTTTTAAATTCATCATCATGATAATACCATCATTGATGACAACTCCAGAGAGTCCAAGCATACCAATGATAGAAGGCATACTAAGGTTAAGTCCAAGTAAAAAGTGACCAATTAATACACCTAAAAATGCAAATGGAATTACTGACATCATCATCAGTGTTTCTCGAAATGAATTGAACAGATACAACATAGAAAGCATAATTAAAATCATTGCCAAAGTACTTGCCGCCATCATATCATTTTTAAGATCTTTCTGTTTCTCTTTTTCGCCTTTAAATTTAAGCTTTATACCATCTTTTTTAGCCTCATCAAGTAGCGGTGTAATTTTAGCTAATGCTTCATTAGCAGTAAGGATTTTAGGGTCTACATTTGCATAGATATAGAAGTTTTTTTCTCCAAAATCTTTAATGACTTTTTCAAAGGATTTGATAACTTTAAAATCTACAACTTCTTTAAGTAATACAACCTTGTTTTCAGAAAGCATTAATTCATAATTTTTAAAGTTTTTAATTGAGTCTTTGTTATCACTTTTTATTTTTATTTCTAATAGATTTTCTGTATCAAATGAAAGTGCAACTTTACGCTCAAGATACATATTTGACAACATTCGACCAAGTGTCTGTTCATTTAATCCTAAAGATTCACCATAATCATTGATCTTTAATTTAATTTCGTCAATACCAAATTTAATACCATTATCTACTGAAACAATTCCTTCTAAGTTCTCTAATTCTGCTTTTACTTTGTTAATGTAGGTTACAATTTTTGAATTATCTTCTCCTATAAGACCAATTTTAAGATCTGATTTTATAGGTCCTACTTTCCTTTCAACAATATCAATATCTGTAAGTCCAAAACGCTTTTTATAATCTTGTTCTTTTAAAAAAGCTCTCAGTTTTTTTGCAACAGGTTGAGATTTTTCATTACGAGTCCGCCCCTCACTATCGTAATAAAAGCTTAGATTTGGTGTGATATATTTATCGACAAAATTTTGTGCTTTAAGCTTTTCAAGCTCTATAGTTATTTGGCCAACATAAGGATAACTCTCACTGTTACCAGCACTATCCCTTCTCCATCCAGCAATTGCACCGACATGATCAACATAAAACAGATCACGCTTTGCATAAATATCTTTTTGTATTACTTTTAAGATTTCATAAGTCTCTTCTGTTGAAGTATTTACATTTGCTTTAAGTGCTAAATTTACAGTAGTCGCATCAAATTTTGGAAACATTTGAAATTTGCTCATTTTGATACCTATAGCCATTAAGAGGGGAACCAAGATAATAAATAAAAATAAAAAACTTTTTTTATATTTAACCAAATAGTGAATAATAAGGCTATATACTTTATTTGCCTTTTCCCAACTTGCAGCTTTATGTTTTTTATCTAAGGCATGCGCCGCGTGAATTGGTAAAAAGACAAAAGATTCTATTAACGAGGCAAATACTAAAACAGCAACTGTTATGGGAATAAGTTTAATAACTTCACCCATTGTGCCACTAAGCATCAATGCTGGAATAAAGGCAAAAAGTGTTGTCAAAGAAGCAATTGTCACAGGTTTAAACATCTCTTTTGCACCCACAATTGCTGCCTCTTTAGGCTCCATTCCTTTTTCGATATGTTGTTGAATATTTTCACTCACAACAATCGCATCATCTACAATAATTCCAAGTGCGATAAGAACCCCGACTAAAGAGATCATATTTATAGAATAACCAGAAACAAAAAGATAAAAAGCACCCAACACAAAAGAGGTAGGAATTCCAAGTGAAATAATAAAAGACATTCTAGAGTTAATTAAAAATATTACAAGCAATGCAATAAGAATAAGCCCTAAAAAAATATTGGAAACAATGATATTGAGTCTATCTTTAATTTGTACAGAATGATCATTATGAATGATATAGCTATATTTTTCATTCTTTTGATTCATTTCTTTGACTATTTTATGTATCTCTTGGGATAGAACTAAGGCGTTTCCTACTTTACTCTGTTTAATAGCAAGATCTATAGCATGTTTGTTATCCACTGAAAACATAGTACTTGCATCTTCATACTTTTTTTCAATTTTGGCAATATCTGATAGGTAAAGTATTTTACCACCTACCTTGATACGGCTCTTAAGCATTTCATCAGCCTCTTTTTTGCCATTGAAGGTCGAAATAAAGTAATGCCCCCCTTTAGAGTCTTCTACTTTGCCTATAGGATAGATATAAGAAAGACCAGAAACAGCAGTAATCAGTGCATTTTCATCAATACCTAAAGCTTTAATTTTTTGTGAATTTAAATTGATATCAAAATAGATATCCGAATCTCCATAAATATTTACTTCAGAGATATTTGGTAGATTGGTAATTTGATCTTTAAGAAGATTTGCTTTTTCTATCAAATCTGCATTTGAAGCACTATCACTTGTGATGGCAACATTCATGAGGTCTCTTTTGACCTCTAAAACTGATACTGTTGGCTCATCCATATCGTCTGGAAGATTCTGTTTGGCTAAAGCGAGTGCATCTTTAACTTTATCAGCTGTATTATACCTATCAACTCTTTTTTCAAGCTCTAATATCATATTAAAGCGGGTAGGGGAGATGATCGTTGACATCTCTTTAATACCATCTACATTTTTAACTTCATCTTCAATATCTTTAACTGCCATCTTGTCTAAGATATCAATAGAAGCACCTGCATAATTCCCTGAAATTGACACCATATCTAATTCAAATGATGGAAATATCTCTTTAGGTGTTTTAATATAAGAGTAGACACCCACTATAAAAACAAGAACAAACAGAAGATAGTTCATTCGTGCATTATCAATAAAAAATCTCAAAAATTTTTCAAACATTATATAAAATTACCTATTACTTAAAGATTTTAAAATTATCCCACATTCTATATGGTGAGTATAGCTAAATTGATCAAAAACAGCAAAATCTAAAACATTAAAATTAGTTTTTAAAGTCTCCAAATCTCGTTTAAGTGTTTGAGGATTACAAGAGATATAGATGATTCGTCTAAAATTTTTGATAAATGCAAGAGTTTGACTATCTAATCCCGCACGTGGTGGATCAACAAAGATAGTGTCAAATGAAAATAGATCTAAATTAATCCCTTTTAAACGTCTAAATTCTCTCTCTTTGTTCAGTGCTTGTACCAATTCTTCACTAGAGAGTCGAACAAATTCAATATTGTTAACACTGTTGACAGTACAATTCTCTTTTGCTGTTTGGATGGATCTTTTTGATATTTCAGTTGCTAATACAGAACGAAAATGAGAACTTAAAGGGATTGTAAAATTTCCGTGACCACAATAAAGCTCTAGTAAATCATTACTGCTGTTACCAATTTTCTTTTTAACCCATCCAATCATTTTTTCATTTACACCACTATTTGGCTGTGTAAATCCTGTATCATAAAGTCTATAGTGGTACTGTTTATCCAATATTGTTAATGTCTCATCGATATACTCTTTTGTGACAACAATTTTAACACCTCGTGATCTTCCAATAAGGTCAATATTTAAAGTTTTGGCAAGTTGTTGTGCCTCTGTTTTCCATATTTCATCAATCTTTTTATGATAAATAAGAGTGACTAGAAGTTCTCCTTTTTGTGAAGAAAGAAACTCTACTGAAAAAAGCCGTTGTTTTAACATAGGATTTGGTAAAACTGCTTTGAGAAGCTTAGACATAAAATTTGCTATAGATTCACTCACAATAGAACAATTGTCAATTTTGACTAATCCTTTACGCTCTAAAGTATTCATTGCATAACTGATACCTTCATCATCATGGTAGATACGAAATTCCGCTCGTGCTCTAAAATGAGATGATTTTGAAGTAATGATATCAAGATTTTGAAGTTCAAAGTCTTCTTTAATTGTTTCAACTTTATAGTTAAGTTGCTCTTCATAGCTCTTATCATGTAGCGTACAAGAGCCACAGACTCCAAAATATTCACACGTCATTTAAAACTCGCTATCAAATTACCTACTAAAAGATTCCAGCCATCCACGAGCACAAATATGAGTAGTTTAAATGGCATAGATATCATCACAGGTGGAAGCATCATCATACCCATAGCCATTAGTACAGAACTGACAACCATATCGATTACTAAAAAAGGTAGATAGAGTAAAAATCCAATTTCAAATGCACTCTTAAGCTCACTAATCATAAACGCAGGTATTGCAACTGTGAGCGGTACTTCTTTATAGTTTTGTGGATTTTTAATATCTCTTATCCTAAAAAAGAGCGCAAGATCTTTTTCTCTAGTATTTCGTATCATAAATTCTTTAAAAGGTTCTACTCCTTTTTCAAAGGCGACTTGATAAGTGATTTCTTTATCGATATAAGGTTTTACTCCATTAGCATAAGCTTTTTGTCCGACAGGCTCCATAATAAAAAATGTTAAAATCATAGCCAGCGATACCATAAGTTGGTTTGGAGGCATTTGCTGTGTTCCAAGTGCTTGACGAAGAAATGAAAAGACAATGATAAGTCGTACAAAGCTTGTCATTACAAGTATCAAAGAAGGGGCAAGTACTAAAAGGGTTAAGACGATTAAAACATTGATAGAACTTACAAGATCTTCAGGTTCACTTGGTGCTGAAAGTGAAATGTCGATATTTGGTACCACGGGATCGGCACCAAATGCGATAGAGATGAAAAATAGTAGTATAGTTAACGCTTTAAAAATAACTATCCTCCGTTTTTAGATGCCCCTTTTGAGTCAAGAATACTTCTTTGAGCATCCTCTTTATCATCTTTATCTTTTGAAAAAAAGTATAACTCAACTCTCCTATTTTTTTCCTTACCTTCAGGAGTCAAATTTGAAGCGATAGGCTCAAATTCAGCTTTACCACCAGCAGTAATAAGTTTTGGTTCAATATCATTTTTAATAAGTTCATTTGCAACGGATATCGCACGTTCAGCTGAGAGTGACCAATTACCACGATATAAACCTATATTTTCCATAGTAGAGTCATCAGTATGTCCTACGATATTGATATGCAAATGTTTTGGAAGTTTATCAATAATCAGTGCAATACGTTTTAAAAATAGTACGGCATCTTCATTATCAATTTCAGCTTTACCAGCCTTAAAAAGTAGTTTTGCGGGGAGTCTAATCATAAAACCATCTTCACTCTCTTGTAGCGTGATTTCAGTAGATTCAGCTGAACCATCTTTCATCATTTCATTGACTTCGATGATCGTTCTTTTCATAGTTTTAATTTTTTGTGCTGTTTCATCTTCTTGGTCAATTGGTGTAGTCTCTTGTTGACGCTCTTGACTAATTTCAGTTTTGGTACCACCTTCTAGTACACTCAATGCTCCTGAGAGTGAACCTACAGCCTCTTCTACTTTTTTAGCATCCATAGTTGACATAGATAAAAGCAATACAAAGAAACATAAAAGTAAGGACATTAAATCACCAAATGCTGCCAACCATCCTGGAAGACATTTGGGACAATCCGGTTCAGGACACTTTTTCTTTTTACCCATCTAATATCTCCTTTCAACTAGGCAAAGCCTAGTTGAAATTCCTCTCACTGAAGCTACAGCTTTGCTGAGAAAGTTTGGTTGGTTAATTTTTATAGTAAATATCATATATCATCTCTATTTATCAAATTGACTTTCTCTCTCACTTGGAGCTAGAAATGCTAATAATTTTGCTTCAAGCACTCTTGGATTATCTCCCGCTTGAATGGACATGATCCCTTCAATAATAAGTGTTTTGATAACCATTTCATCAATGTTTCTTAAAGTCAAGATATTCTCCACAGGTCCACCTATTACATTTCCAAGCATGGCACCGTACATAGTCGTAAGAAGTGCAACTGCCATAGCAGGACCAATAGCTGCAGGATCAGCCATGTTTAAAAGCATTGCAACCAGACCAATAAGTGTTCCAATCATTCCCATTGCTCCGGCAAAACCTGCAAGTTGTCCAAACATCAAAGCATTATTTTTATGTCTTCCATCTGTCTGTTCCATATCAATTTCAAGAAGGTCTCTGATGATATCAGGCTCATTACCATCAATTGCCATGCCAAGTCCTTTTTTTAAAAACTCATTCTCTTCATTGTTGGCATCACCTTCAAGTGCTAGAATTCCGTCTTTTCTAGCTTTTGTAGAGAAATCAACAAGTTTTGCAATAAGCTCTTTAGGATCATCTATGACAGGTTTTATCGCCACCATAAAAACTTTACCAAATGCTTTGATTTGTTCTAGCTTAAAACCAATAAGAAGTGTTCCAGCGGTTCCACCAAAAACAATTAAAATTGAAGGGATATCAATATAGGGTCCTAGTCCAACACCCATTGCCATTGCACCCAAAAGCAAAGCTAGAGTTAAAACTAATCCTATTACACTACCTAAATCCATGGTTGCAACTGCCTTTTTAGTTTAAATAATTTCATTCTTTTACAAATATCGGTTAAACACATAAAATATTTAGTATTTTGTACGATATAGTTGAAAATAAGTATTAATTTATCTTTTAAAAGTATAATCATACCTATAAAATTATAAAAAAATAAATTATTTTAATTTCTTAAGAGGATTATAAAATATGTCAAATATTTCAGTTATTGTACTAGCAGCAGGAAAAGGTTCTAGGATGAAATCATCCAAACCAAAAGTTTTACACAAAGTTTCAGGTTTTGAAATGCTTTACTACTCAATTATTGAAGCAAAAAAATTAAGTGATGATATCACAGTTGTATTATACCATCAAGCAGAGTTGGTAGAACAAGAGATGCGAAAATATTTTGATGATATAAAATTTGTTATTCAAGATCATGCTAACTACCCAGGAACTGGTGGAGCTGTTATGAATATTGAAACTAGTTACGATAAAGTATTAGTATTAAATGGTGATATGCCACTAATTGAATCTGAAGAACTTCAAAAATTTGCCCAGCTTGATGGTGATATTGTAATGAGTGTTATTAGGCTTGATGACTCTAGTGGATATGGACGTGTGGTGATTGATGGTGATGAAGTAGTAAAAATTGTAGAAGAGAAAGATGCAAGTAATGCTGAAAAAGAGATCAAAACTGTAAATGCCGGTATTTATCTTTTTGCAAATGATATGCTTAAAAAGTATCTTCCAAAACTAAATAACGATAACGCACAAGAAGAATATTATATCACTGATGTTGTTGAATTCGCAAAAAAAGATGGATATAAAATTGCTCCTTTATATGTCAAAGAAGAGAATTTTAAAGGGGTAAACTCAAAGTATGATCTTGCTAATGCTGAAGAAATTATGCAAAAGAGAATTAAAAAATCTTTTATGGAAAAAGGGGTTATCATGAGACTACCTGATACCATATATATAGATGCCAATGTTGAAATTAAAGGTGAATCAATTATTGAAAATGGTGTCACACTTTTAAGTGGTGCAAAAATTATTAATAGCCACATCAAAGCAAATTCTGTAATAGAAGATAGTACAATCGAAAATTCAAGTGTAGGTCCAATCTCTAGAGTTAGACCCAATAGTGTATTGATAGATACACATATTGGTAATTTTGTAGAAGTTAAGAAATCAACCTTAAAAGGTGTGAAAGCGGGACACTTAAGTTACCTTGGGGATAGTGAAATAGATGAAGGAACCAATATAGGTGCAGGTACAATTACTTGTAATTATGATGGCAAAAATAAATATAAAACAATCATTGGAAAAAATGTTTTCATTGGAAGTGATACACAAATTGTTGCACCTGTAAATATCGAAGATAATGTAATG
Organism: Campylobacterales bacterium; assembly: GCA_016744895.1. Taxonomy (GTDB): domain Bacteria; phylum Campylobacterota; class Campylobacteria; order Campylobacterales; family QNZT01; genus SZUA-1433. Next base: position 9,542 of record JADGDK010000025.1, on the reverse strand, counting down.
GTCGCAGCGGGTACCACCGTAAACAAAGATGTTAAAGAGGGTTCTCTAGCAATTAGCAGAACGAACATGAAAACAGTTGAAGGTTTTTTCCATAAATTTTTTAACGGTGAGAAGCGTTAGAAAACGATAGCCACTTATCGTTTTTAGCTTTAAAACCTTGAGCATAAACGGAGGAAGATACTATTTTAAAAGATAAAAAGATTTTGCTAGGGGTCACTGGCTCCATAGCAATATATAAAGCGTTAGAATTAATAAGACTCTACAAAAAAGCAGGAGCACAAGTACGTGTACTTATGACCGAAGGTGCCCAAAGGTTTATTGCACCTTTAACTTTTGAAGCCATTAGTGGTAATAAAGTTTTAACAACTCAAAATGAGAGTTGGGCAGATGACAATAACCATATAGATATTGGAAAATGGGCAGATCTTTTTGTGATTGCTCCTGCAACGGCAAATACAATTAATAAACTCTCAAATGGAATCGCTGACAACCTGTTAACCCAAAGCGTTTTAGCATATAAATATAAAAAGCTCATAGCCCCTGCTGCAAATACAGTCATGTATAAAAACACTATTACTCAGACGTCTATGAAAATGTTAAAATTGATGAATTTTGAAGTAGTTGAACCCATCAAAAAACTTCTTGCATGTGGAGATGAAGGTGATGGAGCTTTAGCAGAAGTTGATGATATTTTTTATAAAACTGCACAGATGCTCTTACAAGATGATTTTTGGACAAATCGACGTGTTGTTGTTACAGGTGGAGGTACCGTTGAAAAAATTGATGAAGTAAGATACATTTCAAATTTCTCAAGTGGGAAAATGGCTAAATCATTGGCTACTGCGCTTTATTTAAAAGGTGCAGATGTCTGTTTAATTACAACAAAAAAGTTTGATGATTTAATTGATGGGATATATCAGTTACATGTAGAGAGTTCTGACGAACTTCATGAGTATCTTGTTGATGCAATCAGAGTTGCTAAAAAAGGTGTGATGACCAATGCGACACTTATGGATGACTCTGTTCCAGAATTGATCCAAAAACAACCTTATCTTTTTATGGCAAGCGCAGTAAGTGATTATAAACCAAAATTTCCACAATCAGGAAAATTGAAAAAAGAGATGCTTGGAGATCGTTGGAATTTAGAGTTAGTTAAAAATACTGATATCTTAGATTCTGTAAATAAAGATGGGATCTTTGCGGTAGGATTTAAAGCTGAAATGGACAAACAAACAGGAATGCAAAGTGCACAAGGGATGCTCGAAGCCAAAGATTTAGATGCAGTATGCCTAAATTACGTAAGTGAACATGCTTTTGGTAGTGACAACAATGCAATTACACTTTTTACCAAAGAGGCTACCGTAGATCTTGGAGAAGCAAGTAAGCTTGATATCTCACTGAAACTTTTACAAACGTTAAAAAAGAGTGCAAAAGAGTGATCTCACAAATTGCTAACATTGCAAAAATAGAGACACTTTTAGCCAACCTTAAAACCACACGTTTTAATTCGGTACTTCCTGTAACTATTGATGTTATTGAAAAGAACACACAAAATCAATACATGCTTAAAATTGGAAATAAAGAGATTAGTACAAAAAGTGTGATGGATTTAGATGTTGGGGGAAAATACTGGGGCGTGATGAAAGAAGACCCACAGCTCAATACCGTAAGTCTTTCACAACTTCTCAAAAAACCAAAACTCTTACAGATGCAACGAAAAGACTTTTTACCAGAGTTAACTGAGGCAAAACTGCAAGAGTTAATCACCAAAGAGAATCCAAAAACAGAGTTAAAAGCCGTACTTTTAGAGCGTCTGTCTCAAGCTGTTTCAAAAAATGAGTTTATGACACTGACTAACATGATTGCTGCACTCAATGAAAATGTTTTTACGATGGTCTTAAAAGAGGGCAATCAAAACACAATGTTTCAATTTAAAAAAAGAAAAAAATCAAATCCTGACTCACCAGAGGATGCAAAAGTTGATTTTTACGCTGCGTTTGAACATTTAGGTCCTGTTGAGGGTGTTGTATCGGTTGTAGGTGATGAGCGCAAAGTCTCGTTGTCACTTTTTTATGAAGAGAGTTTGGAATTTTTAAAAAATGAGATGGATTCTTTAGATTTAGAAGGTTTTTTGTATAAGAAAGATAAAAAGATTGAACCAATATATGAGCTTTCAGCATCACTTTTGGATTTACGGGGGTAAAATAGGTATATGAACGAACTGAAACATATCGCAATCATCATGGATGGAAATGGTAGATGGGCACAAAAACAAGGTTTTTTAAAACGTATTGTAGGACATGAAGAGGGTGCAAAGCGTGTGAGGGAATTAACCATACATGCTTCAAATATGGGACTTAAGTATTTAACACTTTATGCTTTTAGTACAGAAAATTGGAAACGTTCAGAGACTGAAGTGAGTTTTTTGATGAAATTAATGGATCGTTACCTTAAAAATGAACTCTCACTCTTTTTAGAAAACAATGTTCGTTTTGAGACTATTGGTGACTTGAGTAAGCTTCCTGATAGTTTAATTGATCGTATTAATTACACCAAAGAGAAAACTGCCCATTTTGATGGTCTTACCCAAGTACTTGCTGTCAATTACGGTTCAAAAAATGAGATTATAAGAGCAGTAAATACAGCTGTGAAAGCGGGAAAAGAGATTGATGAAGAAAGTTTTGACACGCTTCTTGATACAAAAGATATGGATCCTGTCGATATACTGATACGAACAGGTGGTGATAAACGTCTTTCAAATTATCTTTTGTGGCAGGCTGCTTATAGTGAACTCTTTTTTACAGATACACTATGGCCAGATTTTACAGTAAAAGAGTTTGAAAGTGTAATTGGTACGTTTAAGCATATTGAGAGAAGATTTGGTGGAGTAAAGTAGATGATGATAATTGAAGGTGCTATATTAACGCTTTTTGGACTTTTATTTGGTTCATTTTTAAATGTTTTAATTTTGAGAATTCCAAAAGAAGAGAGCATTGTATTTCCAGGTTCTCACTGTACTTCTTGTAATAATAAATTAAAATGGTGGCATAATATACCACTTTTGTCATGGATTATTTTAGGCGGAAAATGTCATTTTTGTAAAGAAAAGATTTCTATTCAATATCCAATTATAGAACTTTTAACAGCACTTTTGTTTGCGGTAGTTTATTATAAGCTTGAAAATATTCCATTTGGACTTATTGTAGGACTTGTATTTGCTTTATTACTTGGACTTTCGTTAATTGATTTGCGCTACAAAGCTGTTCCTGATTCATTAAACCTTGGGGCTTTGACTTTAGCAATTTTTGCTTCTCCTGCTATTTTAGAAAATCTTAGCAATGCACTTACATTTGCTGGTGGATTTGCACTACTTCGTTTTTATGTCTCCTATGCGATTAAAAAAGAGGCACTCGGAGAAGCAGATATCATGATTGCTGCAACAATAGGTGCTATGTTAGGTTTAAAACTTGGTATTTTTGCTATATTTTTATCTGCGGTAATTGCACTTCCTGTTTTTCTTATCATTAAAGAGAAAGATTTTGAAGTGCCTTTTATTCCATTTCTAGCATTTGCACTTTTTCTTGTTTATATTTTTGAAGATTTTTTCAAAGAGTTTATGTTTAATGTTTATGGGATATAATTGAACCTATAAACTTTAAACTGTAGGATATTAATGACAAAAGTCAGTAAATATGTATTGAGTGCTTTTTTTCAATCATTTCTATCACTCTTTTTTATCCTCTTTTTTCTTGTTACTATTATCACATTTATTCGTATATCAAAGTTTACATTGCTCTTTTCCATCAGTTTTACTGATCTTTTTGAGATGTATCTTTATTTGCTTCCTGAGATCATTACCTACGTCTTACCAGTAACTTTTTTTATCTCATTAACAATGGCCATATTTAAAATGTCAAAAGACAATGAGAGTATTGTTTTATTTGCAATGAGTTTGAGTCCTAAAAAAATTTCAAGAGTCTTTTTTTACCTCTCTGCTGCATTGTCTTTACTTCTTCTTATCAATGCAATTTTTTTTATTCCTATTTCTAAACAATTGGGTAAAAACTTTTTGGAACATAAAAAACTTGAAGCAAAGATCAATATCAAAGAGAGTGAATTTGGACAAAAATTTGCCACTTGGAATGTGTTTGTAAATCAACTTGATGCTAAAGATCAGTATGAAAATATTGTTCTTTATGAACGAGATATTGAAACTGGTGGTGATACATTTATTATGGCCAATAATGCACTTATAGATAAAAACAGTAGTATCTTAGAACTTGATCTAAAAAGTGGATCTGTATATAGTTTAAGAGAAAAAGAACTCAAACAGATCGATTATGAAAAGTTAAAAATCTCTTATAATCCAGATACTCAAGAGATAAGAACAGATACTATTTTTGAGTATTGGTATCAAGCTGTTGTCAACAAAAAAAGGGCTCGTGATCTTTCACTTGCTATTTTAATTGCACTTTTTCCATTTGCGTCCTACCTCTTTGCCATCTCATTTGGTATTGCAAACTTAAGACATGAGAGTCCTAATGTTTATCTAAATATGTTTATTGTGGTACTACTCTATTATATGATTGTTTATCAAGTAGCTTCAAAAATTCCATTGATTGGAACGGGATTGGTATTTGTTGCTTTTTATATCGCTTCACATGTGCTATTTTATAAAAAAATACTTTCTCGATACTAATGCAAGTAAAAGTCACACTTTCATATGATGGAAGTCAATTTAATGGGTATCAAATTCAAAACAGCGGTGTAAATACAGTTGCTAATAAATTAGATAAAGTTTTAAAATCACTGGAAATTAATACAAAGGTGCATGCAAGTGGTCGTACGGACACAGGAGTACATGCAACTAATCAAGTGATTCATTTTGAGTTACCTACATATTGGACTGATATAGAAAAGTTAAAATATATGTTAAATCTCAAATGCCTTCCTCACATTTATATTAAAGAGATTAAAGTTGTTGATACTAGCTTTCATGCAAGGTACTCAGCTAAAAGAAGAGTATATCATTATCTTATCTCTACAAAGACTCCATCTGTCTTTTTAACACCTTATGCACTTTTTGTACCTAGTATTGATTTTACAGCTATGCAAGAAGCAGTAAAATACTTTGAAGGTGAGCATGATTTTTCTTATTTTAAAAAGTCAAAAGGAAGTGAAACGCAATCTACTAGAATTATTTATAAAGCAAAGTTTTATAAATATAAAGATTTTTATCTATTTTCATTTGAAGCAAATGGATATTTAAGAAGCCAAATTAGAATGATGGTTCATTTTCTTTTGGAGATAAATGAGAAGAGACTTACACCTTTTCAGTTACAAGAACAACTTAATCTCAAAAAACGTCATTCTACAGGTGTTGTAGTTCCAAATGGACTCTATTTAAGTCGTATAAAGTATTAACTTTCCCCTCCAGTAAAATCAATACTTTATTATGAAACAAGGTCAGTTGTTATGAAGCAACTCTTTTAAGTTCAATCTGTTTGAGTGAATACATAGCCATTAAATCTTCATTATCAAGATTTAGTTTATTACATAATACACCAAGCTTTAAAATTAAAAACTCCTCATAGTTGTTCTTCTTTAAATACGAAATTGCCGAAGGTGTCTTGTTGATCGCTGCTGCGATTTCTTTGTTTGCTACTTTCATCTTTGTCCCTATATTTTAAATTTGTTATACTACTAAATCGAATGATTTGATATTTTGTTTAGTTTTTTAAGTGCAATTGTTTGAATTTAAGTTTTGTCTAATGAAATATCAGGTATTTTATAACAAATTGTTACACAAATGTAATAAACCCTCAAAAATAGAGAACATGAGATTAGATAAATACCTCCACACAAATAATTTTACAACCAGCAGAAATAAAGCACATGAGTTGATCCTTAAAGGCAAAGTTAAAGTGGGTGATCTCATAATTACAAAACCCTCTTATAAAGTTGACGATGAAGTTATCCAAATCTTAGATGATACTGTTTATGTCTCTCGTTCAGCACACAAACTAAAATCTTTCTTAGCAACACATGATATTGATGTTACTAATAAAAAATGTTTAGATATTGGAAGCAGTACAGGTGGTTTTGTTCAAGTGCTCTGTGAAGGTGGAGCTGGTAGTGTAACTGCCGTAGATGTCGGTACAGATCAACTACATTCAAATGTGAAAAACGATCCTAAAGTGACAAGTTTTGAAGAGACAAATATAAGAGACTTTCATAGTAATAGTAGATTTGAATTTATTACATGTGATGTGTCATTTGTAGGAGTTTCCTATCTTTTAGATGATATACAGAGGCTTTCGTGTTGTGAAATTGTAATTCTTTTTAAACCTCAATTTGAAGTAGGTCGTAATATAAAAAGAGATAAAAAGGGTGTCGTTAAGGATTCAGAAGCTATCATTTTAGCTTCTAAAAAATTTGAGAAACAGATTGAGACTCTAGGTTGGAAACAGCTTATCAAAGAGTACTCAACAGTAAAAGGCAAAGCTGGAAATGAAGAGATTTTCTACTATTTTAAAAAATGAACAAGTTGATACTCTAGCCATTGGCGGATTTGATGGTCTTCATCTAGCACATCAAAAACTCATCTCCCATCTCTCTGATCATGGGAGACTTATCGTGATTGATAAAAATAGCGCTTCATTAACGCCTAAAGCACATCGTTGTAATTATTTAAAACAAGAGTGTCTCTTTTTATCTTTTGATGAAATTAAAAATTTAAATGCAGATGAATTTATTACTTTTTTAAAAAGTAAGTTTAAAAATCTTAAAAAAATTGTTGTTGGGTATGATTTTCGTTTTGGTAAATGTGCACATGCAGATGCTCATGATTTAAAAACACTTTTTGATGGTGAAGTAGTGATTGTTGAGGAGGTATTTTTTGAAGGGATTTCAGTGCATTCAAGAATTATTCGTGAGTTTTTACAAATGGGAAAACTTCAAGAAGCCAACAAACTACTTGGACGACATTATCAAATTGAAGGAGACATCATTAAAGGACAAGGAATTGGAGCTAAAAAACTTTTCCCAACCCTAAATATCAAAGTAGAAGATTTTTTAATTCCTAAAGAGGGTGTTTATGCGACATACACAAAAATCTCAAATCAAATTTATCCTTCAGCCTCTTTTATTGGAAAACGACTTTCAACTGATGGTAACTTTTCCATAGAGACACACATTTTAGATGAGAAATTAGAAGAAGTTAATGGAAAAATATCCATTATTTTTATAGATTTTATACGAGAAAATATGAAGTTTAATAGTTTAGAAGCTTTAAAAAAAGAGATTTCAAAAGATTTTGATAAAGCTAGAACTCTACTTTCTAAGCTCTAGACTTTTTATGTTCATACATCATTTTATCTACTTTTTCAATCACTTCATGGAAGTTTTCACCTGATTTGTAATCAATACATCCAAAAGAGATACCAACTTTAAAAGAGTGCCCTTGATATGTTAAATCTCTTTTAGTCAGATTATGATTTATAGTATCAAAAAACTTTTTCTGTTTTAAACTATCTGAACTCTCAGAGATCACTATAAATTCATCACCACCATATCGTACAGTTTTAGAATCCATCAAGCGTGTAGTAAGTTGTGCAATCATGACTAATACTTTATCTCCTGCAATATGCCCATAACTGTCATTGATAACTTTAAATTTATCAATATCAACAAAAGTCAATGCACCATCTCTTTTGAAAGTATTATTTACTAATATCTCTTCAAATAGCCATTTTCTATTTTGCATTTTTGTTAATTCATCAAGGTAAACCTGTTCTTCAAGATGCAGTATTCGTTGGTAAAGGTCATCTATATTATTTTTTACTTCACCTAAGCCTTTATCATCTTTAGCTTCTATAGCTACAGTTGCTAAATCAATATTATCTTTAAGCTCATTTGTATGATTTTTAGTTTCTTGTTGAATACGTATTACTTTGTCAAGTATGCTTTCACTGCTGTTTCTTTCAATGAGTTCTTTATCTAAATTAGTATCAATTTTAGTCGCATTATTATAGAAAGTATCCGAAAAAAAATCTGGTGTAACTACATCAAAATTACGCACCTCTTTGAGTGTATCATTTGTAACCGTTTTAAGATCTTTAATATTCACTTTTTAGCCTTTTTATATTAACTTATAAGTCTATATCGACATCTGTTAAATTTTTTGAACGCTTATATACTTTAAAGAGAAAGAAATAATATTTAAATAGCACATTTTTAGCAATTCTTAGCTAAAATCTCGAGTTAAAAATTATTATGAGATAGGGTAAAAAATGGCAACTGAAATAGATTATTATGAGATATTAGAGATACAACGAGATGCCTCAGGAGCTGAAGTTAAAAAATCCTATAGAAAGATGGCAATGAAGTATCATCCTGATCAAAATCAAGGTGATAAAGAAGCAGAAGAACAATTTAAGTTAGTTAATGAAGCATATCAAGTTTTAAGTGATGCACAAAAAAGAGCCACTTACGATAGATATGGAGTTGAGGGACTTGATCGTCAAGGTTTTCAACACGGTGGCATGAACATGGATGATTTAGGTTCAATTTTTGAATCTGTCTTTGGAGGTGGTTTTGGTGGCGGACAAAGAGAAAGAACCCATCAAAAATACCCTTTAGATGTAGAAAGTGAAATTACATTAGAGTTTAATGAAGCAGTCTTTGGTTGTGAAAAAGAAATTAAATATAGCTATAAAACCTCATGTAATGCCTGTGATGGTACAGGTGATGAAGATAAAAATCCAACTACTTGCCCAGAATGTGGTGGAAAAGGTCAACAATACTATCGACAGGGATTTATGACTTTTGCACAAGAGTGTGATCGCTGTCATGGTGAAGGTAAAATTGTCAAAAATAGATGTAAATCATGTAGTGGAGAAGGTTATATTGAAGAAGAAGGAACTACTACAGTTTCAATTCCTGCAGGAATTGACCATGGACATCGTATTCGTGTAGGTCAAAAAGGAAATGAAGACAAACGTGGTCGAAAAGGTGATTTGTATGTTCATATACGTGTTGGTGAAGATGAACATTTCATGCGAGATGGTGATCAAATCTATATGGAAGTTCCTATTTTCTTCACACAAGCAGCACTTGGTGGTATGATTAAAATTCCTACTTTAAATGAAGAAAAAGAGTTGAAAATTCCAGTAGGAGTGAAAGATAAAGAGCAATTTATCTTAAAAGGTGAAGGTGTGGCAAATGTACACTCTGGCCGTAAAGGTGACTTAATTGCGCAAGTAAAAATCATTTATCCTAAAAAATTAAATGATGAACAAAAAGATCTTCTTACGCAACTTGGTGAATCTTTTGGATATGAGAGTATGGTACATGAAAATAAGTTTGACGGCGTACTAGATAAAGTAAAAAACTGGTTTAAATAAAAGTTATAAAAAATTACAAGGAGCTAAAATGGAGTGTGATATTCCTACTGTAAATGAAAACATCGATGAGATAAAAGAGATCTTCAAAAGTGTGAAAACCATAGCAATACCAGGATTATCTCCCAAAGAGGATAAAGA
>JADGDK010000259.1 GCA_016744895.1 Campylobacterales bacterium | reverse complement strand
GTGAACTTCTTCAAGAGTATGATGTAGTGGAGACAACTAATGGTGCAGATGCACTCCAAATCGCGAATAATCAAGAGATAGATTTGATTCTTTTAGATATTGTTATGCCTGATTTAAATGGTTTTGAAGTTTGTCAACAACTAAAAGCCAATCTCAAAACATCTAAAATTCCTGTCATCTTTTTATCGGCAAAATCATCTCCTAGAGATATAGAAAAAGGATTTGAAATAGGTGGAGTTGATTATGTCACTAAACCTTTTAGCCCTATCGAACTTCTAAGTCGTGTAAAAACACACCTTGAACTTTACAGATACCAATCCAACCTAGAACAACAAGTACAAAAAGAACTTCAAAAGTCTAAAGATAAAGATGAGATGATTTTTCATCAGAGTAAACTTGTATCTATGGGTGAGATGATGGCAAACATCGCTCATCAGTGGAGACAACCACTCGCGCAGATAAACTCTTCAGTTTTTCGTTTAGACACAATGCTCGAGGACTTAAGTATTAAGAATGAAGATCTTGAAAAGCAACTTAGCGATATTGAAGCGACTACTGAATATATGTCTAACACAATAAACGACTTCAAAGACTTCTTTGAGACTACTAAACGCAAAGAGAGATTTAACCTCAACTTAGTGATTCAAAATGCACTTAACATCATTGGGGCATCTTTAAAGTACCATGACATTGAAGTTAAAATGTTTTTAGAAAACGACCTTATTATTGATGCTTACAAAAATGAACTCCAACAAGTTCTCCTTATCTTAATGAACAATGCAAAAGACACTCTCCAAATCAAGAAAATAGAAAAACCTGTTATAACAATCACAACTCAAAAAACCGATAACCAAGTCACTATAACAGTTGAAGATAATGGAGGGGGAGTTGATAAAGAGATCATTCACAAGATTTTTGAACCCTACTTT
>JADGDK010000258.1 GCA_016744895.1 Campylobacterales bacterium | reverse complement strand
GTATAGATCCTACACTACCAAAAGCTGCTGATTCTGTTGGTGTAGCAACCCCTGCAAAGATACTTCCTAGGACAAGTGTAATTAAAAAAATCGGAGGCAGGATAGAGATGAGTGCTTTTAAAATCACTTTTTTTCTATCTTCATTTTGATGAGTTATAGCAGGTGCAATTTCAGGTTTGAGATGAGAGATCACTAAAATATAGAAGATATAAAGTCCGACTAAAAGTAGTGAAGGTCCAAGAGCTGCACGAAATAGATCACCGACACTGACACCCATTACATCTCCAAGGATGATAAGTACAATCGAAGGAGGTATAATCTGTCCGAGTGTTCCACTAGCAGCAATTGTCCCACTTGCAAGTGATTTTGAATATCCATAGCGCATCATAATAGGAAGTGAAATAATTCCCATCATCACTACACTAGCGCCTACAATACCTGTACTTGCAGCTAATACTGTACCTACAAGAATAGTACTAATGGCAAGCCCACCTCGTACATTGCCAAATAGTTTGCCAATATTAATTAAAAGGGCTTCTGCAATTTTACTTTTTTCAAGGATAAGTCCCATGAAGATAAACAGGGGAACTGCCAATAGTGTAAAATTTTGCATGATTCCATAGATACGGTAAGGCATGAGTCGAAAAATATCGATTCCTACATCTGGGGTTAAAAGCGCTACAAAAAGTGCAGATGAACCAAACGCAAAGGCTACAGGAAAACCAATCATTAGTAATATCAATGCTGCTATAAAAAGATAAAGACTAATCACTTTTCAACCTTTATCTTTTGAATATTTTTAAAAATTTCTGAGATACTTTGCAATCCAAGTAGGACAAAACCAATGATCATCATTGATTTTATCATCCAGCGATACGCTAAACCTCCTGGATCGGGTGAAATTTCATTTTGTGTGTAACTAAGCTCTATATATC
>JADGDK010000257.1:688-938 GCA_016744895.1 Campylobacterales bacterium | reverse complement strand
AGCATAGTAAGTGCTTTTTGTGCTTTTTTAAATTTGGTATGAGTATCTGAGATAATACCTATTTTCATTGTTATCCTCTTAAATCGGAGCATAGCCCCGCTTTAATTCTTTCCTCTAACATTGCTTATTTAGCTGTTTCTTCTTCTCGAGGAGTTCTTGCTTTACATTTTACACATTCGTAAACATCTTTGTTTCTATATGTTCGCTCAGCTAGTAAACCATTTTTACAGCCTTTTTCTGTACACTTAAT
>JADGDK010000257.1:0-678 GCA_016744895.1 Campylobacterales bacterium | reverse complement strand
ACACTTAATAGTTGTAGGCTCAAATTTAGAAATGAATTTACACTCAGGATAACCTTCACAACCCCAAAAAGGACCTCGACGTGAATTTTTAAGTGAGATTTTTCCACCACAGTCAGGACAAGGTGTTTCAGAAACTTTCTCTTCTACATTAATACTTTTTGTTGTTTTACAATCAGGATAATTTGTACATGCTAAAAATTGACCATTTCGACCATTTTTTATAGCCATATCATTTCCACATTTTTCACATTTTTCATCTGAAAGGTTCTCTTGTTTTGGTGCTGGATTACCTTCTTCATCCACTTGCTCTGTATATTTACATTTTGGAAAACCACTACATGCGATGAAATTACCAAATCTTCCAGAACGTAGTAAAAGCTCACTTTCACCACATTTAGGACATGTTCGTCCAAGTGGTTTTGCAAGTTTAAGAGAAACAATATTTTCTTTTCCAGCAGCTACTTGATCCATAAAAGGGAAGTAAAAATCACTTAAAAGTTTTTGCCAATCTACATTTCCTTCACTTACTTCATCAAGTTTTTCTTCCATATTTGCGGTAAAAGATATATCAACGATATTTGCAAAGTTTTTCTCTAAAATATCAGTTACTGTAAAAGCCATTTCTGTAGGAATGATTTGCTTTTTTTCTATATTTACATATGTACGAGAACTTAAAGT
>JADGDK010000256.1 GCA_016744895.1 Campylobacterales bacterium | reverse complement strand
AAATTATATAAGTGCTGTGTCACTATGATTGAGGATTTTGAGAATCTTGAAAAATATCAAAAAGAACCACATTTTACGGATGCATTAAAAATTATAAGAAAGTGTAAAAATCCTCCTGCTTTGGACTATCTTAAAGAGCAAGTACAAATTATTCCGGATATTTTTATCAATATGAGTGAGGGAAGTATTGATGTAAAGTTGAATATTGCGTATTATCCAGATATTGTTCTTGATTTGGGTGGGATTGATGAGAAATTTGATTTTGTCAAAGAGAAGATCAAAGAGGCGACTTCTCTTGTGGATGCTTTGGAGCTTAGAAAAGCAACATTGACAAAAATTGCTTTGATGATTGTCGAGTATCAGTATGAGTTTTTCCAAGGTGGTGCTATAAAGCCTATGAAACTTGACGATTTAGCAGGAGAACTTGACCGTCATCACTCAACAATATCTCGTGCAGTATCAAATAAATATATTTCATGTGACCGTGGCGTTTATCCAATCAAAAGTTTTTTTGCAGTTGCTTTAGGTGAAGATGGTGATGTTTCCAATAGTGAAATCAAAGCTTTTATACAAGAGATTATAAAATCAGAAAATCATGCAAAACCACTTAGTGATAATAAAATCTTAGTAGAAGTTGAGAAAAAATTTAATATCAAAATTGGTAGGCGAACTGTTACAAAATATCGTATGCAAGCTGGAATTGCAAGCTCTAGTGATCGAAAAAAACTGTATACTTTTACTTAGAGTTTTAAGGAATTGTCATGATTGAATCACAGAGAATACAATATTATTTTTTTTATCTTTCGGCATTTGTGATCATTATCGGTGGTTTGAAGATGGCAAGCCAAGCCATTGTGATACTTTTTTTGTCGATTTTTATTGCCGCGGTACTCTCTCCAATCTTAACAAAACTTCAAAAATATAAAGTCCCAAAGTTCCTAGCATATTTTATAATTTTAGCGATGATTGT
>JADGDK010000255.1 GCA_016744895.1 Campylobacterales bacterium | reverse complement strand
CTTGTACATTTAGCCTCAAATAGTGCTTTTGCATGACCTTCTGCCATCAGTAGGGTATTTGTAAGCAGTAGTATTGTTACAAATAAAACTATTTTTTTCATTTTATCTCCTTTGTTAATTTTGAGGGTACTCAGGATGACAATAATCAACACCATTTATTATACCTAAAGAACAGCAACCATCATCAATTCCAAGACTTTTCATACCCTTATCAAATGCCCAGTAGTGGCTATAACTACCCTCTATCAAAAAATTAAAGGTATCAGAAAGATCTTGTTTGTTCTCTACTTCGTGAAGGAATTCTTCTAAGTCAATGATATCGGTTACTTCTACCATACATCCCACTTCCATTGCATCTCTTTGCGAATTAACACCTTTTTCATATAAAATATCATAGAGATTTTGAATTTTCTCGATAGCAAATTGACCAATAGGCATAGATCGTAGTTCATTTTCAGAATATTCGATACTATAATCTTCTAGATTTGTAATATTGATATCATAATTTTTTATCATATCTTCAACAGCTTCTATATGACGTATTTCAGACTTTGTTGCAATATTAACAAACTGTTGAGCTGGTTGTATCTTGTTTAGTTCTAGATAAATTTCATATGCAAGTTTTTCTTCATGCCACATATAAGCAAGAGCATATTTTTGTTCTTCACTTAATGCTACAGATGTGTCACTTTGATTAGTCGTAAATGTATTTTGATCTAAAATTTTACTATTATCTGACCCACAACCAATGACTAATATACTTAAAATAGTGGCAGATATAAATAATTGATAAAGTTTCATAATCATCCTTTTATTTTTCCAATATTCTATCAAGCTCATATGAACTACATGTGAATTTTACACAATATTTATAAGCTCATAGCATAACTAATACTTTTAATAATTATCAAAGTATTAGTTATGTATAATTTCAAACAATAAAATTTATCAAAGGATATATAAATGTATAAGAGTAAAATTATCCCATTAACATTTGTTTTAGCATGTAGTTCA
>JADGDK010000254.1 GCA_016744895.1 Campylobacterales bacterium | reverse complement strand
AAAGAGTTTCGTGAAGATCTATATTATAGACTTAATACAATTCCTGTAAAAGTACCCCCACTTCGTGAACGTAAAGAGGAGATTGAAGATATTGCTAAAGAGTCACTTTTTAAAGTATGTAGAAAATATGATATAACGCATAAAAGTTTGAGTGAAGATGCACTTAAAGCATTATATAATTATAATTGGCCAGGTAATGTCAGAGAATTACTTTCGGTTGTAGAGAGAGCAGCAATTTTAAGTGAAAATGATCTAATTAAAGAAGAAGATCTATTCCTCGAAAGTAGAAAAAGTCATAAAAGCATCAAAGATTTAGAAAAAGAGCTTATAATAGAGCTTTTAAAAGATTTTGACAATAATTTGGATAAAAGTGCAGAGGCACTAGGTATAAGTCGTGCAAATTTTGAGAAAAAAATCGGTAAATATAATATAGAGGTTTAGTACATGAGAAAGTTTAATGTAGCAGTTGTTGGTGCTACTGGCGCAGTAGGTGAAGAGTTTTATGAATTGTTTAAAGAGTATGACTTTCCTATAAATAAGTTGGTGCCATTGGCAAGTGCAAGAAGTGTTGGTAAAACGATAGAATATCGTAATCGTGAAATTCCTGTCCAAGAGTTAACAAAAGAGATATTTGAAACAGAAGAGATTGATATCGCTTTTTTTAGTGCAGGTGGAAGTATCTCGGCTGAGTTTGCTGCATCTGCAGTAGAAGCTGGTGCAGTTGTCATTGATAACACAAGTCATTTTAGAATGGATGAGGATATACCACTGGTAGTTCCTGAAGTCAATCCTGAAGATATCAAAGCATGGAGAAACAAAGGAATTATTGCGAATCCTAACTGTTCAACGATTCAGATGGTACAAGCACTGAAAGCAGTAGATAATTTGTATGGTATTAAAAGAGTAGATGTCAGTACTTATCAAGCAACTAGTGGTGCAGGAAAAGCAGGTATGGAAGAGCTTGTAAAACAGATGCAAGACTTTTTTGCATTTAAACTCAGTGAAAGTGAATGTAATGCATTTGC
>JADGDK010000253.1 GCA_016744895.1 Campylobacterales bacterium | reverse complement strand
ACAAGTGCTGCCATAGACTCTGCAACGATTGAACCACGAATCGCTACACAAGGATCATGGCGACCTTTGAGTGCACACTCTACTTCATTATTGTGTATATCTACAGTTTGCTGTGTTTGAAAGATTGAAGGTGTAGGTTTAAAATAGACCTTGATATCTATATCTTCACCATTTGAAATTCCACCCAAAATTCCACCGCTATGATTTGTAGAAAATCCATCTTTTCGAATTGGGTCATTATTTTCTACACCTCTAAGATGAGAACTTTCAGCACCGTCACCGATCTCTACCCCTTTTACAGCATTGATACTCATCATAGCATCTGCCAATTTTGAGTCCATTTTGTGGTAAATAGGTTCACCTAGACCGATAGGTGAATTTTTAATTTTCACAAGTGCCACTCCTCCTACTGAGTCATGGCTATTTTTTGCAACTAAAATTGCTTCTTTTTGAGCATTCTCTTGATCTTTGTCTAAAGTATAAATGTCACTACTTTTTGCAAACTCAAAATCTCTAGCTTCACTCTCAATACCATCTATAGCACATACACCACTTAAAACTGTGATATTAAGTTCTTTGAGCATAAGTTTAGCAAGTGCTCCTGCAGCAACACGAGCTGCAGTTTCTCTAGCACTACTTCTACCACCACCACGATAATCTCTAATGCCATATTTATGATAATAGGTAAAATCAGCATGACCAGGTCTAAAAAGGTCTTTGATATTAGTATAATCTTTGCTTTTTTGATTGGTATTGAAAATAACCATAGCGATAGGGGTTCCTGTACTTTTTCCCTCAAATACACCGCTAAGTATCTCTACAACATCTCCCTCTTTTCGAGCTGTTGCAAATTCATTTTGTCCAGGTTTTCTTCGATCTAATTCACTTTGAATATATGCTTCATCTATCTCAATTCCTGCTGGTACACCATCAACAATACATCCTAAAGCCTTACCATGAGACTCTCCAAATGTTGTAAATACAAATCTTTTTCCAAAACTATTACTCATTTTAATGTTACCTTTTTAC
>JADGDK010000252.1 GCA_016744895.1 Campylobacterales bacterium | reverse complement strand
AATTTTTTCATCTTTGATCTAAGACTAGCTTCATCGAAATTTTCATCTGTTTGGAGTGAAATGACTCTTGGTTCAACTTCAAGATTGACTTCAACTTCGCCAAACTCATCTTTAAGTGCTTTTTTGACAGTCCCTGCGCAGCCTCCACATTTTATATTTAAAACTTTGAATTCCCTAACCATATCTTAAATCCCTTTTCCCCATTTAGTAGTTCAATCTTACCATCATGTGCCTTGATAATTTCAAGTGAAAGTGCCAACCCTAAACCAGAACCTTTAAGTTTAGTTGTCTTAAAAGGTTCATAAAGGATACTCTCATCTTCTATCGCTTTCCCACTATCTTTGACAATGATTGTACCGTTTTGATAGATAAAGGTTATCTCTCCACTCTCATTGTCATCTTCTTCAATAGCATCAATAGCATTGTAAAGAAAGTTTTGCATTACGATGCTAAGCAGGTCAAAGTCAGCGTTGATTTCAGACTCTTTAAAGTCTATAATAAGCTTAATATCTTTGCTCATAGAGTAGTGCTCATAGGCCTCTTCAATTTCATCTTGAAGCTTTTCAATAGAAAATGCTTCCTTGTTGATTTTTACCCCTTTTGAAAAAAGAAGTGTAGACTTGATAATACGTTCGACTCTGTAAATAGATTTCTTGATTTCGAGTACAATAGGTTTATTTTGAGTTTGAACACGATTCATAAGGGTACTGGCTAAAAGAGAAATTGCACCGATTGGATTTCGTATCTCATGTGAGAGATGTGCTGCTATCTTTCCCATAGAAGTCAACCGTTCTGCTCTTTTTTGTTCCGTGATATCTGTTGCAGAAATGATCATTTTATTTTGCGCCTGAGTAGTTTTGATAAGATATATTTTTCCTTCAAACTCAACTTCACTACTAGGTAAATTGCTATTAATTTTAGTGATTAGCGGCGTTATCTTTTGTGCTTCACTATTTTGTATAAAAATTTCACCGCCTTCATAAAAAACCCAAAGTGCATTAGGTATAAAATCAATCACATTTGCAATGATACTTTTCATCTCTTTAAACTCATTTTCAAGTTTATATGA
>JADGDK010000251.1 GCA_016744895.1 Campylobacterales bacterium | reverse complement strand
ACAAGTGCTGCCATAGACTCTGCAACGATTGAACCACGAATCGCTACACAAGGATCATGGCGACCTTTGAGTGCACATTCAACTTCATTATTGTGTATATCTACAGTTTGCTGTGTTTGAAAGATTGAAGGTGTGGGTTTAAAATAAACTTTAATATCTATATCTTCACCATTAGCAATTCCACCCAAAATTCCACCGCTATGATTTGTAGAAAATCCATCTTTGCGAATCGGGTCATTATTTTCTACACCTCTAAAGTGAGAACTTTCAGCACCATCACCTATCTCTACCCCTTTTACAGCATTGATACTCATCATAGCATCTGCCAATTTTGAGTCCATTTTATGATAAATTGGTTCGCCTAAACCGATAGGTGAGTTTTTAATTTTCACGAGTGCCGCTCCCCCCACAGAGTCATGGCTGTTTTTTGCAATTAAAATTGCTTCCTTTTGAGCACTCTCTTGATCTTTGTCCAAAGTATAAATGTCACTACTTTTTGCAAACTCAAAATCTCTAGCTTCACTCTCAATACCATCTATAGCGCATACACCACTTAAAACTGTGATATTAAGCTCTTTGAGCATAAGTTTAGCAAGTGCTCCTGCTGCAACTCGTGCTGCTGTCTCTCTTGCACTACTTCTGCCACCACCACGATAATCTCTAATGCCATATTTATGATAATAGGTAAAATCAGCATGACCTGGTCTAAAAAGGTCTTTGATATTAGTATAATCTTTGCTCTTTTGGTTCGTATTAAAAATAACCATAGCGATAGGAGTTCCTGTGCTTTTCCCTTCAAATACACCACTTAGTATTTCTACAACATCTCCCTCTTTTCGAGCTGTTGCAAATTGATTTTGTCCAGGTTTTCTTCGATCTAATTCACTTTGAATAAATGCTTCATCTATCTCGATTCCTGCTGGCACACCATCAACAACACAACCTAAAGCCTTACCATGAGACTCTCCAAAAGTTGTAAAAACAAATCTTTTTCCAAAACTATTACTCATATCACTTTTCCTTACTTAAGACTTCGATAGCTAATTGTGCTGCAACTTGTTGTGCCTCTTTTTTACTTTTACCTTTTGCTGATGCAATTTCACGATCTGCAA
>JADGDK010000250.1 GCA_016744895.1 Campylobacterales bacterium | reverse complement strand
CTTCGACCTCTTTGACTTCTAAAACTCTTGCTAAGTCACCACTTCGACCTAAAAGAAGCTGAAAAATAGGAGATTCAAATGCACTAGCCACTTTTTCATCTTCAAAATAGAGAGTCAAATAACAATCAAATAGTATCTCTCTTTTAAATGTTGGATCTTGGACTACATTTCTATTATTCACTGATTGACCCTTTTTTTCAAACTTATAAATAGTTTCCAAATCCACATAAGAAGATTGGTATCTAAATATATAAGAAAATTTAAAATCAACCAATTTATCATCTCCTGTTGCAGAGGCTACAAGTCCAGCAATCGTCGTATAAGGAATGGCTTTGATACTAAGCTGATTTGAACTTATAAAATTTGGATACCTAAAACTAGCCGTTTGTGCTGTTATAAGTACACGATATAGTTTCATTTTAAATCACAACTGTATCTAGTACTTTAACAAACTCATCAACCATTTTATTAACAGTACCCGTATGGATTGTTATTTCTAATACCTTGTCCTTTATAATATTTAAACTCACATCATCCATAAATCCACTCATTTTACCTATATAAATATCGCTTCTTAAATACTCTTTATTGTCTTCTATCGCCTCTTTTAAAGCTTCTATAGATAATGTAGCTCGACCATCTTCTTCAACTGCGATATTATCAAAGATATTGTTCCCACCTTTTAGAACAGCCAATATGATAAAATCTGGTTTCACACTTGCATAATTTGTTGTTCTTTTTGCTCCACCAGATATAGTTTTTAGTGCTAAAATCGTATCTCTTGCTCTTTGTTTTCTAACACTATTTTCTAATCTTGCTCTTTTAATATTTGGGTTGATCAAATCATCCACTTCACTACCATTTTCTAAAACTTTATCGTAAATAACATCAGTTACATTTTTAAAGCCTGAACGGTTTATTTTTGTAAATGTTCCCACTTGGTCTAAATCCAATGAAAACATCCCTTTTAAAACTGTTGAGTAGGACTGTTTTTCATAAGGAACTGCATCCCCATCTTGTCTTGCCATAGTTGAAAACTCATTAATAAGTTTGATAGGAGTGACAGATGTAAGTATAGAATTTTTAAGTGGACTAATTCTGGTCACACTCATATCA
>JADGDK010000024.1 GCA_016744895.1 Campylobacterales bacterium | reverse complement strand
GAGCTATGTTGTAACTAAAAATACATTTACAGATATCAAAGCAACTTTTACTAATGATACACTTGAAGGTGCAACCGCGCAAATCAATCTAATGAGTATTGATACATCTGCAGATTTAAACAATAATGGTTCTACTTGGCCAATGACAATGGCAAAAGTAAGAGACAACAATACTAAAAGATCACTTTTTGGTAAATTTATAAAAAACAATGGTAAAGCCACAGCCAAAGTAATTAGTGTAGTTGATGATTCGGTTGATGTAGAAATTACAATGAATGGAATTACTGAAAAAATTAAAATGACCACTAAGACAGACCATAATATCACAATAGCATCAGGAAAACTTGATGTTGCAAAATTTAGCCCTGAAGCATGGAAATCATTTGCAACAATTTGCAAAGGTTTTCATAAAGGTAAATCATGGAGTGAAATTGATTTAAACTTTTATGTACCCGAAAATTGTAAATAGGAATTAATATGACAGCATTTAATAAAACTTTAAATCCATTAACACAACTTAATGAATTGGAACTTCTAGAACTTATTTTAGAGACGGCACAACTTAAAAATGGTTTAGAGAGATTGTACTTTAATCAAATTGATATCAACCACCAAAATACTAGAGGCTGGTGTCTACTCTTTGAAGCCGTATCTACATTTTCAATCTCACAGCTTACATCAATCCTTAAAAGTAATATTTCTATCAATATCAAAGATAGTAAAGGCAGAAATGCACTTTTTTGGGCACTCTATGCAGGCAATACAGTAGCAGCTAAGCTCCTTATAGAAAAAGGTATTGATTGCTATTCAAATATTGCACCAGGAATTTCGTCACTTCATTATTCAATATTCAGAAATGACTTTGACGTTTTTAAAATTCTTACAGACCTTATAGATATTAATATTTTAGATAATAAAAATTCAACTCCAGTTATGTGTGCTGTATTTTATGATAGAGATAAAATGGTGCAACACCTTATCAATAAAGGTGCAAACCTTTATCACTCTGATGATGAGGGGTACAGCCTATTTGACTATGCTTTATCAGGTAAAGCGACTAAGTCAATTAAAGTAATGCAACAGTTAAATGTACTAGATGATATTTTGCACTACAATAAAAATATAAAAAAACGGTGATTAATAAAAGTGCCTATAGTGAAATTACTGTTAGTCACTTTAATGATCTTTTTGATGGTTCTATATATAACACATACCCCTTAACCTCCTGCAGTTATATATAGGACTATTAAAGACATTTATTTTATTGGCACTCTTTACAATGTCCATATAATTGCATAAGATGGTTTGTCAATTGAAACTCATACATATTTGCTATATCATGCTGGAGTTGCTCAATCTCATCATCTTCAAATTCTACAATTTTGCCACACTTTTCACAAATAAGATGATCATGATGTGGTTTAAGAGCAATCTCAAACTTTTTCCCCTGTACACCTAAAGAAATAGATGTAACTAAGCCATTATCTTCTAATAGGTTTAAAGTACGATAAACTGTTGTAATTCCAATATTTAGCTTAGGATAACTTTGTTTAACAAGCAAGTAAAGACTTTCCGAGGTAAAATGTTTAGGATTGTCATACAGTGTTTGTAAAATTGCTTCACGTTGTGCAGTAAATTTAAGCCCATTATTTTTTAAAAGTTTTTTAAACTCTTCAAGCAACTCCTCAAAACTCATTATTTTCATAAAAATCCCTTTTTTAACAAAAAATCATTATTGTAATTAAGTATAACAAAGCAGTTTACTATATACACTTAAATGGCTAGTTATAGTGTATCTCTTCTTTTTTAGATATCCACACTCATCACTACAATTAATTAAATCTTTTCCTTTCTCCAAGCATATCCCAAAGGTACATAAAAGAGATTGACTACCGTGGCCCACAGAAGACCAAAACCAATACTCACTGCCAACGGTTGCATCAACAAAGATTCACCAGATGCAAAGAATATTAATGCTCCAAATCCTAACAAGGTTGTTATAGAAGTTAATAGGATTGGTTTGAGTCTTAGTGTTGCTTGTGAAATGATCTCTTCTTGATTTTTAGCCTTTTGTATAAAACTCAACATTAACGCTGTGTCATTGACAATAATACCTATAAGCCCTACTAGACCTAGTATAGATGAGAGGGTAAGGTTTAATCCCAATATCATATGTCCCACAAGCACACCAAGTATAGATAGTGGTATCGGACTTAGTGCAAATATACTCACTCTAATGGATTTGAAAACCCAAGTAAGGATGAGTATGATTCCAAAGATTGAAAAGATAAAACTTTTAAAGATATCTTTTTTCATCTGTGCATTTTTTTCTGCTTCGCCTTTGATTGTTATTTTGATACCATTTTCTCTTAATTCCTCCAATAATGGTGTAAACTTTTTATAAAATGTTCTTGATGTAATAACCTTTTTATCCAAAGAAGCTTGAATAGAATATACTTTTTGTAAATCTTCTTTTTTAACCATCGTTGTTTTTTTAGTAAAACTAAGTGTTGCAATGTCTCTTAGGGCAACTTGTTTGTTACTATTTTTAACTGGTAGTTGAAGATTTTTGAGTGTTTTTAAACTATTTTTATCTAAAAATCCCATTTTTAGCTCCATAAACTCACTTTTATCGTTAACAATCTTAGACAACCTATCTATCTCTACATATGTTCTTAAAGCTTTGGTTATTGTTAACTGTGTGAAACCCAATGACTTTCCATAGTTAGTAATTTCAATATTTAAATCGCTGTTATCAAACTTCATATCATCTTTAATATTATGTACGCCAGCTATCTCTTGCATTTTCTTTTTGAGCGTTAATAAGGTACTTTGTATCTTTGTATCGTCTTTATGAGAGACTGAAATCACCACATCACTTTTCACAACGCCTGTTTGAGGGATATCAAAAGAGAGCTCCATAAAATCTTTACATCTTTGATCCTGCATCAAAAGCTTTTCTACTTTTTTACGAATCTCTTTAGCTGTCAAAACTCTAGAAGCTCCCCCTTTTTCTTCACCAAATAGTTTAAAATAGGGATTTATTACACGATTAAAAAAATCATCACTCTTTTTGGGATGAAGATTTAATGTAATCGTAAAACGATTTTTAGCCTTCTCATGTTGTCCTCTTCCATCAGTTTTCATACCAACAATAGTATGTATAGAAGCAACATTGTGTTTATCTAAATTTTTAAGAAGTATCTCTTCTAGGATTTTAGTTTGGTTTGTTGTATATTTTGTATCGTTATGTTGTACTTTTGCTGATATATTGATATTCATCGCATCAAACTCAGGAAATAGTTGAAACTTTGCATTTTTTAACAAAACAGCAGTACTGATTAAAACAGTAACAACAAAAATACTCAACCATAAACGCTTGTTTTTAAATAAAAACAAGAGCGACTTTTGATATAAAAGATTTATTTTAGACCAAAAGATATCTCGAATTTTATTTGCTTTTTCAAATTGTTCGCCAAATGATAGATAGTGCAGTGGTAAAAAGATAAAACTTTCCAAAAATGAACTTATAATCAGAACAATAACCATCAAAGGAATGATTTGCATAAACAATCCAAGTCCACCAGTAAGTGTTGTTAAAGGTAAAAAGGCGATAACTGTTGTGAGCATACTTGCAAAAAGTACAGGTAACACTTCACTTACACCATCCAGACAAGCTTCATAGGTACTTTTTCCAAACATTTTATGTCTATGTATATTTTCACTTACCACGATCGCTTCATCAACAAGTAAGCCTAAACTTAATAATACACCAATCATTGAAAGTGTATTTAAAGAACCATCAATCACATCAAGTCCAATAATTCCAAATGATAAACTAACAGGTATACCTATAATAACTACCAATGCAATTTTTAAAGATATAAACACCCAAATAGCCACAAAAAGTAAAATCAAACCTATTAAGATATTTGAAGAGATAACATTAAGCCTTTTTTTAATCCAAAATGAACTATCACTTAGAACTTTAAATTGTATCATTGGATAAGTTTTTTCATATTGATTGAGTAGCTTCTTTATTTTTTTAGAAAGGGCGATACTATCACCTAATTTTGCTTTTTTTACATTGATGATCAGGGATCGAACACCATCAGTTTTTGTTAATAGTGCGTGTTTTTCAAAGCGGTATTTGAGTTTTACGATATCACCTAAACGGATAATTTTACCGTCTATCTTTATCTGATATTCTAAAATTTTTTTTGGGTTGATATCTGTAGTTTTGGTACTAATAAAATATTGTTCATTATCAGATATGATATCACCTATAGGAAAAAGAGAGTAAAGGGAAGCGATTTGTGTATAGACATCTTTGCGTTTCAAACCATAAGCTAAAATTGCTTTATCATTAATGTTTATCTGCATGATACGGTTATATTTTCCTACTAAAACAGATTCGTAGATATGTTCTAAATTTTTAATTTCATCTTTTAATGCTCTTGCAACTTCTATCACTTTTTCATTTTTAGTACTATCTGAAAAAAGAGAGATACGCATAAGTGGAAAAAATTGTTCAACAGTTTGCACTGTAGGTAGATAAAAATCACTAGGTAAATCATCTTCAAGGCTCTTAAGATCATTTTCTATCTCTGAAACTATCTGCTCTTTTTTGCCACCTTGGGTAATATCTCCTGTGACATGATATCTCCCACTTGCAATTGTTGAGGAGATGTTTGTGATAAAAGGATGTTCTTTAAAGATATTTTCACAATCTTGAACAATCAATCTGTCAAGTACATCATTACTAGAACTTCCATAATAACCAGAGAGTAGTATTTTATCAAGTGCGGTTGGTGGAAACATCTCTTTTGGCGTTTTTAAGTACGAAAAATAGGCAATAACAAGTAAAAAAACAAACAATAGATGGTTTAAAGAACGATGTTGAATAAAAAATTTTATGAAATTTTGCATATAAATAGAGTATCATAATCATGACTCAAATAAACATATAATGATTATGACTTTCATTTTTTGTTTCCTCTAATAATTCTCTAGATAAAATTTATAACTTACAATGGGGATAGGGATAATGAAATACTTAAAAACCGTTCAATTAATAGTTTTAATCATAGGTATTGTAATTGTTTATCATTTAATCTTTAATCCTGATATTGGTATTCATTTATTATGGAACATTTTGATTCCTATCGCTCCTGCACTTTTAGTTGTGGCAACAGGGTTGTGGAGAAATATATGTCCAATTGCTTCTATTTCATTGTTTCCTCGACATATGGGGTTTTCAAAAAAGATCAAATTATCAACATTGCAAGTAGATAAATTAAATTTAATTGGAATTATTATCTTATTTCTTATTGTTCCACTTCGACATGCACTATTTAATACTGATGGATTTGCTACGGCTTTGTTATTGATATCTTTGTCTTGTACAGCATTTGTATTAAGTTTATTTTTTGATTGGAAAAGTGCTTGGTGTTCAGGGCTATGTCCCATTTATCCTGTCGAAAAACTATATGGAATTAATAATAAAATATCATTTCCCAATGCACATTGTGATAAATGTTATAATTGTGTATCTCCTTGTCCTGATTCAACATCAAATATCTCTAGGGATACTTCAAAAAATATATACAAAAAATTGTCGAGTTTATTTTTAATAGGTGGATTACCTGGATTTATTTATGGCTGGTTTCAGATTCCAGACTATTATCAAATACCAAATATCTCTCAACTGATTGTTATCTATAAGGTTCCTATGTTGTGGTCATTACTCACAATGGTTGTGTTTTTAGTATTGAAAAAATTTATTCAAGAAAAAACTTTAATTGCTATTTTTGCTGCATCTGCTGTCTCATGTTATTATTGGTTTAGAATACCAGCTTTATTTGGATTTGGAATTTTTTCTGAAGATGGAATGCTTATAGATTTAACTCACGTTTTACCAGTATGGTCTATACAAATTGCAGTGTATTTAACAAGTGTCTTCTTTTTTTGGTGGATTGTTTTTAGTAAACAAAAAAAGGTAAGTTGGATGATTCGACCGGTATATGGAAGATATGAAAAAAACATCTATTCAAATAAATGAAAATTCGGTTTATTAAGCATTTTCAAAAAGTTAATGCCTTTTCCTCCACCACATAAATACACCTGTAAATATAAGCAATACTATAATTCCTCCCATTAAAGCTATAAAAACTTTAAACCAGACATTTCCTATAGCAGCCATGTGAAAAGCTGTAATCCAACTCGTAATAGTATCACTTGAAGCTTGACCAGTTGGAATTCTTATAGAGAGAAGCTTGCCCGTATTTTTATCAAGGTAAATACGAGTTTTACCTTCATTTTGAAATATATCACGATCACTATTCACAAAATATTCATACATATCTCTTTTAGGAAAATAACCAATAAAATCTTCATAATTTATTTTAAAGCCATATTTGATAGATTCTTCAAGCATAAGTTTTCTACCAATTTCACGAGCTTCATACCAATCTAACTTTGGATTGGTAGATAAGTTTTTTGCATTCATATTTAGATGTTGATATTCAAAAAGTATATGCATTACAGGTTTATATATAGATCCCAAATTAAAATAAACACTACTCCAAGCAAATATAAAAAGTATAGGCAAAATCCATAGCCCAATGGACTTATGTAGATTTACAAATCTTTTTAAAGATTTAAAATCAGATAATTTGATATGCCATGAGTGCTTCCACCAACGTATTATCCATATATCACGTTTTGATGTATTTAAAGGAAAGGTTAAATAAGTAACAAATAGTATATCAAGTGTCCATATAAGGGCAATAATACCAAAAATAAGTTCACCAATATCACCTAAAAGAAGAGAATAATGCAACTTATAAATAAAGGGCATTATATTTTTAAAGCCCTGCGAAAGGTCACCTCTCATCCTTGTTCCCAAAACTCTACCTGTGTAAGGATCTAAAAAAACCTGATCAAAATCAATTGGATCATTTGTAGCAGAATGAACTGATATAGAAAAGCTTTTTTCAGGTGCTAATGATCGCAAAGGTATATAATCTGTTGATATATTTGGAAATGCCACTTTTACTTTTTCATGAAGTAAAAGTGGATCTAATTTTTTTTGAAATGGTTTAGGTATAGGAACAATAAAAAGCTCAGGGTTTATTAGCTCTTCTAGTTCATGGTTAAAAGAGAGGATACTTCCACTCAATGCTGCAACAAACAAAAAAGAAGCAAGGCTTAATCCTACATAGCGATGTATAACAACAATTAACGATCGAAATTTATATTTCATTACCAATGATAAGTATAACTTACTTTGATTTGGCGTTGTTCACCATAGAAAAAGTTATAGGCACCTTCTGCATATCTAGTATCAAAAAGGTTAGAGGCATTCAGTTGTAATTTCCAATCTTTTTGGTTATAACTTAGCATAGTATCAACAAGATTATGACTAGATATTTTATAACTGTCATTATTGATTTCTCCTGTATAACGAATACCTGCACCAAATTTTAGCTCTGGTAAATCAAACTCTTTAAAATTATAATCACTCCATAATGAAAATTGTTGTTTAGGTATATTTTTAGTTGCTCTATCAACTTCTTCTGGATTATTGCTCTTAGTGGTTCGTGCATCTGTATATGTATAACCACCAAAAACACTTAATACATCATTGATACTAGATTGTACTTCAAGTTCTAAACCAGTCGAAGTAATTTCTCCAGTTTGTACACTAAACTCTGGATCTATTGGATCAGTTGTACGTACATTAGTTTTTTCAAGATTGTATAGAGTAAGAGAAACTAATGTATCTTCCGATTTATTTCTATATCGCATACCTAGTTCATATTGCTCTCCCTTAGTTGGGTCAAAACGATTTCCTAGTCGATCTGAACCTCCTTGTGGTTTAAATGATTGTGAATAGCTAACAAAAGGAGCTAACCCAATATCACTTAAATATACAGCACCAGCTTTTCCAGTAAAAGCAGAGTCATCTTCTAATTCATAAGGTGCTGAACCATCATACGGTTTTTCACCCCATTCTGCAGTACCATACCTTCCACCTAATGTAAAACTCCAATGTTCTAGTTTAAATTGATCTTGTAGATATACACCTACCTGTTCGGTTTTTTCATATCTTGAGCCATTATTATATTCCAGTTCACCAAATATTGCATTTCCATAGGTTGGTGTATAAATATCTAAATCACCATTAGTGACACTGATATCATAACGCTCAGAACTAAGTTCATCAAAACTATAATCAAATCCAGCTAGTACTTTATGTTTCACCCCTAATATATCAAGTTCTGTTTGTAAATAATTGTCACTGGTAATTTGTTTACTTGTTCTAAGCCATCTTGATGCACCATTCCGCTCTATTGTACGCATATCTTCTTGGAAATCTCCAAATTTCATATATTGAAGTTCATTTGATGCATGAAAATATCGTAAACTATGATAAAGTTTAAGTGTTTTGCTAAAATCATGTTCAAGAATATATCCTAGAGAATAACGCTCTACTTTAGATTCATCAAAACCAGGTTCTACGATAGAAGCATCTCTAGGAATATTACCATTTGGATTTGAAACAACGGTTCCTTCTTTAGGTAATCCATACTCAAGTGGAGTTGCATTGTCTCGTTGAAATTCACTTAAAAATGTAAGTGTAGTATTATCCGTAGGTTGCCATAAAAGTGATGGGGCTATATAGAATCTTTGATATTTAGTATTATTACTAAATCCATCTCCATCTTTAATAAGCCCAATCAAACGATAACTATATATACCATCATCATCAATTTTATTGCCAGTATCTACAGCTAAAAGTTTATGCTTAGAACTACCCATTTCTACTTTCAACTCATTATGTGCAGATTGTGTTGGTCGTTTACTAACCATGTTAATTGTTCCACCGGGTTCATCACCTCCATAAATGGTTGATGAAGGTCCTTTTAGAACTTCTACTCGTTCAATACCATAAGACTCAGCCTGTCCATCCCATGCATCAACCTGATAAGTCATACCATCACGACGAATTCTGCGTGACTTAAAGCCTCTGATATAAAAACTTTCCCATATATCAGAATCATTGTTACCAACACTTACACCTGGTGTATAAGCAAGAGACTCCATTATACTTTCGGCTCCAATAACTTGTATCTGTTCTTGACCAATAATAGATATAGATTGAGGAATTTCAAGAATATCTGTATCAGTTTTGGTTGCAGTAGAACTTATCTGTGGTGTATAATTCTTTAGTGAACTATATCCAGTAAGTTGTGATGCATGTACATCTATGATACCGATATCTGTTGTATCTGTGGCTACAACTTGATAAGGTAATATAGTTGATACAGCTATACTAAGCATCAATTTTCTATGTTTTTTTTTCATCTAGTACTCCAATAATATATTTTATGATAATAAATATCAATACTAAAATTCTAACATGGAAGAGTGTCATACTAGGGTCATTTAAATAGCAAAATATATTATGTTTTATAGTTATATTTCTTATTTAAGAAATGATTATGCGATATCCTTCACCATAGATATTTTTGATAGTGTCAAAGGGTAATTTCTTACGAAGATTTTTGAGTAAAATTTTGATAGCATTATATTTGTCTTCTTCATAATCATCCCAAATATTTTCAATCATGTTTTCATAAGATAGGGTAACATTTATATTTTCACAAAGTAATTGCAAAAGTTTACGCTCTTTTGATGTTAGCACTATTTCATATGCGTCTCTAAAAAGTACATTTTTTTGATAATCCCAAGTATAGTTTTCTTTAAATAGTAAGCATTTTTTTGAAATAACTTCATAAGTTTCATATTCTAAATGCACTTGATGGAGTGCTTGTTTCAACTCATCACGACTAACAGGTTTAACCAAATAATCTGTTAATTTTAACTTGACTGCTTCAAGTAATTTTTTAGTATCAGAATATGCAGTTAACATAATGATTTTTGTTTTATGATCATGTTTACGAATAATTTCTAAAAGCTCCAATCCACTTATATCAGGTAAATTAATATCACAGATAATAATTTCTGGTTTATATTTACTATAGATTTCAAGTGCTTTTTTGCCATTATTGGCTTCATAAACTTTTTCATAGTTTTGTTTAAAATAGTGAAGATATTTTATTCGAACATCATCTTCATCTTCTATATACAAAAGTGAATAAGGGTATTGTTTAGTGTGCATGATCTTCACTAATTTGGAGTTCGATTTTAAAGCAGGCACCGATACTACTATTACTTATATCCAATCTTCCATTCATACCTTTAATGATATTGTTTGCGATATAAAGCCCCAAACCACTACCTTTTAATTGATGTTTAGTTGTAAAATATGGCTCACACACTCTTGAAACATTAGCAGGTATAATACCACCACCGTTATCACTGATACGAAGTATACACTTATCATTCTCAACAATAAAATCTATAGTGATTTTAGCATCTATGATCTGTCGTTCCACCAAAACATCTTTTGCATTATTTAAAATAATCATTATTGCCTGTTGAAGTTCATTGCAGTATGCATCTACAACTATTAAAACACTATTGTTGATTTCTAAATTTATTTTATGAAATTGCAATGATGCTTTGACAATTGAAATAGAACACCTAAGACTCTCTTGTATATCACAATGCATTTTCCCTTTATCTCTACGATAAAAATATCTAAAATCATCAATTGTACGGGACATATATTTAGTAACATATTCAATACTAGAAAGTTCTTGTTCGATATTTCTGTCAATTATATTATATTTATGTAAGTGATTATCAATTAACATCACTGAAGCATTTATTTCAGCAAGAGGTTGACGCCACTGGTGGGAAATATTTTCAATCATCTCACCCATAGCCACAAATTTATTTTGTTCAAATAGAATACGATCTTTCTCTTGTGATTTTTTAACTTCCTCTTTAACACGCATTGATAGTTTTTTATTCGTTTGGTGCATAATGATATATCGTAACAAAAATAAAAACAATACAAAAGTAAAACCAGCCATAATATTATATAAGAGTTTTTTATTAACCTGTTTTTCATATCGCACAGCAAACCAGCGATTTTGGATCTCTTGTTTCTGGTGCATATCAAAACTTTTAGATACTTTTTGCATAATATTGAAAAGTATCTTATCATTACTGCGAACACCAAAACCTAGATGTAGTTTTTCTTTTAAAATACCACTAACTCTCAACTCTTCATAATTACCTTTTTGAATTTCATATCCAATTGTAGGTAGATTTTCAATGAGTGTATATATTTTTTTATTTTTTAAAGCTTGCAGTGCATTTTCAAGTGTTTTAAATTTAATCAAGTTTAGATTTTGATAAGTTGTTTCAATTTTATCACGATATGTATGATTTGAAACAATTCCAATAGGTTCGTCTTTGAGCGCTAAAATATCAATAGAGTTTGCTTCATTACCTATTGTTGCCAAAATAATCATAACATCAAAATAAGGATCAGTAAATCTCAGATAAGATTTTCTCTCTTCAGTAATACCTGGTAAAGAGAGTAAATCACATCTACCTTCTTTTACTAAGGTTTGGGATTCTTCCCAACTTTTTGTAGGAAGTACAGTCATTGGTATACCGATTTTCTTACTAGCATTTGTTAAAAAATGACTATTTATACCAACATGCTTATTATCTATTAAAGCATCATAAGGCATCCAATTAGGATCTATACAGATATAGATATTTTTCTTTTTATTTAAGTACGCCAATTCTTCTACACTCAATGCAAAAGAATCGGCATAAATTTGTGAATACAAAAAAAATTGAATTATCAATAAATATGTTTTGTTGATATAAAAGCTCCTTTCATATTATTTTTACAAGTCAGGGACAGGTTCACTAAGTGTTTTCAAAAAGCTAACTATCTCTTTAATCTCATCTTTTGTCAAATGTTTATCAACTAAGAGGTTTGCTTTATTTGTTGCATTTTTATCTCTTCCACCTTCAACACAAATTGTCACTGCTTCTTCAAGGCTTTTTACTGAGCCATCATGAAAGTATGGAGCAGAATTTTCGATATTTCTAAGTGTGGGTGTTTTAAAAGCTCCATGCCAAAAAGCTCTTTTTTTAACTGCCTTTCGTCCTGTATCACCATTGTCAATACCTACATTGTTAAAACTTTGATCAGAAAAACTAAATCCATTATGACAAATTGTACAATTACCTTTATCTAAAAATGTAGTGAAACCTTTTGCTTCTTTATCACTCAATTTGGAAGTATCTCCTGCTATCCACTTGTCAAATCTACTCTCTCCAGATACAATTGTTCTTTCAAACGTAGCAATTGCTTTTGCCAAAGTTTTCACAGTAATTCCCTCTTTAGGAAATGCTTTTTGAAACATTTGTTGGTATGTAGTATTTTGTTGAAGCTTTTTAACTGCCTCTTTTGGATCTAAATTCATCTCTACATGCGCTTGTATAGGACCTAATGCTTGTTCTTCCAAACTTTTTGCTCTTCCATCCCAAAAATAGATATATTGATAAGCACTATTGAGAATTGTTGGACTATTTCTTGGACCTTTTCTCCCTTGATCTCCTATCGCTACTTCATCTGCGTCACTCCAACCTTTGACTGGATCGTGGCAACTGGAACAGGCAATATTATTTGCACGAGAGAGTAGAGGATCAAAAAAGAGTTTTTTGCCAAGAATAATTTTCTCTTTAGTGATAGGGTTATCTACAGGGGTTGGTATCTTTTGCGGTCTTATCCATTCTTGTGTATTGGTGATTGTTTGTGCTGTAAAGGCGTTGCTTAAAAGCAACGCCACAGAGAAAAGAATCCTTTTCATCTTTTTTTAGACTCTTGAATAGCTAAGTCTTTCATCAGTTGGTACTGATCTTTAGTTAATGTCTTTTTAAAAACATTAAGACACTCAATTTGTAAAATTGTTAAATCTTTTCTTTTATTTGTAATTTTATCTAATACTTCACTTACATCTTTTGCATTTTTTCCTTCATTTATAACTTCAAGTGTGAGCGTTGTTTCAAGCTCTTTGATCTCAGCAGCCGTTTTCATGATGATTTTTACCATTTTTTCAAACTGCTTTTCTATGACTTCTTCTTGCTCTTTTGATGGTTTTACTTTATGCATGCCTCCACGCTTCATGTAAACACCCATAAAATGAGGTAGGGAGTCAGACATCAAAAAGTATCCTCCTGGAAAGTGATCTTCATGCAAAAATGGATTCTCCATCTTGATCTCTTCTTTTGCTACCATAGGTGACAATGCGATTAAAACTGCTAAAACTATTTTTTTCATTATTTATCCTTTTTTTTAAAATTTATATTTTACGCCCATATAAGCAAATGCTCCAAGTAACGGTATATCATCATCTGTCTTATCAAATATATTGTCCATACCCGCATAAACCTCAAGATCTTCCATCACTTTTTTTGTGACACTTGCATAAAAAAGTGTATAACTTTTTTCATTTTTTCCAGTAATATTTTGTTGTGCATCTCTTTCATAATTTAAAAGCATTTTTCCAACATATTCACCCCAAAGATTAATTCTCATATCCCACGGTCTATAAATATAATGTGTTTTGATATTTGCTAAATGTTTAGGTCTATTTTCAAGTTGCATTGTTTTAAAGAGTTTTTTTGGTGGTGGTCCATAAGCGATATCACCCTCGGCATCTAAAAAAGTATAATTTACAGATATACTGGCATCTTTATTGATCTGATAAGCAGTTTCTAACTCAACCCCATCCATAGTAGCTTTACTAAGATTTTCAAATGAGAAGATTTTATATTGTGTATCAGGATTTACTCGACCCGTAAATACTTGTTCTATCAAATCTTCAACATCTGTATGGAAGTAACTTACTTTTGAAAAAAGATTTTGATACTCTCCTTCTAGTGCAATATCAAATGTTTTAGATTTTTCTGAAGTTGCATCGGGATTTCCTACGACAGCAACACCTTTGCTATGGTTGACATTTTCCATATAGAGATCAGCTGGTGTTGGTGTTTTAAACCCATGTGAATAGTTTGTTTTAAATCTAAGTCCTATATCTGCATTTTCAAGAATTGCATATGTCAGTCCTACTTTAGGAGAGAAGTCATCTTCAAATTTATCACTATCATCGTATCGTAATGACCCAATTAATGAAAGTTTCTCGTTTATTTGCCACTGATCTTGAATAAACACAGCATAATAATCTATCTCAATTTTTGAGTTTTGAAAAGGTAGACCTTTATATACTCCACTATTTGTATTGTGTCCTGTATTAAGGATGTTTCCTTCAAAAGATTCTTTTCTAAATTCTCCTCCAACAGTCAGAAGATGTGCATTTGATATTAAAAAATTCACTTGTGCTTCAACAACAGAGGTTTCTCTCTCAGCTTTTATAAATTTCATTAATTTATTTTTTGCTGTATTAGATACTTCAAACTGTTTATCATATAAGGAGGTATATAGTCTTAGTTTTGAGTTATAGTTATCATTTTGGCGATCCCAAAACAATGAATAGTTTTGCCGTTCATTGTCATCGTTATACTTTATCATACTATTATTCGTAAAGTCATCACCTTCATCTTGCATATAATCTGCATCAAAACCAAGTTCATCTTGATCAGTTAGTTCATAATTTATACCAAAACCAATAGTGCTTACTCTACCATCTTTTTGTATACTATTTTTAGCTTCATCATTTAATCTATCAAAATCACGAATTGATCCATTTATTTTTGTCGTTAATTTATCATTGATGGGGATATTTGATGAGAGAGTAATACTTTTTTGTTCACCATCACCACTAAATGCTCCATACTGAGGAGTAATTGTAGTGGAAAACTTATCTGATTTTTTTGTGATAACATTGATAATTCCACCAAGTGCATCTGTCCCATAAAGAGCACTTCCAGAACCTTTAATGATCTCTATTCTATCAATATCACTGATATCAATTCTGTCAATCTCTAATCCACCACCAACTTCACCAGTTAGTCGTTTACCATCTATAAGTATCAGGGTATGTCTTCCTGATAATCCACGGATAGAGATCTTATCTGGTGCGGTATTGAACATACCCGTACTAAATTTTAAAATATCTCTTAATCTAACTGCCCCTTTTTGTTTGATCTGATCTGCTGTTATAATCTCTGCTGAAGCAGAAATATCTTTTAGACTATTTTCTGTTTTACTTGCTGTTACTATGACAGGTTCAAGCTCTGTTTTTGCTTCAAGTGCGGATACTTGTAAAGCGACTATTGAAGCGGCACAAAGTAGTCCTTTATGTCTATAATGCATTCTTTTATCCTTTTGTATTTTTTACACTAGAAGTTTAGCTACAATAGAATACAATAAGAATGAAAATGAAAACGCATATCAACTTATGAAGTATTTTCTTGATATTTGTCAATTTTATTTTCAAAAAACCATAATATGAGTAGATTAATGATAGATATATTAAAAAAAATTCCCCTTTTTAGTGCATTAAAATATAGTGAACTTCAAGAATTAGAAAAAATTTCTACGCTTTGTTATTATAAAGAAGGAGAGATGTTTTTTCAAAAAGGTGATATTTTAAAAGAGCTTATTATTCTCACAGATGGTATAGTCTATATCTATAAAAAGGATAAAAAAGGTAAAGAAATTGTCATAGGTTATTTTTATCGTTATGAAATACTAGCAGAACCACCAACACTTATGCATGAACCTACCTTTTCATCAGGAAAGTTTAAAAGTGATGGAGCGATGTTAAAAATAAATTTAGAAGCGTTTGAAAAAAACTTTATGACACATCCTAGTATATCTAGTGGCATCATACATTCACTATTAAAAAAGATAAAACTTTTACAACGAAATATACACTTAAACATAAAACCTACCGCAAAAGAGAAAATATTACATTTTTACAAAAATAATTATACATTGAGTATTGACCTTAAAAAGTATGAAATAGCTTCTTTACTTGGAATATCTGCAGAGACTTATTCTCGGAGCGTAAAAACCTTAGTCAATGAAGGAAAACTTGTAAGTATTGCATCTGGTTATAAATTGGTAGATTTATAGTTTTAGAGCATAAGGAGATTTAATTATTTTTATCCCTTTTATGTGCCAAAATATCTCTGCAAATTTATTTACTTCTTAAAGTAATTTAATTTCTTTTTCTCTTGTACTTCCAGCGGTCATCTCTTTATACTAATGCATTAATTCATAAAAATCAACCAACCCATCATGTAGTCCAGCAGAAGTAAATGGTGGAGTCAAGTGTGAAAGGCTTATCGCAGATCTTCGTCTTTTTGTCTGCATCGCTTTTCCTCTATCATCAACACTGATATGGTAAATAACAGGTACATCACCTACTGCTAAATTTGGACCATCCTAAGTGAATAGCCATGACTTACAGGCATAACTTGTTTATGATAGTTATTTTTTTCATCTTTAATATCTTCAGCTCTTGTACCTTGTAGAAGGGTGATAAAAGAGTACATTTTAAAATAATGAATACCGTTATCATTTTCTATATATTTTAAGTTTGTATCAGTTAGCATTAACTCGTAAATTAAGATAAAAATTAATTTCAATTCCTTGGGTATTACGATTCATCGCTTCGTTTGAATCGTAATACCATTATGAAAGTTTTTTACAAAAAATTTTCATGATGGTATTCCATCTAAATAAATTAAATAGGAGTTGTTTACATGAACAAAAAGTTACTAATGAGTATTGTTACAATTACAGCAACAGTACAATTACAATCCGCAACATTAGAGGAATTGAATTCAAAATTTGATTCATTGAGTGAAAGTGTTTTAAATATTCAAGATAGCACCACTGGTTCTAGTACTTTAGATAAAATATCCATTGGTGGATATGGAAAAATGGACTATATTAACTATGCTGATCAAGATGGCAAAAATAAACTTGATATCTATCGTTTTATTATGTATCTAGGTTATCAATTTTCAGATGATATAAAATTAATTTCGGAGTTAGAGTGGGAACATGGAGGTCGGGAAAAGACTGGTGGTTACGGTATTGTTGAGCAGGCTTATTTGGATTTTAAGCTCAATGATATAGCAAATTTAAAATTAGGTCATATGTTAGTACCAATTGGGTATGTAAATCTCTACCATGAGCCTATAGCTTTTAATTCTGTAAACCGTCCGGGAGTTGAAAAAAGAATTATCCCTTCTACATGGCATGAAAATGGTGCTATCGTTTATGGTAGTGTTGCTGACATTGCATACCAAATTGGTTTAGTTGCAGGGTTAAATGCAGGCAAAGGTACTACAATAAGAGGTATGCGCCAAAATGGTCAAAAATCAAAAGCAGAAGATTTTGGTATGGTTGCTCGTCTAGATTACAATGGTATTGCTGGATTTAATATTGGAGCATCTATATTTACAGGCGATGCATCTCAGGGTGATGATTCATTAGATGGAGTAAGTACAACGGTTGCAGAAGTACACGCAGGATACAATTATCAGGGCTTTAAAATAAGAGCATTATATGCAATAAATGAAATTGATGATGCGCAAAAAGTTGCAGCAAAACATGAGAGTGATGCAGCGGGAGAAGGCTTTGGTTATTATGTAAATGCTTCATATGATATAAATCAATGGTTCACTCCTTTTGTTAGATACGAAACATACAATAGATATGATGTTAAATATGATCAAGATGGTATAAAATCATCAGATGGTGATATAACAGATATTTCTCTTGGCTTGAACTATAAACCAACCAAAAATGTTGTTTTAAAAGCAAACTATGTAATAGGTGAAAATGCAAAAGGTAAAGACGATAACCGTATCGAATTAGGTACAGGATATGTATTTTAAGATAAAGATAGCCACATAAAAATAGTTATCATAGTAAACTGAAAATAGTTGTACACTATTTTCAGTTTGGGTGCTAAGTTATAATAACTTATCCAATTCTAAACTAACATTCATAAACATACTTCTTTGTACACCATCGATTGGAGAATAGGGTTCATGATAGACTGCATCACTTAGATTTCTAACACCACCATTAAAGACTATATTTTTATAGGTTAATCCAAAATAGAGATCACCTTTACTAAAAGTGTTATAACCGTTCCTCTGATTTACGGTAGGTGAGTTGGTCACATGACGGAGTTTCAGCTTTACCCAAGGTTTTAAATAGTGTTCAAACTCCTTTTTGATACTTGCACTCATCTCTAGTGGTTCTTGTAAAAATTCTGACTCTAAAGTTGCGTTACTATCTTGAAATCTTAACAAGCTATCGCTGATCCTTGTTTGTGCGATTTGAAAACTTGTTTCGAGATTTTGTCTTTGAAATCTTTTTCGTATATCCAACTCAAATCCTCGTCTTTTTACATTTTCAA
This sequence comes from Campylobacterales bacterium, assembly GCA_016744895.1. Classification (GTDB taxonomy): domain Bacteria; phylum Campylobacterota; class Campylobacteria; order Campylobacterales; family QNZT01; genus SZUA-1433. The sequence continues at coordinate 12,170 of JADGDK010000024.1, read as the reverse complement.
AAGATGCATACTTATTCCAAGTATCATAGATACGATCTTCATTATATAAGCCGTCAAAAGGATTACAATCTGGATCTTTATTGCACTCTTTTAACGCAGTTTCATTTTTGACTTTATAGTGAACATAGGTATCATTATAGGAATCAAAATCACTTTGGAAGAGTGCTACTTCACAACTGAAATCATCCTCTAAAAATTTCCATGAGAGCTCATAGTTTTTTGCTTCTTCAGCTTTCATGTTTTCACCGCCACCTATAAACCCCCCTCCAAATGCAAATCTTTCATAAAGTGAGGGGTATTGATAAGTTGTACTAAAATTAAATGCAAAGTTTTGAAAATCAGTTAAACTATAAGTAAGTCCAAATGAGTAGTTAAGTTTATCATCATTAATATCATCTTTTAATACTCCAGAAACGCCAGCAAGATCTTCTATGGTATCTAAGTTTTGCCCTGGTTTTATATGTTGTTGTACATTATAACTGTTGGCTCTTGTACCTGTAGAGAGTGTAAAATTGTTATAAATATACTCAATATTAAGATACATGGCATTATATATTTGTTCAGAGTAGGTCAATGTTTTTGCTTTGTCTTTGGTTCTCTCTAGACCAGTATGTATTAGTGTATGTTCAAAAGCTGGAAATTCTAAATCTATTTTTTTAGTATTAGACTGCAAGTTAAGTTCATTTTTAACTCGTCCTTGACCATAAGAGCGTCGATATAGCTTTTGTTTATGATATAGTAAATCTATATGGTTAAATCCACCTAAATCTTTTGCTTTTATACCAAGTACTTCTCCATCTCTTTGAAACTTATCATAGCGAAATGCCATAGGTCGTCTAGAACCATAAGTAGCAGTAATATCTTTAGCGTCTAAATCATATAACTTATAAAATAGATCTACATTATCAATAATTGCGTACTTAGCAAGTAATCCATAAGCATTACTTTCAAAACCTAAATCTTTTAACTCATATGGTGTTCCATAACGTTCATCTCTTATATTTGTCTCATGCAAAACTTCTGCTAATTTATCTTTATCTTTCATTTTCCGTTCTTTTGAATCTGTGATAGCACCAGAAACAGAAAAATAAAGATCTTTGTATTTTGTTTCTAAGAGTGTTGCATTTTTATTAAGTGCATAACCATCATCATAAAGATAGGTATGTTTTAACTTTACCTGATCTTTCATAGCTGTTGTATCTTTTATGGTTGTTACTTTTATCACACCACCCGTAGCTCCCGGATCATAGATTACTGACGGACTTCCTTTGATGACCTCAATCTGTTCTACACTAGATGACTCAACCAATCCCAACTCTCCACCACCACCCATAGTTATCCCTTGGTTTGAGAGCTTTGCACCATCAACTATAGAAGTGATTCGATTACCACTAAATCCTCTTATCTGTAAGCTTTTACTAAATGATCCTTTATCCTTGACTGTAACATTTGAGATATTCTTAAGTAGATCTTGCACATTATTTGCTGACGCTTCAGAAATATCCTCTTTAGTGATGAGGGTTCTTGAGTAACCTTTATAAAAACTCTCTATTTTATAGGATTTTTTTTGGTTATTTTTTTCTATGACAATTACTTTATCTAGCTCTTCAGCGGCGCAAACAAACAGAGGCAATATAGCCCCTGTTAATAATAAACTTCCTACTTTATTCATAAATCCAACCACCAAAAGGTGCAAAATCAACGGCTTTTATACCACCATTTACAGTATCGATTGCAAATAACTCAAATGCATGGTTACCAACATTGTTTCTTAACATACCGATAGTTCCTATACCAGAAAGTGGCACACCATCTGTTGTCGCTGAGATAGACTGTCCAGGTTTTCCATTGATCAAAGATGTATCTGCTAATAAAGTTCCATCATCTGTTTTGATAGTTTGAGTATTAGCATCCCAAGCCATCACTTTCCCATCATAAACACCATCTAAACCGTAAGCTGTTTTTGCAAAATAAGTTCTACCATCTTTTACTGTTGTACTTGTACTCTCACCTAAATCAAAAATATACTGCTTATATTTATACCCGGCAGCTTTACTTCCTCCTGCAAAAAGTGAGATATAGAGTTTATCTCCACTAGCCAAAGGGGCAACTCTTCTTGATACAAAATAAGGCAAATTAGTCACTAACATATCAGTATCTAAGGTGTTATTATTGTCATCATAATTTAACATTGTTGTATCAGCTACAGTGTTTGTAACGCTTGTATCTAGATAGCCATATTTTACTTTTACGCAAGCTTTTCCATTTGCTGACATTGGTCTTGGATAGCCTGCAGTACACTCTCCACCTAAAGTTGCATTTCCATCATACCAACCAGTCTCTGTATACAGTTTATCACCACTGACAGCTATTAAGTTTACATGTCCATTGATAGGTTCAGTATTTGCAGGGTTTAAGCTATCATCAGCACCATCACCATTGTCAAAGATTTTGATACCACTTTCTGCTGTAAGTTTAAATACTTGTGCACTTTTATAGGCTCCAAATGGACCAAAAATAAAAGCTGAACCAACATTTTCTTGTAGATCATAATGAAATGATAGATATCCATTAGTGCCATCACTTAAGTGTGGATTTCTTCCAGATACTGTTGTACCTCCATCTATAAGATCAGAACTAGATCCATGTCGTGAACCTAGTGAATGTATATCATGGTCATACACCCCTGCTAACGTTATGCCAGTTACTTCTGTTAAAGTGCTAGTTCCTTTTTGATAAGCAAAAAGCTTATTGCTACCTACTTTATGAAGATAGATATAGTCATCACTTTGTGTTGCAAAATAGTATCTACCATCAGCTATTTTTGTGCCTGAACTTAATGCTTTATCATACTTCATAAGTGCGTAAACGCCATCACTATTTTTTGGAGTATATGGGGCAGAAGCAGAGACTAAAACAGCTGTCGTTTTAAGATCACTCCCTTTTTCAATAACAATAGGATCACCTGCAACAACAGCACTATCGCCAAGTCTTACAGTCATTTTTACCTGTTTTTTATCCTCTTCATTTTCTCCAGCGATTTCATCTGCTAAAGCATCAAATGCTGTTAATGTGATATAAGAATTATCCACGTCTACAATATTTTCCAATACAGTATAGTCACCACCTAGTTTACTAACACCAGCATTTTTAAGTGTTGTAGGAATTTGACTTGACGTAAAAATAGACTCTATTGATGTTGGGTTTTTTGCATCAAATTTTAGTAAAGCACTATCAGTGTATAGGTTATAAGCATAAGGTATATCTTGTCCATCCTCTGTTTTTATCCCAGTTTTTGTTGTTCTACCTACCTCAGGATCTAAATAGAGACCATATTTTTTTGCATTGTATTTGGCTTGATCTCCCTCTTTGACACCATCATAAATAAAAACTTTTTTCTTTAAAATGACATTTGTATTGACTACATGTGCTTTTCCATTATCATAATCATATGCCAACAACTGCTCATTATTTGTAATTGGATTGTTAATAGAGTAGTATAAAATATTTTCCGAACTAGTAAATGTACCACCAACTTTTCGTATCGTTACACTTTCACAGTTGATACCACTCGTAGCATTTAGATCTTCCTCTCTAACCCCTGAACCAAAAGTAGATAAAATATCATCTTGATCAAGTGTTTTATCTTTATCGTAAAGACACTCTGCCAAGGCAGTTAAGTTTGTACTTATTGTTGTGTTTGATAGGTTCAGATCTTTATTTGTTGATTTAATATCTGCTAAATAGCGTGACTTTACTTGCTCAGCCGTTTCACCTGGATGTGGATCATCTACTTTTTTTACGGGATCTGTATCATTACTACTACTTCCACATCCAGTAAAGACTAATAATCCTGCTAGTAGCGCAGAACTGAGTATATTTATATTATTCATATTCTTCCTTTTATATTTTAATTTTTACAATTATTATCAATAATGAGGTAGAAAAATAATCTTTTTCATTCCCATAACATTGATATACCACCATAAGATATTAGATATCAATGGTAGTCTATATTTCTCTCTTGATTTGGTATATCATTCCACTTAGTATTACAAATGTCAAAAATATATAAAAAAACCACTCTATTTTATCTTCAGGTTTTTGTACCTTTACCTCTTCAAGTTTCTGCCCTTTAACTTTTTGTGCTGGTTTAGTTTGCACCTCCTTAGATTGTTTACTTTTTTCCATTTTCATCGCCTCAAGTTTTGCAGCGATTGGTTTAGCCAATCCAAATCCAGACACCTTATCACTCTCCACAAGTTCTTTAAATTTCTTGTTATAGCTTCGTATATCAAACTCTTTTTCAAGCTTTTTATATCGTTCTTTTAGTTTTTTAATAGTCTCTTCATCTGCTTGCCAGTAGCCTAGTCTAACAGCCTCTAACATCCGCTCCATAATCTGTGCTAAATTATCAGGGTTACCATTTTCAAACCACTCTTTGACTCCTAGATTATGTTTATCCTCAACATAGACTTCAAAAAACTCTTGCCATTGATCATCTCTGACCACATTCGGGTCAACAACTTGCCAACCCCAAAAGTTATTTACAACATCAAGCACACCTTGTGTTCCGCTATACCCTTCTGCTTTCATCTCTTCTATCCATTTTGGATGAAAATAACGACTCCTCAGTTCCTGTGCCATAAACTCAGCTGTACTTTGCATCTTTGCACCATTTGGATCACGAAGATTTGAGATATAACTTTTTGGAGTTTTACCATCGATATTTCTGATAGCCATCGCAATTGATCCAAAATATCCATAAGGATCATCCGAAGTTAAGAGTGCATAGAGATTTGATGTACGAGAGAAGAGAATACTATCAGTTCCACTTAGATTTTGTGCATATAAATCAACACCCTTTAGTTTTTGATTCCAACTCTCCTCATCTGCACCAAAGTAGTAACCTCTCTCTTCTAAATAATCGCTAGCAATAGAACTATCAGCATCAGCGGTGAAGCTTTGTGTATCGGAGAGTTTGCTAACACCACTACCATAAGTCCCTGTTTTATTTGAAAAAACTCTAACGGTAGAAAGTTTTAATGCTTGTTCTTCACTCATGTTGTTATCAAGTAGATTTTGTTTAATTTTTTCACTATTGATATAAACATGATTATGCTCCTCTTTGAGTTTTGCAACTTTATCAACTGCTTTTGCGATAAGCTGCATCACTTGTGGAAAAGTATCACGATATAATCCTGTTGCAGAGACAATGACATCAGCACGCGGTCGTTTTAATTCACTGTAAGGGATGATTTCAACATCAATGATATCCCCTTTGTTAACAGCCTTTGCATGTTTGATCATCTTTTTTGGCTTTTGTGCCATATCATCAGGCAACCAGCCAAGTACCATCTCTATACGAGGAAGAGTGATAAAAGATGCTACAAACTCTGCTAAAAAATCTGGAAGATAATTTTTAAGCATTGGCAACGCCATGCTTTGAATATACTCATCACTCAAACCTTGTTCATTCCATATAGGCTTAACTCCCATAGCATAGAGTATTTCACTCTCCAAAACGCCATAGTGTCGCATCGTCTCTAATGACCAGAGATTAAAAGTAAGTTTAGCTGGATATTTACCGTTTTCCTTATAGAAATTTGCAATGAAATCTTCCATCAACTTTTTACCAGTTTTATATGCTGCAGGAGTTGGAACTTTATCAGGATTAAATCCATACATGTTATTACCAGTAGGTAGAGAACTTGGGTTTCGGATAGGATCTCCTCCAACACCACTTTCTATATATTCACTATTTAAAGCACGAAATAGATTTTTAATCTCTTTTTGATTTCTAAAAGAGTTCGCATACGCTTTTGCTTTTTGGAGGTACGGGATAAGCTCAGGATCAACTCCCTCCAAAGTTTCATCTTCTATCATGTGGCGTTTTAAAAGATCATAAGCCTTTGATGTATTAAACTCTTGATAATCTTTTGCAGCAAACCTCTCTCCATCAACCTTTTTCATAAACTCTTTTCCCACCATCTGCATCACTGTAGTAATAAGGTGTTCATCTTTTGGATAGGTTCCATAAGTATGCATTCCTAAAGGTTGTGCCGTTGCTGAAGTACCTAATATAAAATCCTCCAGACGATTTAAAAACTTCTCAAAATCATCTTCTATCATCTGTAGTGTAAACTCTATATCTTTATGGGCATTGATTTTTATAGAAGTCTCTTTGATCATCTTTTTAAGATTCTCTTTTAACATCCCTGAATCCACACTCTTATATTGTGTGATATTTTCCATAATCTCACTAAGCTCTTTGTATGTACCACTTAAACCAAATGGTGGAGTTTGATGTGAGATAAGTGTACCTCGTCCTCGTCTTTTTACCTGTATAGATTCAGCTACATTGTTTGTGATATAAGGATAGAAAATAGGCAAATCTCCAAGTACTAAAAATGGAGCATCTAAGAGTGCTAACCCTCTCTCTTTACCAGGCATCCACTCCTGTGTACCATGCGTACCAAAATGGATAAGTGCATCTGCTTTAAACTGCTGTCTTACATACAAATATGCTGCAAGATACGCATGATTTACAGCGATATTTGTGTTATGCCAAAGATTGGAATCACTTTCACTCTCTGTACTATTTCCATCTTTTCTGTCTGCTCGTCTAGGTTGTGGCATTACGACAATATTTCCAATTTTAACTCTTGGAATGAGAAAAAATTTCGCACCATTTTTTTCAACAATCATAGTGCTATCTTCTGGTTGACCCCATTTTGAAGTCATATCATGTTGTATTTTCTTTGGAAGTGCGTTAAAGAGTTTGAGATAAGTATCACATGGAAATAGTGCGGCTGAGTCCTCTTCAAGCATCTTTTGTTCATGACCACTTTCATAATATGCTTTGAGCGTTTTTGTAGCCTCTTTTTCAAACCATGTACTATTTTTCTCCTGTGTGTCATAACCTTCTTTAACAAGGTTTTCAAATACCATCTCCAAACTCTCAGGAATGTTCATAAAAGAAGCCCCCATGTTATTAATTCCTGGAGGGTAGTTATAAAACATGACTGCTACTTTTTTATCATGATTTTTTAATTGTTTGAGATGAGCCATATTAAGTGCTTTTTTGAGAAGTGAATCCATCTGGAACTCAATCGTTTTGATCTCTTTTGTTACCTTATCTTGGCTGGCAACTATCATCCCATCTGTAAAACCCAAAGTTTCAGGAATGATATAGGTCATAGGAATCATTGAAAAATGTACACCTGATTTATCATCAAGCCACTGCTGAGTATCCCCATTTCTATAGTAAAGTGCGTGAAGAATTGGTAAATTTAATTTTTTATAATCATCTTTAAGACTCTCATGATCTACAATCATAATCTGAAAGTTTATAAGTGCATCAGCAACTGTTTCATTGTTCTCTTGCAAAAACTCCAATCCAGCAAAATCTTTTCCTGCTACTTTTGTAAAAAATGGCAAAACGATTGCATCATTTTTCTCTAATTTTTTAATCGTATAGTCAATAGGGTTCATAGAATTTGAAGAGAGTGAACCTCTATGGAATGCCAAAGCGATAATAGGTTTATCTCCTTTTTGTATCTTGAAATATTTAAAATACTCCTTAGTACTTTTAAATACTAAGTTTGGATAATCGGGATGATAAATACCTCTTTCAGGTATTTCGATTGGCTCCTCTATCTTGATATCACTTTTTTCAAAGATCTTTTTTTGAATATATAAAATCATATTGTCAAGGTTTTTTGAACCGCCATTACTCCAATAAGCATAGAGATTTTTATGATTTTCTTTTGTAATATTTTTTCTATAGGGTGTATCATCTACCATAGGAAGAGGAACTATAATTTTGTCTACACTTTCATTAATCGTGTTGGCAAAATTATTCATAGTTGATTTTAAACTCATAGCACCCGCAAGTGAATCAAAAAGTATTAAATCATACTTTAAAAACAGTTTTCTTTGTGCAATTTCATCGCTGACAGATGTAGTTGAGAAACTAATCGTACCATTAACATCGCTCCACCCTAAAGCATTAACAAAAGTATAGTCAATACTCAACATTTCTATTTTGTCTGCACTATTTTTTAAATACTGCATTTTACTCGATTGAGATGTTGCACCCATAGGTGTTGAAATTACCAATACTTTTTTTGGAGAGGCAAAAACACAAGAGATAAAAAATAAGATAGCTAGTAAAATTTTCATTATTGCGCTCCTTCAGGCACATATACAATAGAGCCATCTTTCATCTTATACGCAACACCCGCTTTTTCACCTTCTCCTTCACCAATTTTCCCACTTGATTTATATTTGGTGATTTTTTTCCCTTTTTTAGTGATAATCTCCATATCTTTTTTACCCTCATTTTTAATGACTGTCACATCATCTGCACTAAAAGGATTCAATGGATTCTTTGCGATAGAGATCAAAAGTGCAGCAATAATGACTAAAAAAACATCAATAAGGTTAACTGCGGAAAGAATAGGATTTAAAGATTCATCTTCTTGAAGGAGCTTCATGTGACACTCTTTCTCAAAATACCAGTAATCTCTTCAGCATACCACTCTTTACGTTTTGTCGTAATCCAATAAGTGATAGAAGCGGTAATAAGTGCAAAGATAACTGCAGCAAATGCAATAATAAGATTTTGACTAATCCCTTGTACATTACCATTTGAAAGTGCTTTAAGTGCTGGTCCCATAGGAATCATGGTGGCAACAAGACCTAACATAGGCGCAACACGTGTTACAATTGAAGCATTTTGTAATCGTTTAAATGCAAAGAGTTCTAAACTATCTGTATCTGTCACCATGTGTTGTATAGAGTAGTTATATAGTGGGTAACCTTTGACACCTTTTTTTGTATCGCTCTGAAGATATTTTTTATAAATATTTTTATATTTTTTACGGGTAAATACTTCAGCAATAAAAACACCAATTTGAAAAAATGCATACACAAATAGTATAACAATTAAAATCAGTACAGGTATTAAAAATATATTTGAAACCTGATACATAAAACTCTCTAACATCGAAACCATTTCACAATCCTTTATATTCTATAATAAAGTTATTGGCTGGCTTGATGTTAAACATTTGGCTGGCTAAACTATTTTTATTTTGTTAAAATTAACTTATTCTCTTTTGTAATTCGTAATACATAACTTGCACCATTATGGTTTATTGTTACAACTTTTTGATCTTTAAAGATTTCCTTTGACGCAAGAGTACGTCTTGTTTGTTTATACAGCACTTTCACTCCTGTTATTTTTATAGCTTGTCTTTCATATTTAACAACATATTAAACTGCTCTTTAGAGAGAATAGTTTTTAATGTATTAAGCGCATCTATATGATCATTGGTAATGACAACTTTGATATCAGCTAATGCTTTGATATCAGCTTTAAGATCCTCTTTTGTTTTTGACCCACTTAAAACTGCTTTTTTGATCTTCGTCTCAATCACTTCTGCTTTATCCATATTGCCATGGATCTTTTCGGGAAAGACTGCCATCATCTCATCTTGTAATCTTTTATCTTGTTTTTCATCTAAATGTAAAGCTTCTCTGTTTTGCATAATCACTTTCAGCGGATGAGGAAGAGAGACTAACTCTTCTACTGGATGTGCTAATTCCTTTTTATGGGAATTTTTACCTTTTTTCCCAGCATATTGGATCATTTTTTCTAGCTGTTTTGGTGTCAAAATCGCTAATGACTTTTCAATACATACAAGATGTTTTTTAGTCAATGCTAGCTTTAATGTGGCAATCTTCTCTATCTCTACATTTAAATCAGTAGCTTTGGCACCTTTGATCATTTGATCAGTAAGAGCTAACTCCAGTTGTTTAATTGCTTTAGCTTCTTTGAGTACTACTGGTACAGTTTTTTCTTTAATTGCTATCAGTGTTTTTCTCTGATCATCACTCAGTTCCAACGTTTTACTTTGTGGATGTTTAAGTACTAAGCCTATAACAAAAGGTAAGTTTTTTGAAATTAAAAAATAGTCTTTTGGAAATACTTCATGTTTAGCAAACATCCCTTTTTCACCTGCCATTTTGGCAATCTTTTGTTTAAGATTATCATCTGTATGGGTAGGTGTCTTAGCTACTAAAGCTGTCACCAATCCCAATACTACACTCATTACTATCACTTTTTTCATACTGTATCCTTTTCTTATCTACACTCTAAAAATCTGCTCTTATACCTGCAAAAACATATGTCCCAACATTTGAACCGATGATATTTTCTACTTTCTCATCAAAAATATTATTTACACCACCATAAATCTCATATTTTTTATCTTCTCCAAATTGATATGTACTTGTCAAATCTACAAGCGTATAAGCCTCTGTTGAGGCATCAACATTTCCATTTGGAGTTGCTTTGCTATAGTATTGTTCTCCCGTATATGTTGCCAATAATCCAACATTCCAATTTGCCATCAATGGCGTATCTAAACCGATTGAAAGTGTTCGTTCAGGATTAAACTCTAAATCTTTTTTTGTATCTTTATTTTCCGTTTGAAGCTCATTCCAAGCAAATGAGAGATACGCACCATTATCAAAACCGTATCCTAGTGTTGTTTCGACACCAAAAGTCTCAGCTTCACTCACATTTTCAAATGTCCAGTACTGACCAGTGCTTGCATCACCTCTTTGTACTTGTTCTATCTGATCATCTATCTGATTGAAAAATAGAGCCAGCGCATAATCAAATCCACTTTTCTGACCACTTAGACCTACTTCATAAGAGTTTGTAAACTCTGGCTTAAGATTATAATTCAGTGTTTCTGCACCTCTTTGCATACCGGCAGGTGTTTGTTTAAAAATATACATCTCTCTAATATCAGGTGTACGATACCCCTGTGCAAAGTTAAATCTTACATTAAAAGCTTTTGAAAGATTTTTTACAGCACCAACTCTAAATGTTGCTTTATTGTCTGCATTGCTTATGGCATCATATCTTCCACCTAATACGATATTTAAAGTATCACTTATCTCCCATTCATCTTGTAAATATACTGCTTGGTAATCAACAGATTTTTCGCTAAAACCTGGTGTATTGTCAAAGACAGTTGCTTCTCTTTTTTCGTCTCTATGTTCTCCTCCAAAAGTTAATAGATGTTGTTCATTAACTGCATAATTACCACCTAATTCATAAGAGGTGATGTCTACATTAGCACTCATACCATTTGCTGCTGATTTTGCCTCATTAGGGAAACCAAAATCTTTCCACTCTTTCATTGTTGTAGTGTTTCGTTTTTCATAATATGAGTTATAAATAGAAACATTCAACATCAAATCATCATTAACAAAATATTTAACATCTCCACCAATATTTCGTCTCTCATTTTCATCATGAGAGTTTACAGGTACATTCCAAGCAGGACAAGGTCCTAATACTTTTTGTTGTGCTTCAAATAAAGAGACTGGTGATCCATCAGGTTTATGTCCCACTATTGGATTTTTCTTATGTCCAGTAGGTGGCACAAACCCCATTGGATGGAAAAAACCATTGTAAACTCCCCACCTCTCTTCTTTCATATAATCTAAATCAATACCTGCAACGACATTGTCACTAAATTCATACTCTAACCTAGTCCCAAAGTTAAAAACATCTGCTTCTTCACGATAAGTAACATCTGTGTCATAACCTGTTTTAACGTTAGAAGCTATCTGATTCTTAAAGTTATTAAAAGCCGCGATAGAAGCAACTTTGTCATCTGCAAGCTTAGTTGCATCTATCGGTTGACGTGAAGGCGGGTTTTGTCCTTGCTTATAAAAGGGATTACCATCATTTTGCAAATATCCTGGTAAAGGAGGTAACCCATTGCTAGGTCTTTTACCACCTCCCACTAATGTTTTTGCTCTCTCATTTTGCGTATATGGTTTTGACCATAGCCCATCTGCATTAAAGCTATAAGAGAATTTATCTTTTTTCCCTCTAACATTAAGGTTTGTACCATAATTTTCACCATCTCCATCAATATTGGAGCCATATTTTGCACCGATTGAACCTTCAAAAACTTTTGTTGGCTTTTTCATAATGATATTGATGACACCACCTACTGCATCAGCTCCATACAGCGAACTCATAGGACCTTTTACAACTTCAACTCTTTCAATGGCTGATGCGGGAATTCTGTCTAAATCATAAGGGTTTTTTACTTCTCCAGAGAGTCTTTTTCCATTAA
>JADGDK010000249.1 GCA_016744895.1 Campylobacterales bacterium | reverse complement strand
GAACCCATGCGAGGTGAAACATCTTTATAATCAATGACTGAAAAACCATCATCAGAAGAGTAGGGATAAAATGGCAATATATGCACTGTATTTACAGTCCCTTTTATATATTGGTCTAAAAAATGTTTGAGAGTTACTAAGGGTTCCTCTCCTTGTTTTACAACTTGATCACCATAAGTAATTAAGATCACATCTTCTTCACTCATCTTATAAGGAGTAGAATTTATAAGTGCCTTATATCTCTCCTCTAATAATTCAAGCTTTTCAAATGCACTTTGAGCATCTTCTTTACCATAAATTCGCTCTAATCTCTCAATCATTTTTATCCAACATCACAGCTTCTTTAAATTCATAAGTAAAACTAGGAAGTACAGATCTGACTGCAGTCCATGCAGAGAGTGAAGGTACACCCATTGGATCATCATTAAAACTCTCATTAGCATGTCCCAAAGATTCTGTAAATTCAACAATAGCAGCAATCTCTTTTTGTCTATCATAATTTAAACCATTCACTTCAGATATGGAACTATATTGTGTAATAGCATGTCTAGATTCTTCAAAATAAGTTGCTAAAAGTGATTTAAACTTTGAATTTGAAAAAACAACACCAGTTTGTGACATGATTCTAAAAATTGTCTCTGCAATTTCTTTAGTCATCTTAGAGACACCACCACCTGCTTCACTACCTAAATCCTGATGTTTATGTTCATAACTCTCCATAATTTCTGATTGACAAATTCGTTTTTTTGAAGTGTTATGATAAACTTCACTCAATGTTGAAACTTCTAACCCCCATGTCGGTGATATTCTAATTCCTCTAGCCAAACTTCTTACAAATGCAAACTCACCAGAAAGTGCATAACGAAAACTACTCATATAATCCAAATAGCGACTTTTACCAAATACTTTTTCAAGTGATTTAATCAGGGGTGTATAAAAAAGTCTAGTTGCACGGCCATGAAGCTTATCTGTCACTCTTGAATAGTATCCTTTATTAAATTCAAAATCAAAAGCAGGATGAACAATTGGATAAAAAAGTCGTGCTGGAATTTCACGAGTGTAATTGACTATATCACAATCATGTAATGCCATTGCATAAGCATGTTCATCTGATAACACATATCCTATCATCATCCAAACATTAAGTCC
>JADGDK010000248.1 GCA_016744895.1 Campylobacterales bacterium | reverse complement strand
GCATCTTTATTAAAAAAAGGTTTGATATTAGTATAGTCTATCAATCCCATACCACTTGTACGATTTGTTAACTTTGTTACCATATCTTCAGTTTTTACTTTCGATATATAATAACCAGCTGTAATTTCATGATCTACAAACTTATTATAATGTACAAATGTCGAATGGTATAGTGTTGATTGTTCTGTTTCAATGACCATAGACATACCATCTGGAAATACCACACGCTTGGTATAATCACTCTGTAGAGGCAATGTAACATTATCAGGTAAAGTTTTTGAATGATTAGATAAACCATCTCTTTTATATCCAAGCTTAGAGATAATATTTAGATCTTTATAACTTTTGTCTACAGCAACTTCAAGATAATGATTTGGGGACTCTATGTAGTCATCATCTTGCGCTTGTACAAGATTTGCACCATATGCAGCACCTTGTTTATACTGATTTATTCTTCCCTTTAAAGAGAACTCTTGATATGCCATACTTAAGCCCAAAGAGTAATTTTCAAGCCATAAAGGTGCACTATCAGAACTTGCAAGATGGCTATTGTCTATAATACCTACTGGTGTTTTTCTATTAAATATACCATTGGCTAATCCATTTTGCCCAGAATTGAGTTTTTGATCATGTTCTTGATAATAAAAGTCACTAAAAAAAGAAAAGTCATCTTTTTGATACCCTTTTCGAAATCCTCCAGATCGATACTTATTTGAACCAACTTTTCCATATATAAGATCTTTATGGTCTTCTGCTTGTGCATAAGTAACGATATTGATAGACCCTGCATATGCATTTACTCCATCACTCTGGCTTCCAGGCCCCCTAATCACTTCAACTCTTTTTATCATCTCAATAGGCATATCTAAATACTCAACATATCCATCTGTGAAAACGTTATTTACCAAAATACCATCTATGAGTAGTTTTGACTGTCCAAAAGCGATAGGATTTGAACCTCTAAAAATAGGTGATTTAAAATTTAAATTATTATTTGCGATATCTACACCAGGGATTAACTCCAATGCCTCTTTTAATGAAGAGATACCTAGTTTTTCTAATGTTTTTCCTTTAAGCGTTGAAATGATATAGGGTTGATAATGTTCATTTTGTTTAGTTTTCGTAGCTATTTTCTCAAATTTATTTAAATCATTAGTA
>JADGDK010000247.1 GCA_016744895.1 Campylobacterales bacterium | reverse complement strand
GTCTTTATCACAACATGTACAAACTGATGCTATTTCAATATTTTCCCGCACTACCCCTAATGATAGCAACTGATCAATATTCATGCTTTGCAAATCCAAGTACCATTTCTCATCTCTTTTCTCACAATATTTTTCAGGTACAATGCGTGCAATCTCTTCACCAACTTCATAACAACATTTGTGTATCGATGCACCCAAATAGACTAAAATATTTGATGCAGAAGATTGAAATTCATCAACCATTTTTAAAATTGTTTTTCTAGCAATGTCATTAAAAGTACCATTTCGACCAGCATGCACTACAGCAATAACTTGTGCTATCGGATCATAAAGTAGTATCGGTATACAATCAGCGACCATAACCATGAGTGGAATATTTTTTACATTTGTAATCAGTGCATCACAATTTTCTATTTTATTACAAGCACTATCTTTTATCACAGTGATATTTGAACTATGCGTTTGACCCATGTAGATAAGATTTTCAATTTGAAAATGATACTTCTGTGAAATTAACGTTCTATTTTCTAAAACATTTTTAGGATTATCATCTACATGAAGTGCAAGGTTTAACGAATTATACGGAGTTTTACTTACCCCACCATAACGAGAAGTAACTGTAAAAAAAAGCGAATCTTCATAGGGGGTAAAAATCATTAATATCTAGCCATGATACCTTCAATAGTTTCCCAACTCATACTCTTGTCTTTAGTACCAAACATATGATAAAGATATCTTGCAAACATATCCGTTTCAATGTTAACCTTTGAACCAACTTGATACGTTTCAAAAAGTGTGTTTGTCATCGTGTGTGGAATAATTGTCAATCTAAAACTGTTGTTAGCAACACTATTTACAGTCAGACTCACTCCATCAATTGTAATACTTCCTTTGGGAATGATAAACTTAATAAACTCTGCATCAACCTCTATAAAAAAGTCATATGCTTTTTCTGATTTTGAAATATTTGTAACCGTACCAACGGTATCTACATGCCCTTGTACAATATGTCCTTCAAGTCTATCACTAAGTTTCATAGCTGGCTCCATATGAACTTTACCTTTTAAATTTTCCACAGCAAGCAAAGATTTTGTCTCTCTAGAGAGTTCTACTGTAAATTCTCCTCCACCCAGTTTTACTACCGTTAAGCATGCACCATTTATTGCTATTGAGTCACCAATTTTTGGTTTATACTCAGCACTCAGCGTTAAAAAATCATTTTCCA
>JADGDK010000246.1 GCA_016744895.1 Campylobacterales bacterium | reverse complement strand
TTGTAAGAAGTCATTATCAGCGATAAGACCTTCAAGTGCTTCTCTCAATGTATGAGGCATTTGAGGGATTTTTTTCTCTCTGATTTCATCAAGTGTTAATTCAAATAGATCTTCATCCATAGGACCTACTGGGATATCTTTGTTTTTGATACCATCCATTCCTGCAAGTAGAAGAACTGCAAATGCAAGATATGGGCACGCTGTACTATCAGGGAAACGTGTTTCAATTCTTGTCGCCATCTCTCCTGCACCATATGGGATACGACAAGCAGCTGATCTATTTTGGCTTGAATAAGTAAGAATATTTGGTGCTTCAAATCCTGGAATAAGTCTCTTATAAGAGTTAATTGAAGGATTTGTAAATGCTGAAACTGCATGTGCATGTTTAAAGATACCACCAAGATAATGAAGTGCAGTATCACTTAAGTTTGCATATGCTCCTTCTTTATAGAATGTATTTTTTCCATCTTTCCAAACTGATTGATGTACATGCATACCATTACCATTGTCACCAAATAGTGGTTTTGGCATGAAAGTCGCTGATTTCCCATTTAAGTGTGCTACCATTTTAACAACATATTTGTATTTTTGTACATTGTCAGCTGCTTCAATTAGTGTGTCAAATTTGATACCAATTTCACCTTGTGCTTGTGCAACCTCATGGTGACCTAGCATTACAGTTAATCCAACTTCTTCAAGAATTTGCATCATTTCAGCTCTAAGATCTACCATCGAATCAATAGGCATTACTGGGAAATAACCACCTTTTGTTCTAGGTCTATGACCTGTATTGATATAATCAGCATCTTTTCTGCTATCGTTCCATTCGCCTTCTTCACTCTCTACTCTATAACCTGACTCATTAACTCCTGTCCAGATTTGTACATCATCAAAGATAAAAAATTCATTTTCAGGACCAAAAAATACTTCATCACCAATTCCTGCAGTTGCCATATGTTCTAATGTTTTTTTAGCGATTGATCTTGGGCATTTTGCATAAAGTTCATTCTTATAGATATCATATACATCACAGATTACACAGATAGTTGGATCAGCAGTGAAAGGGTCCATAAATGCAGATGCTACATCTGGCTTTAAAAGCATATCAGACTTATCGATTGGTTGCCATGCATCGATTGATGAACCATCAAATGGTAAACCAGCATCTAACATTGATGCTTCAACAGCACTCATTCTATAAGAAATATGATGCCATGCACCTTTAATATCTGTAAACCTAAAATCTACAAACTCTACCTCATTTGATTCACAAAACTTATAAAACTCTTCTGTATTACTAACGAATTTACCCATTATATCTCCTAAAAA
>JADGDK010000245.1 GCA_016744895.1 Campylobacterales bacterium | reverse complement strand
TTTTTAGGAGATATAATGGGTAAATTCGTTAGTAATACAGAAGAGTTTTATAAGTTTTGTGAATCAAATGAGGTAGAATTTGTAGATTTTAGATTTACAGATATTAAAGGTGCTTGGCATCATATTTCTTATAGAATGAGTGCTGTTGAAGCGTCAATGTTAGAAGCAGGTTTACCATTTGATGGTTCATCAATTGAAGCTTGGCAAACAATAGATAAATCAGATATGCTTTTAAAGCCAGATGTAGCATCTGCATTTATGGACCCATTTACTGCTGACCCAACTATCTGTGTAATTTGTAATGTATATGACATTTACAAAAATGAGCTTTATGCAAAATGCCCAAGATCAATCGCTAAAAAAACATTAGAGTATATGGCAACTGCTGGAATTGGTGATGAAGTATTCTTTGGTCCTGAGAATGAGTTTTTTATCTTTGATGATGTACAAATTTGGTCAGGTGTTAATGAATCAGGCTATAGAGTAGATAGTGAAGAGGGTGAATGGAACGATAACAGAAAAGATTCTGATTATATCAACACAGGTCACAGACCTAGAACAAAAGGTGGATACTTTCCAGTAATGCCTATAGATTCTATGGTAGATCTTAGAGCAGAGATGATGCAAATCCTTGAAGAAGTTGGATTAACTGTAATGTTAGGACATCATGAAGTTGCACAAGCACAAGGTGAGATTGGTATCAAATTTGATACACTAATCGAAGCTGCTGATAATGTTCAAAAGTACAAATATGTTGTAAAAATGGTTGCACATCTTAATGGCAAAAGTGCAACATTTATGCCAAAACCACTATTTGGTGATAATGGTAATGGTATGCATGTACACCAGTCAGTTTGGAAAGATGGTAAAAATACATTCTACAAAGAGGGTGCATATGCAAACTTAAGTGATACAGCACTTCACTATCTTGGTGGTATCTTTAAACACGCACATGCAGTTGCAGCATTTACAAACCCTTCAATTAATTCTTACAAAAGACTAATTCCTGGATTTGAAGCTCCAAACATCCTAACTTATTCAAGTCAAAATAGATCAGCTGCTTGTCGTATTCCTTATGGAGCTGGTGAGATGGCAACAAGAATTGAAACACGTTTCCCAGATAGCACAGCGTGCCCTTATCTTGCATTTGCAGTCCTTTTACTTGCAGGAATTGATGGTATCAAAAATAAAGATATCCCAGTAGGTCCTATGGATGAAGATCTATTTGAATTAACACTTGATGAAATCAGAAAGAAAAAAATCCCTCAAATGCCTCATACATTGAGAGAAGCACTTGAAGGTCTTATCGCTGATAATGACTTCTTACAA
>JADGDK010000244.1 GCA_016744895.1 Campylobacterales bacterium | reverse complement strand
AGTTGTTCTTGGTTGTCAACTCTAAGACCAGTGAGGTAAGAGAGCGACTTGATGGAGTACTCTTCTTTTAGCTCAAGTAGTTTTTGCTCTAACATCTCTGTCTTTTTATAAACATCTTCAACTTTATGATTGACTGAAAATTTTCCTTTTATCGTAAAGCTATTGCTATCATAGTCAGGAAAAAGTTGATATTTCATCTGTGAGAGTATCATGATACCCAGCAGCGGAATCACGACAACAAATAAAAGTAAAAATGTTTTACGATAGCAGATAAAATGTCCCAACACTCTTTTGTACCAGTCATTAAACCTACTCCAGTCTAACTCTTTATCTGTACTATTCAAGATATGTAAAGAGTGCATCGGTAAAAAGACAAAACTCTCTAGTATGGACGCCAATATAAGCACAACTATAGCAACAGGAATCATCTTGATAAATTCCCCTATCTCTCCCGTAAGTACAAACATAGGAATAAATGCAAAGATAGTAGTGATT
Source organism: Campylobacterales bacterium (assembly GCA_016744895.1). Lineage (GTDB taxonomy): Bacteria > Campylobacterota > Campylobacteria > Campylobacterales > QNZT01 > SZUA-1433. Next base: position 951 of record JADGDK010000244.1, on the reverse strand, counting down.
GATGAGACAAAAACTGGTACCATCACCTCTTTAGTGCCTTCTATAGTTGCCTGTAGTTTTTCTTCTCCTAGTTGTATATGCCTTTGGATATTCTCAGCGATAATGACAGCATCATCAACTAAAACCCCCAGTATCAAGAGTGTCCCGATGAGTGTCATCATGTTGATACTATGTCCGGCTATGTCTAAAAATACGACACCTATCAAAATAGTCGTAGGAATCCCAAGAACAACAACAAAAGCCACCCTTTTATTGATCAATATACTCATAGAGACTGCGATAAGTATTAAGCCAAACAAGATACTTGAAACGACAGTGTTAAGACGGTTTTTAATAGCTACTGACATATCCATGAAAGTAGTTATCTCAACTTCAGGGTACATCGCATCAAATCTTTTAACTTCTTCTTTTACAAGTTTTGAAAGCTCAATAGAATTTGCTTGTTCATTTTTTGAGACACTTAGTTGGATATTGTGATGTCCATTAAACTTTGAAATGATATCTGTATCATTGTACTTTTTCTTCACCGTAGCGATATCACTTAGATAAATATTTTTATCGCCGATTCTTAACAAAGAGTTTAAAAAATCACTCTCCTGCAAGCCAACACTCTTTGTACTGAGTAAAAACTGTTCTTTAGCATCTTCTATAGTACCTAAAGGATAAATATACGAAATATTTCTTATGGCTGAAAAAACCAACTGTTTATTTAACCCATACATATCTATCTTTTGATTATCAAATGTAATCTCAAAGATTTTGTCTGTATTTTCATAAAGGGATACTTGGGAGATATTTTCAATCGTAGAGAGTCTATTTCTTAACTTTTCCGAGATTGTGACAAGGTCATCCTTAGAGTACTTTGAAGACGAGATTGTGACATCAATCAAAGGAAATGTTATATTAGGCAATGAAGCTGTAGGCTCATCCATATCACTTGGTAAATCTACC
>JADGDK010000243.1 GCA_016744895.1 Campylobacterales bacterium | reverse complement strand
GGACTAGACAAAGAGATGGTTCAAAGAAAACTATTTGAGTTTTTAAAACAAAACAAATTACCTATGGATAGTGAGATACTCAAAGATTTTGACTTTACGAACATGATAGATCTATTATGGGATATGAATAGCAAGCGATTTGATGAAGATCTTATCAAAAACAATCACTTATTGAGTGAGATATTTAGTGCGAAGGGTGATCTGTATCTTGCTGAAAGTGATATATTTGAATTAAATGTCCTTATAAAAATGCGTCTTTTAGATGATGAGAGTGCAGATTTGGGATTTAAATATACGTGCAAAGAGTGTAAGAGTAATTTTCCACTCTACTTCTACAGGTGTCCAAAATGCCAAGATATTAATGGCGCACAAGTAGGAATTTTATTAACACAGAGGCAGTATGAAACAGGTTCATTTGTATAGTGACGGTTCCTCATTGGGGAATCCTGGCTTTGGTGGGTATTGTGCTATTTTAAAATTTGGCACAGCAGAAAAAATCGTTAGTGGTGGGCAAATGTTAGCGACTAACAACCAGATGGAATTAAAAGCTGTCATAGAAGGGCTCAAAGCTATCAAGGAACCATGTTTTGTGACCGTCACAAGTGATTCATCTTATGTTGTTAAAGGGATCAATGAGTGGCTTTCTGGTTGGATCAAAAAATCTTTTAAAAAAGTAAAAAACCCTGAACTTTGGCAAGAATATGTTGATGTATCAAAGACTCATAAAGTACATGCGATCTGGGTTAAGGGACATGCAGGGCATGAAGAGAATGAAAAATGTGATGATATTGCTAGGGCAGAGGCAGAGAGATTACAAGATATGGCAAGGGGATAAATAATGAGAGAAAATTGGCTAAATGAACTTGAAGAGAGATTGGGTTATAAGTTTCAAAACATAGAACTTATAACCGAAGCTTTAACGCATAAAAGTTCTAAACATGGCAAAAACAATGAAAGATTGGAGTTTTTAGGGGATGCTGTTTTAGATCTCATCGTAGGTGAGTATCTATTTACTAAATTTCCTAATGTTGATGAGGGAGATCTTTCAAAACTTAGAGCCTCATTGGTAAATGAAAAAGGCTTTGAAAAACTAGCAAAATGTATCAACTTGGGTTCTTACATCTTTTTATCTCAAGCTGAAGAAAATAACAAAGGACGGGAAAAAGCATCTATATTATCCAATGCTTTTGAAGCCCTAATCGGAGAAATTTATCTAGAAAGTGGGCTTGAAGTTGCACAAAGAATTTCACTGGATTTACTCCATGAAGCTTATCCAAAGATAGATCTTGAATCCGTTTTTAGAGATCATAAAACTACACTTCAAGAGTTGACACAAGCGACTATTGGAGAAACACCTCAGTATATTTTGGTAGGTTCTACTGGACCTGATCACTTAAAAGAGTTTGAGATCATGGTGAAAGTTGCAGATCGTGAAATTGCATCAGCAAAAGGTAAAAGTAAAAAAGAGGCACAACAAGTTGCAGCACAATTAGCTATC
>JADGDK010000242.1 GCA_016744895.1 Campylobacterales bacterium | reverse complement strand
GATATGAAGTGCTATTTCTTCTCTTATTTTGCTTAAATCATTCTCTTTTATAGCCTTGCAGAGTTTTTTAAAAAGAGCTGTCCCTATGAGCTTTATTAACTGACCTTACGCACCAAGGAATCAAGATTGCTTAACAATAATCATGAAAACAGACTATCTTGAACTCTATACAGATTATTTAATAAGTGGAAACGGCTACGCAACAGCAACAGGTTTATCAGCAATGATGGGTAATGAAATAAGCCACGATCAAGTAACAAGGTTTTTATCAAAAAATGAATTTACTTCAAAATATTTATGGAAGAAAGTAAAATCAACAGTAAGGGAAGTAGAATCAGATGATGCTTGTCTTATTTTTGATGATACAGTTCAAGAGAAGAAATGGACAGATGAGAGTGAAATGATGTGCTGGCATTTTGACCATACCGTTGGTAAATCTGTACGAGGAATTAATATGCTAAATGCTTTGTATTACAGTAAAGATGTATCCATACCAATAGCATTTGAGATTATAAAGAAGCCAACAAAATTTAGTGACATAAAAACTAGACAAGAAAAACGAAAATCAGAAATTACAAAAAATGAACTAATGAGAGATATGATTCAAACAACTATAAATAATCAATTAAAGTTTCGCTATATTCTTATGGATACATGGTTTAGTGCCAAAGAAAACTTTGAGTTTATTGTAAAAAAACAGAAACATTTTATAGCTGCACTCAAAAGTAATAGGTTATTTGCAACTAGCCTAGATAACAAGCACCAAGGAGCTTTTCAAAGGGTAGATAAACTAGAATTGTCAGATAAACAGTCTATACGAGGTTACCTTAAAGGATATGATAAAGAAGTCCTACTAGTACGCCGAGTCTTTACAAACAAAGATGGAAGTACAGGAATACTAAATTTGGTATGTAGTGATATTACTCTTGAGGGTTCACATGTCTCAGCAATCTATGAAAAACGATGGAAAGTTGAAGAGTTTTATAAGTCAATAAAACATAATTCGGCATTAGCTAAGTCGCCAACAAAAACTATAAGGACACAGAGTAATCATATCTTCATGGCAGTTTATTCTTTCTTCAAGCTCGAGTGTTTAAAAATTAAACACCATTTAAATCACTTCGCATTGAGGATGAAGTTGCTTGTCAAAGCTAATCAAGTCTCCTTTATGGAATTGCAAAAATTGAAAAGTGCGTAAGGTCAGTTATTAATCTTTTGAAGTTGTATGTAAACATTATGAGAGAGTTCTCTCCTAATACTTTCTTTTTTGTTCTAACAAGAAAGTGATCCCAGCCTAATGTTCTTTTAATAGTTCCAAATGGGTGTTCTACTATGGAACCCCTCTTTTTAACTATTGCTTTAGCCTTTGGGGTATTCATCTTGTTTGTGTAGTTATCTATAATATATTCGTGTTCCCATCTATACATCTGTTTATTTGGTGTTGCATCTGATAAACAGTTTTTCTTTAGAGGGCATACTTTACAGTAACTACTAGATACTCTATATACAT
>JADGDK010000241.1 GCA_016744895.1 Campylobacterales bacterium | reverse complement strand
GGGAAAAACAGTAGCATTTTTTGGTAATGGAGATCAAGAGGGTTATTCTGATAACTTTCTCGATGGAATGGGGACGTTATATACACAAGCTGTGGAAAAAGGTGCTAATGTTATAGGCAATGGATGGTCACAAGAGAGTTACGATTTTGATGAATCCACGGCTATAGTAGATGGTACTTTTGTAGGACTTGCAATTGATGAAGATAATCAAGAAGATTTAACAGAAGATAGAGTTATTCAATGGGTTGATCACGGCTGATTCATACAAAGGAGAGAAAAGCTATACTATCAGGATGAGAGAATTTAAATTAAGAGAAGCATTACAGAGCCTAAAAGATATAAGAAGAGGACAAGCACAACAACATAAGATAGATGTGGTATTGATGATTACAATTATGGCAACAATGAGTGGTTATCAAGGGTATAGAGCAATAGGAGACTTTGCAAAAAGATATAAAGAAGAGATAGTTAACTATCTTGGACTTGAAAAAGGGAGAGTGCCTTCATACCCTACAGTAAGACGAGTTTTGATGAATATAGACCATCAAAAGTTCGGAGATATTTTTACCCAGTGGATGCGTCATTATATGAGACAAAGCGATTCACAATGGATAAGCGTTGATGGAAAAGCGATTAAAGGGACAAAACAAAAAGAAGAGGATAAAAAGTTAGCACATCTTGTATCCTTTTTTAATAGTGACTCAAAAGAGGTGATTATTGCAAGAAAGACAGCATCAAAGAGTAATGAGATTCCATTGGTACAAGAGATGATGGAAGAGTTTCCCTTAAAGGAGTTTGTCCTCACTTTAGATGCACTACACTGTCAAAGAAAGACATTAAAAGCTATCAAAAAGAGTGGTAATGAGTATGTTATTCAAGTCAAGGAGAATCAAAAAAAATCTTAGATCAGATTCTTTTCAATACCAATATATCCGATGCTATCGACTATGACAAGATGATGGAACCAAATCGTAATAGGTTTGAAATTAGAGAGATCGAAGTCTATGATGATTTTTTTGATATCGATACCGATAAGTGGTTTGGTGTAAAAGAGATTGTCAAAGTTACACGTACCACCTATATGAAACGAAGTGATAAATGTTCTGTTGAGAAATCTTTTTATATCTCAAGTAAAAAGATGTCTGCTAAAAAATATAATCAGGGAATACGTGCACACTGGGCAGTAGAGAGCTCCTTGCACTATGTTAAAGATGTCACATTTGGAGAAGATGCCTCTCTTATACGTACAGGTAATGCTCCTACAAACTTCTCTATCATCAGAAACATCGCCATGAATGTCTTAAGACGAGAAAAATTTATCAGTTTCCCTCAAGCCATTCGGATGATTGGTGGAGATATTCAGAAATTGTGTAATCTATTAGTATGAATCAGCCGTGGCTACAGTTGTGTTATAGCACCCTATTCCACTTCGATATGCTATAATTTTAGTATTTATGGCACTGCAAGACAATGCGTTATAGCACCCTATTCCACTTCGATATGCTATAATTGAGTATGTGTATCAAC
>JADGDK010000240.1 GCA_016744895.1 Campylobacterales bacterium | reverse complement strand
CTACTATAAACATATCGTTTTATGGGATGATGAAGAGTTAGAAGTTGTTGGCTCGTATCGTATTGGTGAGAGTAACTATAGGGGATCTCTAAAAATACCATATAATCCCACATATATACTCTAAATCAGATTAAAAAAAATCAACCAGTAAATTTCAAACTATTTTCTTTAAATTTTTTACATATTTTCTCTGATTTTTACTTTTTTGAGTTCTATTTTATCATTTTCAGCTCATATTACTTTCACTTTCTGCAATCTTACCAACTGTTCATACCTGACCAAATTGTAAGTTAGATTCATAAGTCCTACAAGAGACTCTATCCTTTTAAGTCCAATTGCTTTAAGATGTAGAGCATTATTCATTTGTGATGTTAATGTTCCAAATATATGTTCAACTCTTACTCTTGTTTTAGAGTGCTTATGATTTATTTTGTGATCACTGGTATTTAATGGCTTATTGCGGTATTTTCGTTTGATGATTTTATTTTTTATATTCTTCTCTTTAAGATATATCTCACTCTCTTTTGACATGTAGGCACTATCTGCATAAGCAATTTTATCATCTTCATTAAGAAGTTCTTTTAGTAGTTGTGAGTCATGTGTGGATGCAGGTGTTACTACATATTTTGTGATGATCTTTGTTTTCTGATCACTATTTATATGATCTTTAAAACCATACTCTGTCTGGTTGTTCTTTTTTGTCCATCTGGCATCACAATCCTTTTGAGCTTTCTTGTTTGGATTGTCCTTAAAGTTTTGTGGCACTTCACCATTCTTGATTTGGTCATTTTCACTCTTTTTATTTCGTTGCTTTGGAACAGTAACAAACGAAGCATCTACCATACTTCCTTCACGAGCAACAATACCATTAGTTATAAGTGTTTGTGTAAAAATTTCAAAGAGTTTTTTAGATAAGTTTTTTTCTTTTAAATTCTCTTTGAATAGCCATATTGTCTTCTCATCTGGTACATCATCACCTATTGTCAATCCCAAAAAATCTAAAAATGATAATCTATCTTTTATCTGAAATTCGGTTTGCTCATCGCTTAAGTTATAATATCTTTGCAGTATGAGTATCTTGAACATTAAAATTTTGTCATAAGGTTTTCTACCAGCATTGCTCTTTGGCTCTATATAGAAAGCCTCCTCTATTGGTTGTCTGAATATTTCCCAGTCAATAATCTTGTTTAGTTTTTGCAGTGGTGGTTGATGCTTTTTGATTTTATCTAATTGGAATTCATAGTCGAATAATCCTGGCATTTTTAACCTTTATGATGATTTACAATATGTATATTATACCTAAAAATGCTACAAAACCCCTATAATAAGGGCTTTGTAAATAGTCATAAAATATTCTGATTATTCTTTTTTTGGATTTTAGGCTAGTTTTTTATAAGTTAGTAAATTCTTGGTGATTTTTAGAGATCCCCTAGATTGTCTTCTACTATTAATACTCTCATTGTGTGAAAAGAACGTGAATATTAGTCATTAAGTCACATTACATAAGAAGAAAAATAACTATTTTTAAATGAACATAATAAGTCTTTAGAAGCGTTAGGG
>JADGDK010000023.1 GCA_016744895.1 Campylobacterales bacterium | reverse complement strand
CATTTTATCATAAATATCGCCTCTTCGAGGCGATTAACTCCAACCAATGCAAGCATTGGGGAAATCTTCTCGATTATATTGCATATTAAGATGCTTTACAGCTAGAGAGGCACTTCCTATTAATATATTGTCAAGATAAGTTTTTAATGTACCCTCTGTAGTATTTGCGGTCATTTCAACTTTATGCCATATATTATCATTAACATTTTGAGTTGAAATTACTTTTCTTGATCCACCATTTGTCCAGAGTGTTGTCTGTAACTTACCTGTTGCGGTAATGCCTATTAGTGGTATCCATTGACTAGGAGTACCATATGGTTCAATATTTTGATATCCCATTATAGCCATATTTGATGCGGTAGTTTTAAAATAGAGTGAAATAGTAAAGTCAGGGTTACTATGTATTAGGCTCTTAGGCATTGATAGATATCCATTTCCATCAAAACGCAATCCTTTACCTATTTTTCCAGTTGATGTATAACTTGTACCAGAACCATGTAGTATCGCGTGATTACCATTTCCACTTTGATCTTCTACATTATTTTCAAAATTATAAGATACATAAGGTGTATCTGAAAATCCAAAAGTAGATATTATGGTGATAATAAAAAATATTCTTAGCCATTGCATTAGTCTCTCCTTAAGTAAATATAGTTTAATGGATATATCGACTTTATAAATTTTTACATTAGGAATAAGAAAGAAAATGGAAAATATAAGTCTTCGTAGAGTTTACCCTTTATGGCTTCAGCTATTATCGATATAAATAATGATGGTGTAGAAGAACTATTTCTAGGTGCGGGAAAAAGTAAAAGTGACGGTATGTTTAAATTTCAAAATGCTACATTAGTAGCGATTTCTGGAAGTCATGGAATTACTAAAGGAGATGTTGTAAGTTACGGGTCTGTTGTATTAGATGTAAATAAAGATGATAAACAAGATCTACTTATTACTAGAGAAGATGGGTGCATTTGATATGTTTGTTAAGGTTCTAATGATGAGTAAGTACTTTAGATTTGTATTATACTACTTGGGTTTATTGGCGTTACAAAGATTTCATATCAACATTGGATAGGAGCTTCCTCTTGTCCAATGTTAGGAACTATACCAGAGTGCTATGTCATATTTATTGCTTATGCAATGATTGTAATATCTATGTTTTTACCCAAAAAAATACAAAAAAAGGTTTTTATCTTTTTTTAGTTGACGATAATTATCCTTGCACTACTTGGAAGTTTAGAAGAGTTAACAGGTTTGGCTGAGTGCCCTCACACAGAAATAGGTATACATAAGTGCTATTTTTCTGCAATCTTTTCAACTTTGGTAGGAATCTTCGCTTGGTTTTATTTTTTTAGCATAAAGTAGTAGTAGCATCCCAATAAATACAATACCTGCTGTCACATAAAGTGTACTATTGTAATTTCCAAAATACTCTATCAAAGCAACACTATACAGTGGTGCACCAACCTGCCCTATACCATAAGCAGAAGTCATTGCACCCATCAAAACAACAGGATTTTTTCCTGCCAATTTTCCACCTAAATGCATAAAGAGTGCTACCATTCCTATAAATGTACTCCCATAAAGTGCGCCACTGAATAAGTTTAGATAAATATTATTACTTAATGCAGGGATCAAGATACCGACTATTTGTAAGCCCATAGCAATGATAATGATATCAACACTACCATGTTTATGTGCAAGCCACATCCAGATGATAGAAGATGGAATGCCTACAATACCAACGATCAGCCAACCTAAATTTCCATAACCATCAAGTCCCTCAAGAGAGTTGATGATATCAGGTAAAAATGTTCCTTGTACAACAAATCCAACACCTTCAGTAAAGTACGCTAGTATCAAAAGAATTACATAAGGAGAAAATATAGAACGAGATAGTTTATGTTTCACTACGTCTTGTTTCACCATTTTATCAAACGATAAAATATAGATCGTATAAAAACAGACAACAAATGCAAAAAGTGAAAGTGTAAGCCAAGCATCGCTCCAAGTACCTTCTTTTAAGATATACTGACTGATAAGTTCACTAATAACGATAGCAAATCCAATACCACTAAAATGTATACCCATCGCTTTTGTTTTATCTTCAAAGTCAAGCTTTACCATTACTAATGCACCACCGACTATCAGTACCATGGCTGTACCAAACCCAGCAATAGCCCTTGAGATAAACCACAGTATTTCGTTTGTACTTGTAGCAAGAATAAGTGTTGTAAGAACACTTAAAACCATACCGATTTGAAAGTACTTCACTTTAGTATTGATATCTTTGATAAAAATGGCAAAAATAGCACCAGAAAGATAGCCTGCAAAATTGACAGAAGCCAATATTCCAGCATTTGTAACACTTAAAAAATCCTCTAACATATAGGGAAGTAAAGAGGTAAAGGCAAACCTAGCCACACCAACACCAGCGGTGATAGTAAGTATGCCTGCTAGAAGTATTGCAACGTTATTGTTTCTATCTAGTAAATTAAAATTCATAAAAAGATAGTATCCAATTTCAACCCTACATCTCTATAGAAACAAAGCAATAAAACTATAATTCTACTCTAACCTACCCCTTAACTCCATCTGCTCTTGGATTCACTAAATATCTAAAGAACAGACCGATATAAATCACAAATGGTACAACCCAAACAATTGAAGAACTCAAATATAAAAAACTACTATATTCCTCAAAAAACGGTATCAAAGCTCTCATCAATGTAGCAATAATCATAAGCCCAACCATCAGATGTGTCCAGATATTAAATATCAAATGCCTTCCAGTATGTACAAATGAAACAATAATCATCACCATCAGATATGCCAATCCTATACCACCACTAGTTATAAAGTGTCTGAAATGATTAATTCCTTCTCCATTTGTCAATAAAGCGTATCCCATAAAGGCATAACCTAAAGCCATCATGATGACAATGGAACTTAGGTACCAAACATAGGGTTGGTTTAAAATATACTCATCTTTTAGAATATAATCATTTAAAATACCAAGCATAGCAGCACCAACGGCTAATCCTATCCATCCTAAAATAGAATTAGTAGGATATAAAAGCTCTACAATTGTAAAAATGATCACCGTAAAAATTGCCAAATTATATCGTGGTGGTGGTGCAATAAAAACATCATCAATCTCTTCATCTTCCATCATCTCATTGATAGCTTCCATATTTACCCTACGAAGTGCTAAAAGTGTCAATACTACAAATGCACCAACAGCCACTTTGAGTATCTCCATAGAACTTGTTTGTGCATATCCTAACATAGCAGCAAAGAACCAACTCTCAATAGCAAAAATCACAACAATTGTATAAGCAAGTGAGGCATGACGCTGAAGAGGATCCAGTATAACATCTTTTGCATGCCATAGTATCCAAACAAGAAGTGAAAGGTTTACCGAGGCTACGATACCAATACCAACGATATCAATCATCCAAAAAGAGACTCTTCCCAACAACCACCAAAGTACGATAAGAGACAATCTCCATCCTACAACAGGTATCCATCCAGGGAAAAGCTCAGGAAGTCCTGTAAATAAAAAGGCCATAATTCCAGCAGTTGCAACTCCAAAAACCATCTCATAGATATGCCACGTAAGTATATCGTTCATAAATGAGATGTTAAATACTCCACCCCAAACTAATCCCCATAAAAGCATTGAAATAATCATATAGGGAGCAAGTACTAAAAATATCGGTCTAAATCCATACGCTAACCAACTCCATTTAGGAACCCACTGATCATCGGGATAGTATAGATAGTGATTGGTAGCGTTTTTTTTCTCTTCTGCCATTACTTCAGCTCCAGTTCAAATGTATTTATAATCTCTTCATCTGAAAGTAATTCTGCACTTTTTGTATAGACAAACTTATCATCTCTTTGTATCTGTGGTAACTCATATCGAAATTTTTTCACAATTCTCCCTGGGTCTGCTTGTAAAAGAAGGACTTCATCACTTAAGCGAATTGCTTCCATAAGATCATGAGTGATAAATAATATACTAATCTCTTTTCTATCAATCATCTCTATCAAAATAGTTTGCAACTCTTTTTTCAGTCCAATATCCAATGCTGAAAATGGTTCATCAAGAAAAAGAAGTGCAGGTTTAACAACCAAAGCTCTAGCAAAAGAGACTCTCTGTTTCATACCTCCACTCAAATCTTTTGGAAACTTTTCAAAATCCCGCTCTTCTAAACCAAACTTAAGAGCTATCTCTTTTGATTTTTCTATCGCTTCTAGTTTATTTGTACCAAGTGCTAAAAGACCTAATGCAATATTGTCAATCACATTTTTCCATGGTAACAATCTTGCCTCTTGAAATGCAAAAGCCGAACTTTTAAAACTATTTTCGATTTCTCCCTCTTCTAAATCTAAAAGATTGGCACAAAGGTGAAGTAGTGTCGTTTTACCGCCACCACTAGGCCCTACTATAGAGAGAATTTCACCACGTTTGAGTTCAAAATTGATATCTCGTAAAATCTCTGTAAAACCAAAATGGTGATTTACTTTGCTAACTTTTAATCTCTCCACAACTCAACCTCTCTTTTGATAGGTTCTAAGATAATATATTCAACAATCATCAAAGAGGCAATCATAATAACCACTAATGCTAAAGCCGTAGGCGTGTCCAATTGACTCCTAGCTACAGCCAAAGATGCACCTATACCATCACTCGTACTCAAAAGTTCTGCCATAACAACAATTTTCCATGCCATTCCAAGACCTGAAACCCATGCTGGGAAAATATATGAAAATATATGAGGAAAATAGACATCAAACATCTTCATATGAAATGGAAGTTGAAAACTATCAGCCATCTCTTTGAGATCCCCCTCCAAGGTTCTAGCACCTTGCAATGCACCTACAAATACGATAGGAAATGAAGCTACAACCACTGTAAATATAACAGTCATATCCCCCATACCAAACCAAATCATAGCAAGCACGATCCATGCAATGGGAGGCATGCCAACAAGAATTGTGACAATTGGGCGACTCATAATTGAAGCTGTCGCAAAACTCCCAGCAATCAAGCCAAGTACAGTTCCAACAATAAGAGAGATACCAAAACCAATACCCGCACGATAAAGTGTAATCATGATCTCATCCCATACCAAAGGATCTTGTAGCATCGTAAAAAGAGTGCTAAAAGTTTCCTGAGGTGAAGGCAATACTAAATTTCCATACACTTGGTTTCCCAAGTCCCAACAGGCAATAAAAAGAAGAATTGAGGCAATCGCTCCCCAGCCGCTCCAAAGAAAGGCTGGAAAATCTTTAATAATTTTTAGAAAAAATTTCATTAATGATAAAACCCACTATCTGGTAATTTTCCACCAATTACTTTCGGATTATTCTCTTTTAAAACATCAAAGAAAAACTCTAAATCTTTTTGTGCCTCTTTGGCATGCACACTCTCAAGCTGCACACGTGCAATCGAATCTGCCAATCCATCAGCATCCAACATTGGTAGTGTTTCAACGATTAACTTACCTGCTTCTATAGGATTTTTCTGATACCATTGTAATGATTTTTCATACTCTTGTAAAAATCTTTTTATGAGATTCTCTTTACCCTTGGTATCTCCTAAAAATGCAATTCCAGCTTCAGGTATTTTCCCCTCTACTTTATATACTTCTCCCCACTCTTTTTCTAACATATCACTACGATATAGGTCAGGAGCCACCAACTTTATAGGAAATGATTTTGTCTTCCTCAGCGCGATAGAGATCGCAGGTTCAGCCAAAAGTGCATGGTCTACACGACGCATGATAAGCATCTGCATTGCATCTATAGGAGATGAAACATAACGAAGTTTAAAATCTTTTTTAGGATTTAACCCCTGTTTTTTACAAATTTGCTCAAAAACGATATCAGGCATATCTGAGCGAAAAGGCATCACAATCTCTTTACCTTTAAAATCTTTAAGTGTTTTCAGGTTTTTATCTCGTGTAATCATCCCTAAAATTCCCCAAACAGAGACATTCAAAAGCTTTATATCTACACCTTTATTATAAAGATTTGCTCCTACATTAGTAGGTACCGCAATAAAATCAACCTCTCCTTTGAGTGTTAAAGCTCTAAGTTCATCAGGATTTTTCCAAAGACGAAACTCTATTTTTTCAGTCACATCTTTTAACGCTCCTGTTTCTATCATATGTATCATTGGATGTGATACTGATGCAAATGGTCCTGCTATTACTAATTTATCTATTTTTCCCTCTGCAAAAAGTGCAGTCATTAAAAATAGAAAAAGTGCTATTTGTTTAAACATAATATTCCTTAAAAATATAATTTTATTGAATTATAACGATATTGATATTGATTTTCATTGATTTGGGTCAATAATGAGAGAATTATTATCTTTTTTAAGTCGTAAATTGTAAAATACGATGATGATAAAAACAATTATATTTTTCTTAGTGATACCTATTTTGGCTTTTTCACACCCACATGTTTTTGCTGATGTAGCATTAAAAATTGAAGTTAAAAACGATCAACTAAACACGATACAAATTTCATGGCACTATGATGATATGACATCACAAATACTTTTGATGGATTATGATAAAAACAGAGATGGAAAATTTGACAAAAAAGAGTCGCAGTTTTTTAAAGAACAAGTTTTTGATACATTAAAGCAGTATGAGTATTACACACATATCAATATTGATAAAAAAAAGATACCTATTGACACCCACATAGAAAACTTTTTTTTATCATTTGAAAAAAATAAGTTTGTTGTAAATTATGTGGTATCACTGCAAAACATCCCTCAAATTAATACTATTGATATCGCTTTTTGGGATGCAGAGTTTTATAGCTCATTTGATATCTCGTCGGAATTTGTTACATTCAATAAAAAATTAAAATTTGATATAGAAGAGGTTGAAGATGATATATACATGGGCGTGGTACTAAAACTACAATTATGATAGAATTTTTCAACACATTACTGCACTACCTCACAAAGTATCAACAAGAGTTCCAATCCATAATCGCCTCAAACTTTAGAGAAATTAAAGATGAAAATTCATTACTTTCCATAATAACAATTTTAGGTATTTCATTTATTTACGGCATCATTCATGCAGTAGGTCCAGGACATGGTAAAGCACTTGTTACAGGCTATTTTTTAGGAAATAATCATAGTTATAAAAAAGCTTTTAAAATGGGTTATATGATTTCATTTATCCATGCTACTTCTGCTTTAAGTATCACTTTTTTTGTCTATTATCTTCTTACTGTTATCTTTTCAAAAACTTTTTATGATATTTCTATTTATATGACTAAAGCTTCTGGTATTTTAATCATTGCTATTGGAATTTATCTATTTTTTGAGCACCATAAACAACAAGATATAAAAGAAGTATCTAACAAATCAGATTTTGCTATTGCATTTGGAGCTGGTATTGTCCCATGCCCTGGAGTTATGACTGTAGTACTTTTTTCTATTATGATGGGTAAAGTCTTCGTAGGGATTATAGCGGCACTTCTTATGAGCATTGGCATGGGACTAACGATCTCTTTAAGTGCTATCTTAGCTACTACAGTTAAAAAAAATAGTACCCATTCCATTTCAAATATCTTTCCATATATTGGAAATAGTATGGTTATACTATTGGGAATTTACCTCTTGCTGTTTTGACTCTTCATGCATCATACGCCAATGCAATATATCTCGTATCTGTTTTGCATCCACTCGATAAGCAAAATCTATCGCCATGTCATATTTATAATCCATTTTAAAAAGGTCTGCTCCATTATTTAGCAGATATTTACATATCTCTACACGATTGTAATACACTGCACACATCAAAGGAGTTTTGTACTCTTGATCTCTAATATTTGGATTTATTCCCTTTTCAATCAAAAGCTCAATACTCTCAATATCATTGCAATAGATCGCATGAAAAAGAGCATGTTTATCAGGAGCAACCATCAATGGGATACCACTCTCAATTAGTAACTTTGTATTTTCACTATTTTTTGTTTCTATTGCGTGGTATAGTGCATTTCTCCCTTTGTCATCTTTAGCACTTATATCTGTATGTTGCAAATTTAACGGTTGTAAGATTACATTATTTTTTATCATCTCTATCACAAGTGATGAGAAATTTCGGTTTAATGGCATTGTCATTTTAATTCCTTTATATAATTTTCAACATCATAGAGAAAACAAACTTATCATAAACTTAATTTGATAACAATTTTCAATTTCAAATAATATTAAGCTTTTAAGTATATAATTTTGGAAACAATTATCAAAAAGGAATAAAAATGAAACTTTTAGGATTTATGCAAAAAGAAGATGGAAAAGTAATAGAGTATTTACCATTAAGTTCTCAAATGACAAACTTATATAAAAGAAGAGCACTCTTTTTTAATATGTATAATTTTTATATGGAAAAAGATCTAAGATTTACTAAATGTGAATATTTAGGCTGTAAAGATATAAAAAGTGTATTTACAACAAAGATCGATCATTTATTAGAACAAACTTCTTGCGCTGATAAAAAGAAAAAGTTTCAACTAGATATTGCATCCACAAAAATTATTCATGCATATCAAAATGGAGAAACTGTGATAACAGCAAAAAAGCCCAAACTAAAAGTTGCAAAACTGATTAATCTTATCTATAGTCAAGGTGCCTGTTCTCTTATGTTAGATTTAGATGATATGTTTTTAAATTTAGTTTATGAGAGGATTAAAAAGGTCAACAGAGAAAGTAGAGTTGTTTTAGGAGAAAAAGAGATTATTATCTATGATCGCAATCCAAATGCATCTCCAACTTTAGTAATTCCTTTTTACAAATCAATACAAAAAAGCAATATGAAAAATGATGTTACTGTTACAGAAAATATAAACAGAGCCATGGAATATCTAAGAGCTGATGAAATTAGACAAATCTTTTTAGTATTTCCAAAAAGTGATCAATTTTCAAAACATCTTGACTTAAAATTTCATAATGACATCAAACTTGAAGAGGACGAATATAGAGTGAAGATGATTCCATATTCATTTTCATTCTGTATTAGAAATCAATCTAAAAACTCTCAGAAATAGTCAAATTTACTGAGAGAATACAGCCCCGTATAAACGAGGAAAACCATATAAAAAAGGAGTACGAACTATGGCGATAGGTATATTTTTTGGAAGTAATGGAGGTGCAACTGAAAGAGTTGCTGAGATAATTAAAGATAAATTAGAACTTGAGACAGACTTGATTGATATTTCACAAGCTGAAATTGGTGATTTTGATAAATATACTGAAATAATTTTAGGAACTTCAACATGGGGAGAAGGTGATCTACAAGATGATTGGGAAGATATTTTTGATGAATTTAAAGCAGTAAATTTTTCAGGCAAAACAGTAGCACTTTTTGGAAATGGAGACCAAGAGGGATACCCTGATAACTATCTTGATGCGATGGGAACACTTTATACCCAGGCAGTTGAAAATGGAGCTAATGTGATTGGCAATGGCTGGTCACAAGAGGGTTATGACTTTGATGAATCTACAGCCATAGTAGATGGTGCCTTTGTAGGACTTGCAATTGATGAGGATAATCAAGATGATTTAACTGAAAAGAGAATTACCCAATGGGTTGAAAGCATTAAAAAATATTTAGTAGACTAAATATAAACCATTATATCTTTTAAATAGGAGGTACAATAATATAAAATTTTAAAACTAGCAAATTTATTTTACGACCCATACCCCACACTACTGGGTCGTAAAAATCCTATTTCTCAAGTTCTCTTAAAACTTCAAACTACCACCCACACTTATCTGACGTCCAGTAAGTGGTGCACTCTCTTTTAGAAAAGAGAGGTGATTTCTTGCTTTATTATCGGTTAGGTTTTCCCCTTTGAGCCACAACTCTAAAGTTCCATAAGAAAGTTTTTTCTCCCATGAAAGAGAAGCACTTAACCAATCATACCCTTTGGTTTTCGTCTCATTTTCCGCTTCATAACGACTCTTATCAACTAGTTTGTAGCGTAGACTCGCTTCGATATTTTTATAACTATCACTTAGCAAAAGCGTTGTATTAAAAGGTGCCATACGTGGGATATTTCCACCGCCTTCAATCTCTCCACGCAATAATTCAAAGGTCACCCCATAACGCAACTTATGATCCAACACACTATGGGTATAGTTTTCCTGTAATGTTGCTCCATAAATCTTTGCACCTACTTGTCGCATCTGCCATACAGGGCTTAGATGAAATGGATCCAGTGTCACTTTACCCTCTCCATCAGCAAGTGGTGCTTGGTAGATATAGTTATCAAAGTGGTAATAGTATAGACCTGCTATCGTCTCAAAGCCATTGAGCGTATGTTGTAGATCCACATCAACATTGAGTGAACGCTCTTTATCTAAATCACGATTTCCTACAATATAACTCTCGGTAGCGTGATGAAAACCATTCCAAAACAACTCTTGACTTGAAGGCAAACGCTCAAGATAAGAGAGAGAGACTTGAGAATTCAAAGCCTCATTCCACGCGCGCCACCATCCCAAAGAGAGACTTGTAGCTAACTTTTCCTCTTCATCATAATAATCCGGATCGATAGAGACTGGCATCAACCATGTCTCTTGCATATTGCTAGCATCAGCATCCATTTTACGATACTGTATATTTGCAGCCACACTGAGTTCATCAATCTCAAAAGCTTTTTTTAAAGTCATACCTGTCGAAAAGAGATCAAACGAGGTATCAGGCATAGGATGTCCATGTGCATAGGGAATCCCCCTATCTTCATAATAGGATAACAATGAAGCACCATCTTCAGCCGAAGTACGTACAGGTGTAGAGAATTCTCTACACTCCCCATGTTCATGGCATACACGAAGTTTATTGTGTTCAAAACTAACACGACTCTCTCCCTCCCATGCACCTATATCAAAATGAAACAAGGTAGAGATACTGCTTTGCTCTTGATCAAACAACCCATCATAACGTCCACCCTCAGTTTCATAGTGGCGATAATCACTATATTGCAATTCTGTGCGTATCCCATATAAAGAATCAAAAAGTGATTGGGTATGAAGTACCGCACCATAACGTCTTTGTTCCATCTCAATACGTGTCTCTTCAGGGGTTAAATTTGGGATTGCATACGATTTTTCAAGATTGTCTACATAGAGTTTGATGAGCTGGTTTGCAGAAGCTTGATAGCCTAAAACCAGATGGGTTGAATCTGTCTTGGTATCACTATGCTGTACCCGTGCTCCGTCACTTTTATAATCATCACTTTTAGTATGAAAATGGTGTAAAGAAGCTGAGAGATTATGATCAGCTACTTCAAGTTTAGCACCATAGTTGGTTGCTGTACCTGTAGTACCAGTTCCTGTATATAATTCACCATGAGTACCTTTTAAAAGTACACTTTCATGCTCTTCACCTAGCGCACGTATCACACCTCCACTATAGGTACCATACAGTAAAGTAGCAGGTCCTTTAATCAACTCTAAGCGTTTTGATGCTTTAGGAGTTAATCCTACCGCGTGGTCTTGACTCATTGAAGAGAGATCATTGAGTACCATATCGCCTTGCAAAATACCTACACGATACCCTTCCATCCCATGGATGACAGGACGACCAACCGCAGGGCCATAACTAGCACTCTCAACGCCTGGAATTGCCTCAAGATAATCTCCTAAGGTCTCTCCTTTAGCCGTTTTACTAAGCACTTCACTCTTTTTTGAGATTGTATAATTCAAGGTGTTATCATCAACTTCTACACCTTCGACTGTAATGGTTTCAAGAGAGATAGTATCAGCATAGAGTACTGATACTATCGAAAATAGATAAATGCCAAAGGCACTACTCTTCATGATACTCTTCGCCATGATCGTGGTCACCCTCTCCTTCACCTATGCCTGCCATTTGTGTTGGTGTAAAACCTTCAGGAAGGAACTTAGAAATTGTAAAAGTTGAATGTTGATGGAAATCATCACCATGACTATCTACAAGATAAAGTTTTTGTGTTTGTGCACTAAAAACCAATACACCCTCTTCGCCATAATGTGCAATTGCACTCTCATCTTCTTTACACTCAGTTACACCTTCTAACTGAATCGGTGCTTGTAATGATGAAAGTGTTTCATTAGTTTCACCATAGATATATATCTGACCATTAGTCGTCAATGCGACATACGGTAATGCTTCTGGCTCTTCTTCAACTTCAGTATGCTCAATTTTGAAGTAATTACAGAGTACTTTGTCCGCAGGTAAAACTCCTAAAATCTTCTCTTTTTGCAACGCTCTCTCAGCAAATGTTTTGCTAAGTCTCTTCAGTGCTGCTAATTTTTTCGTACTTGCATTATTATCTGGATCAAACTCGCTTGCACTATGAGCTGCAAAAACCTGTGCATTATCTTCTGTATGAAAATGACCAAGATAATGAAAGTCATCATAGGTAACATTACCATCTACACTATAATCATAAGTATCTTTAAACATGATAATCTTTTGATCTATCTTAGTACCATCTGTAGGGTCAAACCAAGTAAAAATATTTCCACTCTTTCCTTCCATATCATAGTTCTTTTCAGCAACATTCATCTGTGTGGAACGTTCTGTTTCAGTATCGTAACTATATTGTTTAGAACTTTTAGCATCATAAAAGATCAACGTTTTCCCATCGGGAAGGTCTAAACCACTACTATCATTGTTATCACTTCCACTTCCGCTATTACTTCCACATCCACTAAATGTCATTGTTGTCACTAGTACTGCACTTAACATCGATAATTTGTATGGCATACTCTACTCCTTAAAATTTTTATGAATTATAAACCATCTTAGTTTAAATGATACTTAGTGGCATTTGAAGTTTGTGATTTTTTTGCTATAATATAGTAATGAATGCAAAAGAAATTATGAATGAACACAATTTAAAAGTAACCAATCCTAGAGCATCACTCTTAGAAGTCTTTCTACAAAGTGACAGACCACTCTGCTATGATGAAGTAAAAATAGATTTAAAGATGGATAAAACTACTTTTTATCGCAACATGACAACATTTGAAGAGGTAGGTGTAATTAATGGTTTTGAGTCAGATGATAAAAAGCGTTACTATGAAGTCAGCAAAACTAAACATGCACACTTTATCTGCAAAAAGTGTCATAGCGTTGAATGCCTAAATGAGGTGGGTACACTAAATCTTATAGGTTATCAGGTAGATAACTTTATTTTACATGGCACATGTAAAAGTTGTAACCAATAGCAAAGATATCTCACGATTAAAGTATGCCATCGTCTTCTACGACTTTTGACATACTACCGTATAAATACAACCACACATTAAACGCTTGAATGCTGGAACACGGGTCACATACCAAACCCATCGCCACCGTTTGGGATAAAAATCAAACAGACTTTTGACCTCCACCACCTGCAAACGACTATCGATAGCAGTAATGGCGTGCTTATCTTTGATACCCCATTTAAAAGGAGCATCCATATGTTTCACACTATCATGTTTATCACTATGAGAAACCAAATGTGGATGAATTGAATCAAAGATAATCGTCGCACCAACGAGGGTATCAACAATTTCCAACAAAAGATCAGAGACATCTTCAGCATCAAAATACATCAATACCCCTTCAATGATAACTAAAATAGGGGCTTGATTAGACAACATTGTCTCCATCCAATCTGTCTCAAACATAGAGCCGGAGAACATCGTATAACGCTCTTGTGGCTGGATAAATTTCTTTTTCATCTCTATAACAGGAGCTAAATCAACATCATACCAGTGTACACGGCCATCATCAACACGAAAAAATCGTGAATCTAACCCTGCACCTAAACTTACCACGACAGCATCAGGGTATTTTTGCATAAATTCACGTACTTGATCATCAATCAATTTCGCACGAATACAAACCCCAACTTGAGATTTCCAAGCAGATTCAAACTTTGTAAAATCATAATCAATCCTATCAAGCATCGAAGTAGCCATGGTATCGATTAAAATAGGTTCTGCTTGTTTCTGTTCTACTGCCCTACTCCAAAGTGTAATCAACGCAGTTTCACTCACTGATTTAAGCTGAAACTTTAGTGGCGTTGGTTGCACCTAGAAAAAACTCTCAAGCCATTGGTTAGCCGCTTTTTTCGTCTTATTATATTTTGAAGCATTGATCAAATACTGTTTTGCACTCTCTTTGTCACCAAGCTCATGATACGCCACTGCTATCAACATATTGGCATTTCCTTTTTGCTTAATCCCTTTTTGAATCGCTTTTTTACCATGTTTTATCACATGTTTAAAGCTATTTTCTTGTTCAAAATAAAGCTGTGCTATGTAGAGATCATTTTTACCATCACTCGCATATGAAGAGGCAAGTTTCAATGCACCTATCGCGTTGACCCTCTCTTTAGCCTCTTGATACATCGTTGAAAGCAGTTCATAATTTTTACGATTTTTCTCCACCAAACCTTGATCAAAAGCACGTTGTAATACGAGTGCAGCTTTCATCGGTAAATCTTCTTCATAAAGTGTATAGACATACTGCATGATATCTCTCTCTTTTTCCATGTAGCCATTTGTCATCGCAAGTTGCATCACTTCTAAAGATTTAGCATACTTATTTCGCTCAATATATAAAGAGGATAACTGTAACCAATATTTCCCTTTATCAGGCCAAAACTTCACAATTTTTTCCAACACTTTCGTCGCACTTTTGAGTTGTTTTAACTCATAGTGAGAGGCAAAAAGCATCAGATACAAAGACTCTTTAGGTTCAAAGAGTGTGATCGCTTGTTTTAAAAGCTGCACCGCATTGCTATAGCGCTTTTTATAAAAGTAAGCCGTTCCTAGCCCTAAATAGACATTTTTATCAGGTTCAGAAGCTTGTGCCATGTAGCTTTTATAATACCCAATCGCGTCATCAAAACGCTCATCTTGCATACTAAGCCCTGCCAATGTCTGTAAAAGATATAAGGTTGTCTTCTCAGGCAAAGCGTTAAGCTTGTATGCCAAAAGAAAAAGCTTTTTGGCTTTGACATACTGTGACTTTTGCAGATAAAACATTCCTGCTGTATAAAAGACATAGGCTCTATCTTCATCTTTACTTGGCGGTTCAGCCAACATCTCTTTGAGTTTTTTCTCCGCTTTGTCTAACTGGTTGTCTGCAATCAAACTCTCAACATTTTGCAAACGTTTAAAGACCGTCATAGACATACCAGCACACATAGCAGTGGTTAAAATACTCATTGTTAAAAACGCTAAAAATAATTTTCTCATCTGTCCAACTTAAAATCTATCTGTAACATTGCACGCTGTTCTACTGCCTGCCCCTCTTCTAACTTCGGTCTAAATTTCCACTTTAAAATCGCTCTTTTAGCAGATGAATCAAAAAGTCCTTCAGGGTTAGATTCAACGACTTCCACATCTTTGACCGTACCAAAAGTTGTAATCGTAAACTCCATTTTGACATAGCCCTCTTTTTTCATCATCTTTGCACGTTTAGGATAGATAGGGTTTATTCGTGCCAATGGAATGACATTGGTACTAATCTCTCTACCACCAAATGCAGAGACAGAAGCATCACCCAAAGCACTCACAGCAGAGAGATTAAGTGGTAAATCCATATCAATCTTCTCATGAATAAGTGGTTTTTTAGTCACCTTAACATTTTTTTGAATATTGACCTTTGGTTTTGGTGGCTCTTTTTTAGGTTTAGGTTTTTTGGGCTTCACACGCTCTTTTTTGGTCAACTGCTGCTCTTTTTTAAGACGGACAAAATCAACCATATGCAGATCTTTAGATTCTACAAGCGGTTTGCCACCTACTTTAATCATCATCTGAAGACTCCAAAAGAGTAAAAAGACAAGCCCAATAGCAGGAATGACACTCAATACTGTACGTATCATTACTTTTGATCTATCGATGCGGCAATCGAAATATTCTGTACACCCGCTAATCTGATTTGATCCATCACCTTGACTAAAATCCCCGTTCGTGACTCTGCATCAGAGACGATAATCACTGAACTTTGAGGAAATTTTGCTTTAAGCCTTTGGATATTGGCACGTACAGCACGGATATCAATATGACGTTTATCCAGCCAAATCTCACCGTTTGGTTTGATAGCAATCATGATATTGCCTTTTGATTTTTTCTCCGCCGTTGAGGCACTCGGTCTATTGACATCAATACCTGTTTCTCGAACAAATGAGGTCGTCACAATAAAAAATATTAACATGATAAATACAACGTCTAACATTGGCGTTAAATCGATTTGTTGATCATCACTCTCTCTACGTATTCTTCTCATATATTTTTTAACCTCTCATTAAAACTAATTGTCTCTTTATCAACTTTCTCTTTAATCTTATGTTGAAAAAAAAGCCCTGTAATCGCCACTGCCATACCTGACATGGTAGGAAGTGTTGCCATAGAAATACCACTTGCCATGGCTCTCGCGTCACCTGTACCATTATGGGCGATCACATCAAAAATCTCTATCATGCCATACACCGTTCCAAATAGTCCAAGCAGTGGTGCAATCGCAACCAAAACTTTGATAATGCTAAATCTGAAAAAAAGTTTTTCTTCATATTCCGCTTTTAGACTCATTCTTATTTTGTCTGCTTGGGGATGGGTTTTATATTTGTCCCATGTATTGGCAAGTAACCCTTGATCTTTCTTTGAAAAGATATAGATATATAAAAAACGCTCCACAATCAATACCCAAAGAAAGATAGCAACAAAAAAGATGATGTACAGTGTGACACCACCTTTATCTAAAAAATCAGTCACTGCATAATATTCATGCATCCAATACATTTAGTGCTCTTTAGCTATCAAACCGACACTTTGGTGTTCGATCAGATCAATAATACTCTTGGTTTTTGCCGCAATAAACGTATACGCAAATAGCAACGGTATCGCCACACTAAGACCTAAAACAGTGGTCACAAGTGCCGTTGAAATACCCCCTGCCATCAGCTTTGGATCACTAGTACCAAAAAGTGTGATTGCTTGGAAGGTAATAATCATCCCTGTCACCGTTCCTAAAAGCCCTAAAAGTGGAGAAACTGCCGCTAAGAGTTTAATCAAGCCATTATATTTTTCAATTGGCGGTAACTCTTTTAAGATTGCCTCTTCCAAAATAATCTCTTTTTGTGTTTGGGTTTTATTATCTATCTTTTTATATAAAAGCGCAATACGTCCTAAAGGATTTTTAGCCGTAGGTTTATCTAAGTTTTTTGCCTGTTTTTTAATTTTTCGGTAAATAATAGAGAGATACCCATATCTAAAAATTGCCAACAATAGTCCAATTATACCAAGCCCAATAATAATATACCCTACAACTCCACCTTGTTGTATACGCTCTAAAAGTGTTGGTTTTTGTGTCAACATATCGATAAGTTGTCCTCTTGTTGGATCTATCATCACTTTGACAAAACCATCATTGACACCCTCAAAATTATTAGCACTGGCATGGTAACGAGAGGCAGGTTGTCTTTGTGATTTTTCAAAGATATTTCCCGTACCGCTATAACGTAAAAAATCACCCTCTGATATCGCTCCATATGTTCCCATACGAATTACTTCTTGCGCTTTACTACTACCATCTTCTTGTACAACAGGTGTGCTAAATTGAGAGATTTTTCGACCTTCATCCAGCTCTTCTAACATCGTAAGCCACATCTTCTCAAGCTTAGCAATATCAGGTAAGCCCTTACTCTCAGATAGTTCCCCTAAAAAAGCGATTCGCTCAGGATAGTGTACCGTGATCATTGAGTGTTCAAAGTCTGCTTTTAACTCCCCTGAAATTTGGCGAATGACCCCAAAAAGTTCACCCAAGTCACCCATCTTTCTTTGGAGTTCTTCTTCTAGTTTTGTAATATTTTGTTCATGTACATCAATAGTTGTTTTAAGCTGTTCACTCTGTGTTGTTAATCTACTTAACTTGTTTTTTGCTTGATAAAGTTCACTCGTACGCTTCTCTTTGAGATCAAAAAATGCTTGTTTTCGTTTTTTCTCTTGTGCAAGTTCAACACTACTTTGTGATTTTATCTCTTGTAAAAGTTGTGCAAAGTCAGCAGACCAAGCATTTAGACTAAAAAAAAGTAGTGAAAGTAAGATCATTCTCATTTTCGACTCCTTACAGGATGAAGTGCGGCAAAAAAGAGATCGGGTGAGCTCTGTTTTTTAGCAATTTTAATCGCTTTTGAAAGGGAGAGTGTATACTCACTATCTTCTAACTGTTTCCATGAATTTGATTTTTGATCCCAAGCGGCGCAATGCTGTTTATCAAAACTAAGATAGTATAAACCTATACGTCCTACTTTTAAAAAATTAACCCGCTTTTGATCTAATTCACCTTCATAAGCTTCAATGGTCTTCCCATAATCAATCTCTATCTGGTATGCCTCTAAAATCTGACGATACTTTGAAGCGATACTAAGATCTGCTCTTTTCATATTTGTTTTGAGCATTTCAAGACGATTTGTACGTTCTTGTGCTAAAAAAGGAAAATCTGATGCAATAAACTGATCCAGTGCATCAATCATCTTTGCCATAAAAGGCATCACTTTTTCTGCTGTCTGCTCAATCCCCTCTATCTCATGATTGAGTGTTGTGATCTCTTCATTTTGAGAATCTACAATCTCTTTTAACTGTTTGTTATAGATAAGATAGTTTTTAATCTCTTGTTTAGCATTTTTATATTCATCATACATCTGCATGTTTTGTTTATCAGTATCATTGATACGCTTTTGTGATGCTACAAGTGTTTTATTGGTCTGTGAGATTACCTCTCTACTTTGATCCAATGCATCAGCAAAAAGTGTGCTACTAAAGAGTATCAGTGATACTAAAATGCGGTTTCTGTTCATTTTGATTGTCCTTTTTAAAAGAAAGTTTTTACGTCTGCTATATTTACCATAATAGAGCTTTACAAATAACCATTTTAATATTCATTATCATTAATAATGTATGGATATTTTACTCTATTTTTAATGATTCCGATAACCAAATCGGAATCATTTATAGCTTTATTGGAAGAAAGTTAGTGATTATTGTTTGTCATAGCTATAGAAAAGGTAAGGGAAACCTTCGGTTGCGATAAATGGTGTTTTTTCACCTAACTTATAGATACCATTACCATCTACTGTAGAACCTGCAAATACAAGATCTCCTTTATAAGTTGTGATATGTGCACTCCAGCCATTGGTTGGTAACATATCAATCTTTGTCGCTGTTTGATTTTCAAGATCTAAAGCATAAGGCTGATAGTTCTTATTTCCTATAAAATCATTTGGATCGAGTGTAGTCAGTCCTAATACCAGTGTTGTTACATAGAGTGTTCCATTATGATACTTCTCTTTATAAGCATAAGGTGTTCTTGCTAAAGAAGCATTCATGTCAGGAAAATCTGCACTCAAATCTAAATCACCAATATTGAAAAAATAGTCTGGATCAAACTGCTCTTCACCTGCTTTGATACGAAGATATCCAGGTCTAAACCCTCTAGCGTCATAACCAAAAGAAGCTGTATTATTAACATAAATATCACCATCATCTGTTAAAGTAAGCTCTGCACCTGGACTGATAGAACCAGAGGTACAAGTACGATTATCTGTCAAATGTTTTTCTATGGTATTGGTTGCTATATCGATCACCAGTACACTTGCTTTTCCACGACATAAAAATGCACCCTCGGTATGTCCTAGAAAATTCACCTGTCCTAATGCTAGGAAAAGTTTACCATCACGAATAACCCCGGCAGAAGGCTCAGGGTTAGTATCTGTACCACCTGCACTATGTAGTGTGGTATTGCCATCCATTGCATAATCAGAGAGATCAATACGATCTCTAACCGTAAAATCTTGTAAATTAATATCTAATAACTCACCTGATCCAGCCAGTGGAAGATAGGCTTTGTTTTCATTTACAAAAATAAAGGTAGTGGGTATACTGTTGCCACTATCATTGATACTAAACTCTTTGACAAGTTTCAGTGAATTATCAGAATTCACACTATATTTTGCAATTTTATTATCCGTCAGTGCTCCTGTGACATAGACATTACCTTTATAGGTATATACCCCTTTACTCGCGGTGACTTCAAGACCATTATCATTGGTCATACTACTTTTACTACCATCAATGAGACTCATAAATCCAGTATTATTATCAATAATCGTTGAGATCACGATATCTCCCGTATCACCTGTAGGGCCACTACTTGAGGAGCTTCCTCCACCTCCACAACCTGTCATAAGCAGTAGTGCTGCTGGTATAAGCGACTTAAAAATTTGTAATTTCATCTTTTTCCTTTCTAAAATTATTGAATAAATGTATAACGCATATTAAGATGCGCTGTTCTTCCCATTAATGGATAGTTAAAAACATCTGTTGTCTCTTCATCTGTAAGATTGCGCACCTCAAACCCTAAAATATAACGATCATCTTTGAAGCTATACTCGAATCCCGCCGTATGACTCACTTGTTCATCAATTTTACGGCTTTGAAAACGACTAAGCTCATATCCATAGTAGTACTCATCTGCCCAGAGTGTTTCCCAAAACACTTTAAAGAGTGAATCAGCTCGAAAAAGCCCCAAAGTCTTATACTCAACACCAATATTTCCATACTGTTTGGCAACATTTGGAATATCTAGATTGTATGTTGGGCTTGGTACCCCATTGGTTCCTGAAATTGTTTTCTGTTTATCTAGTAGTGTTTGATTGGTATAGTTGGCATAAAAATACCAATTATCAGTCAAATCTGCCCCTACTTCAAACTCAAATCCTTTGACTTCTACTTGACCAAGGTTGATGTAGCCTGCGGTATTATCACCTTGCTGGAGCTTGATCATATTTTTAAGTTTTTTATAAAAGAGATTAGCTTCTAACTTTACCCAAGGCATGGAGTAAAAATCAAAACGATCAAACAAAATCCCTACATTAAAGTTATCTGCCTCTTCTGGAATAAGATTTGGAGAAGGATCGATAAAACTTCCATCTCCAAAAATCTCAGTATTGTTTGGTAATCTATAAGCATGTTCATAAGAGGCTTTGATGAAAAGGTCAGGGATCGGCTCATAACGAATCGACTCATAAAATCCTATCTCATCCCCTTTATGTTCATTGGTCTTTGGTTGTACCCCTACAAGTTTTGCACCAGGCGTGATTTGATAGTCATAACGATAATTTTTAACACCCATATCATTGACTATTTTATTCCCTAAAAATGTGGATTCTAAACCAAGAGAGAGCACCGTATTTGTGCTCTCAGATGGGTATTTACCACTATCAAATCCTAAAGCTTGATCTGCTAAAGGATCATTAGGTTCATATTTTGAGTTTTGTGAATTGAGATGAAAATTGAGTCCGTGATCATTATTAATAAGATAGTGGAGGTTTAGGTCATGACGAAGCTCTTTTTGTTTATCTTTAGAGTCATGAGGAAGCCCCGTAATCTCTCCTTGCCCTGATCCAGGACACTCTCGAACACTACCATCAAAGTTATAACATGTTCTGGCATTATCAATATGGTTTAACTCTAAATTTGCAAGCACCATCGTATACTCAAATGCTAAGTTATCGTTAAAAAACTTCTCTTTTTCAAACTTGAACACACCCACATCTAGCGTACTTTTATCTTCCGCATTTTTAATAGGTGTTTTAATTCCTTGTATCTCTTTTTCAGATTCATAGTGTACTAACTCCCAAGAGATCTTATCAAACCACTTATCACGAATATCACCCACAAAACCACCTAAATAAGATTTAAATCCATCGTGGTCTCTTTTAATGCGTAATCCATCTACATAGGGAGAGTTCATAACATAATCATTGGCAGCTTTGTTATAAAAACCACCTAAACCAAGAGTCAGGTCATATTTTTCAAACTTTTTCTTCATTGCAAGCTGCATACGATGCTCACCGTAAAAACCTAGTGAATTGGTAAAGTCAATATAACTCTCATCTAATTCTTTGATCACAACATTAACTGCACCCCCTGTGGCATCTCCACCAAACTTTGCAGGCACAACCCCTTTATAGACTTCTATACGTTCAATAAACTGAATAGGTATATCATTGATACCAAAAGTACCATCAGGAGCATTGAGTGGTGCACCATCGATATAGATCTTGACTCGTTTACCTTCAAGCCCTTGCACGGCAATTGTTGTGGCGCTACCCAATCCTCCTTGCTGTTTCACACGCACTCCAGCTACTCTTTTTAAGATCTCATTTAAAGAGATATTACGCCCATGAAACTTCGAGACATCGATGACTGAAACAGGCATAGGCGAATGCGTGAGCTTAGTAATCTCATCCTCATTAGCATCTTTTACAGTAATCTTTCCCACGTCTTCCGTACTACTAGTCTGAGCAACTAAGGGAAGACTCAAGCCCAGCAGAGAAAAAAAGGTTAACTTTTTAATCATAACTTATATTCCTATTACTATATTGATTTTAATTTTCATTTCTAAAAGGTTATGGTACAATTTTTTTCACTTTTTGTGATAACAGTATCAGAAGAAAAAATAATGAAAAAGGAAGAGTGATGAGTTTACAGATGCACTTAGATGACATTCATCAAATGTTTACACAAGCCTTTGAAAAGAAACAGACAGAACCTCTAGATGGGTTAAATGCAAAGTGGATTGGTAAAGTTGGTCACGGCAAAGTCTCTTACGAATATCTTCCAGATGGTCTTTTTGCAACGCAGCAGTACTACTTTCAGCAAGATATCACCGCATATAGTAATAGTACCGATGTCTCTTGCTGTTTTTTAATGTGCACTGTTGAGGGAGACAACCGTTTTGGACTTTCAGACAATAAGAACATGTATCACTTTAACCAAAACATGATAACCCTTGGTTTTTCAAGAGTAGAAGAAGAGTATAGAATTGACTTCAAAAAAACAAGTAAGACAAGACAATACTCTTTTTGCTTTAGTAAAGAAAAGCTTCTTAATTATATAAAGGAGTTCAATAATGATCATTTATTAAAAAAAATTAGTGCAGCAGATTCCTTTGAAATTTTTGAACATATTCCTATGACCTATGTACATCGCATGATGTTAGAAAAACTAATCAATAACCCCTATCATGGTAGTTTAAAAAAGCTCTATTTTGAAACCCATGCTAATCTTTTTTTACTTACAATTTTTGCTGAACTATCCACCTTTTATAATACAAGCTTTGTGATACAAGAGGAAGATAAACAACAATTACAAAAAGCGAAAACACTCTTGTTACAAGATATTCAAAATCCACCAACAATCGATGAATTAGCAAAGATGGTCTCTATCAATCAAGATAAACTTAAAAAAGGATTTAAAGCACTCTTTGGAAATACCATCTTTAAAACTTTAACTGAGGTACGTATGCAAATAGCCTATGAACATCTAAAACAAAAAGAGATGAGTGTGAGTGAAATCGCATTTGAAGCAGGTTATGAAAATGTAAGCAATTTTATCGCAGTTTTTAAAAAAACATATGGACAAACACCTGGACAGATGAGAAAAGAAAAACAGTTTTATCATTTTTAATAAAATACAAACATTTTAAAAATGGTATAAAACCTAAGTCCTATACCATTTACAATACTATTTACTTTTCATATTCAACCACATGAAGAGGAAAACCTTCAACCGATATAAAAGGCGTTTTTTCTCCTACTTTATAAAGACCGTTTCCATTTATAGTTGAAGACGGATAGACAATATCTCCTTTATATTTTGCAATGCCCGCACTCAAACCTGTAGTTGGTAACATATCTAGTTTAGTTGCAATTTTGTTTTCAA
The DNA here is from genome assembly GCA_016744895.1 of Campylobacterales bacterium. Lineage (GTDB taxonomy): Bacteria > Campylobacterota > Campylobacteria > Campylobacterales > QNZT01 > SZUA-1433. The sequence continues at coordinate 7,145 of JADGDK010000023.1, read as the reverse complement.
GATCAAAAGTATAAGGTTGAAAATTTTTATTTCCTATATGATCATTGGGATTATTAGGATCGGTAAGACCCAAGATCAAAAGAACACTATAGAGTTTACCATTGTGATACATATCTTTAAATGCATAGGGTGTTCTTGCCAATGATGCATTTAAATCAGGGAAGTCCGCACTTAAATCTAAATCTCCTACATTAAAAAAATAATCAGGGTCAAACTCTGTTTCACCATTTTTGATTCTCAAGTATCCTGGTTTGATGCCCCTATGATCATATCCAAAGGAGGCAACGTTATTGACATAGATATCACCGTTTTCAGTAAGTGTAAGTGTTGATCCTGAAACTACAGAGCCAGAAGAACAAGTACGATCATCCATAATATGTTTTTCTACTGCATTTGTTTGCGTATCAATTATTAAGACACTCGCTTTACCACGACATATAAATGCCCCTTGAATATGTCCCATATAATTTACCTGATGCAGTGCTAAATAAAGCTTTTCGTCTCTAATAACTCCTACTGTTGGTTCTGGATTTGTGTCATTGCCATCGAGTGCTGCATTGGCATCTAAAGCATATGATGATAAATCTATTCGATTTCTCACCGAAAAGTCTTCAAGGTTGATATCCAATAATTCTCCTGTAAGTGATAAAGGAAGGTATGCTTTTGTATTGTCAACAAAAATAAATGATGTTGGAGCACTTAGCCCACTATCTTTTACACTAATCTCTTTGATTAACTTTAATTTATTACCTGATTCCACTGAATATTTTGCAATTTTATTATCCGCCAAAGAACCTGTTGTATAGACAAATCCATTATGCACAAACAGACCTTTATTTGGATATAATTCTTCTCCATTGTTATTTGTCATGATTGGTTTTGATCCATCAATAGCACTCATAAAACCTGTCTTTTTATCAATCATAGTTGCTATTACTAAATCTGCTGTAATATTATCATCCAAACTTTTATTGTCACTACTCTTTGAACTTCCACATCCTGATAATATAAGTAGTAAACTCAGTGTTACCGCCATTGTTATAAACTTCATTTTTTTCTCCTAATATTTAATTATTTTCTTAAAGAAAGAATTACCCCTCTCTTTAATTCCTCTCAACGAAAGCACAATACCTCGTATCCTATATTTCGTCTACTCTACCCATGTATAACGCATATTTAAGTGGTAGGTTCTACCCATTAATGGATAGTTAAAGACATCTGTAATCTCTTCATCAGTTAAATTTCTCACTTCAAATCCTAAAACATATTTGTCATCATTAAAGGTATACTCAAAGCCAGCCGTATGACTAAACTGTTCATCTATCTTCTTACTTTGGTATTGGCTAAGTTCATATCCGTAATAATATTCATCTGCCCAACTACTCTCCCAAAAAAGCTTTAAAAATGAATCATTGATCCAAAGACCAAGTATCTTATACTCTACACCTAAATTTGCATACTGTGAAGCAACATTTGGTATATCAAGATTGTACGTTGGATTTACAACAGCATTAGTACCAGGAAGATACCTTTGTTTATCTACGAGAGTTTGATTTGTATAGTTTCCATATATATACCAATGTTCATTAAGATCAATATGTGCTTCTAATTCAACACCTTTGACTTCTACTTTTCCTAAGTTAAGATATCCTGCCTCATTATTACCCTGCTGAAGTTTAATCATTTTTTGAAGATCTTTATAAAAGAGATTTGCTTCAAGTTTTATCCATGGAATTGTATAAAAATCATAGCTATCGAACAAAATCCCAACATTAAAATTATCTGCTTCTTCTGGAGTCAAGTTTGGTGCAGGATTTATAAAACCACCATTACCGAATATTTCTGCATTATTTGGTAATCTAAAAGCATGTTCATAAGAGGCTTTGATGAAAAGGTCTTTTAGCGGTGCATATCGAGCAGACTCATAAAAACCAAATTCATCGCCTTTATGTCTTTTTCTTAAAGACTCTAAATCCACTAATGCATTCACCTTTGGTGTTACTGTATAATCATATCGATAATGCTTCACACCAAAATCATTGATCAATTTATCATCCATAAATGTCGATTCAAGCCCTAATGAAAAAACCGTATTAGTACTGTCAGAAGGAGGAACACCGGCATCAAAACCTAAAGACTGGTCAGCTAATTCATCATAAGGTTCATATTTTGAATTATGAAAATTTAGATGAAAATTGATCGCATGGGTATTATTGAGCGTATAATGCAGATTAAGATCATGTTTTAACTCTTTTTGTTTATCAGCTGAATTGTGAGGAAGTCCACTTATCTCTCCTATTCCCGCACCTTGACAATTTCTTTTACTACCATCAAAGTTATAACAAGTTCTTGCCTTATCAATATGATTTAACTCCAAATCAATATAAGTGATTTTATAATCAAAATCTAGATTATCTAGAAAAAATTTCTCTTTCTCAAACTCCAAAACATAGGCTTTAAATCTACTTCTATTTTCAGCTTCTTTGATAGATGTTTGAATACCTTGTATCTCTTTAGTTGTTTTTGCATGCACAATCTCCCAAGAAATCTTATCAAACCATTTTTGTCGTATATCACCTGCAAATCCAAATAAATAAGACTCATATTGATCATGATCTCTTTTGATTTTTAATCCATCAACATAAGGTGAGTCCATAATATAATCATTATCAGAGCGATTATAAAAACCACCTCCACCTAGAGTTAAATCATATTTTTTAAACTTTTTATTAAGTAAGAACATCGTACGCTGTTCACCATAAGAACCAATACCGTTAACCAAATCTATGTGGGTTCCTTCAAATGCTTTTGTGACAACATTGACAGCCCCACCAGTAGAATCTCCACCAAATTTTGCAGGTACTACGCCCTTATAAACTTCGATTCTTTCAATTAACTGAATCGGGATATCATTGATGCCCAAAGTCCCATCAGGTGAATTTAAAGGGGAACCATCTATATAGATTTTAACTCTCTTGCCCTCTAAGCCTTGTATTGCAATTGTAGCTTTACTTCCAAGACCCCCCTGCTGTTTAACTCTAACCCCGGCAACTCTTTTTAAAATTTCATTTAACGAAATATTTCTACCGTGAAACTTTGTGACATCTACAACGGATACTGGCATCGTAGAGTACTTCAGTCTTTCTATTTCATTTGTACTTGTCTCTTCAACAGTAATACTCCCCATATTTTCTTTTATATCTGCTTGTAGCAAAGTATAAAATCCAAGTATAAAAATAAAGGTTCTTTTTTTGTACATGCAGTAAACTCCTGTTATAGTATTGAAATTCAATATTATTTTCTACAGGATTAGTGTATAATATTTTTTGAGAAAAATATTATTTTTTGATGACATTATTGGAAGAAAAAAACAACCTAAAAGGAAATGGATGAGCTTTAAATTACATATGAATGAGTTTAATGAACTATTTTCTAATACACAGAAAAAAACAGAAAAAAATATCCCATTACAAAAAAGCATACCAACAAAACTAGGTGTGGGACATGCAAAAGTACAATTTATAAATGATATGGTTTTTACAGAGCAGTATTTAGAATTTTCTAATGATGTAGAGCTTTCATCCATAGAACATCATAATGATTTAGCACAGTATGCGATTATGTTTGTTGTAGAAGGTGAAAGTTCTTTTCAAGTAAATAATCAGAATAAAGAGTATCAACTACAAAAAAATAGTCTCATTCTTTGTTCAGCCAATGATAGGCAAACTTATAAAATCAATATCAAAAAAAATAGATTACAACAATACTCATTTAACTTTGATCAAGATACACTTTTAAAACATCTCATAGAATTTGATGATCCTCAACTGATAAAACAAGTGCACAATAGTCAACAGTTTGATTTTTTTAGACAGATTAAACTCTCTCCTACGCACCATTACCTAATAGATAAAATGATTAAAAACCCCTACAATGGATCTTTAAAAAATATCTATTTTGAAAGCTGTGCCAATGAACTGATGATTACCTTACTCAGAGATTTAAGTACAAAAAAAGTTTATGAATTAATCTTAAGTGATGAGGATAAAGTACGTTTACACAAAGCAAAAAAGATTTTGTTGCAAGATCTACAAAACCCGCCAACAATTGAGGTTTTGGCTAAAAAAGTTGCACTCAACCAAGATAAACTCAAAAAAGGTTTTAAACTGCTGTTTAACACAACCATCTTTAATACCCTTACACAAGAGAGAATGAAAATAGCCTATGAAAGTTTAAAAAGAAATGATCTAAGCATTACAGAGATCGGTCACAAAACGGGCTATATCAATGTAAGTAACTTTATTTCAGTGTTTAAAAAACAGTTTGGTAAAACACCAGGACAGATGAGAAAAGAGCGAAGCTTCTACCATTTTTAGTAGAAACTTCTTTTTTATCTTTTTTAATAATTAATCACATAGGCAGGTAACCCATCGGTGCTAATATAGGGTGTTTCATCTCCGACATTCGTCGCAGGATTAAAACGAAATAACCCATCACCCTTTTGGGTTGAAAGTCCAAACAAAATCTCATCTCCATAAGAGATAATACCAGTAGTCCAACCATTTGAAGCAGGTAAATCTAACTTTGTGACACTTTTAGTATACAGATCTAACACAAATGGTTGATAGTTTTTATCATTGATATAATCAGGTGGATTGCTTGCGAGTGATGGAAACTCAAGCGTGACATAAAGTTGTCCCTCTTTATCATAATTTCCAGCGATAAATACTGAAGGATTACCATCACCTACACTAAGATTGTCTAAATCTGTGATAGAAAAATAGTAACTAGGATCAAAATTATCTTCACCATTTTTAATTCTCAAAATTCCACTATTATTCCCTGGATAATACCCAAATCCTGCAAGATTATTAACATATATATCTTTCTTTTCATCTATGAAAATACCAAGATTACCTACAGGACGACCACTTGAACAAGTACGATCATCGGTTGTATGGTTAAGTACATTATCAGTCTCGATATCGATAACAACTAAACTTGCTTTACCACGACACATGAAAGTTTGAAAATTATCTACTTGAAATAGTGCCATATAGAGCTTACCATCTCTAATAAGCCCTGAAGAAGGCTCAGGATTAAGATCATTACCACCTAAAGTTCCATTGACATCCATTGCATAAGCAGAGAGATCAATACTTCCTGTTTCGGTCATATCCGTAGGATTGATAATCAAAAGTTTACCAGCACTCGATAGCGCAACATACGCTTTTGTATCATTGACAAAAATCATTGATGAAGGAAAACTTCCCTCCCCAGCATTAATCACACCTGACTCTTTAAAAGTCCCATTACTTTTTGTATATTTTACAATCTTATCACCCATCATACTTTCAGTCATAAAAAGATTATTTTTATAGCTAAAAACATTAGAAGATGGATTTATCTCTATCCCATTAGTATTACTACTTTGTTGACTTGTAGAGGCATTTAGTAGGTTAATAAACCCTGTTTCATTGTCAATACGGGTTGTTATAAGTACATCAGGTTCCAGATTAGTTTGCTTATCAGCACTACTACTTCCGCTTCCACCTCCACAACCTGTAAATGTTGCTGTTGTTAACAGTGATAGTGTTAACATATACATTGAAAATCTCTTCATTCATACTCCTTAAAATTTAGTTTTCAAACCAGGTATATCTTAGGTTTAAATGAAATGTTCTACCCATCAAGGGATAGTTAAAAACATCTGTAATCTCTTCATCTGTGAGATTTCTCACTTCAAATCCCAAAACATAGCTATCATCTTTAAAGCTATACTCAAAACCAGCTGTATGGGTAAACTGTTCTTCAATCTGTCGATCCTGATAACGGCTAAGTTCCCAACCATAATAATACGCATCTGCCCAATTACTCTCCCAAAAGAGTTTAAACATTGAGTCCGCTCTAAATAACCCTAATGTTTTATACTCTACTCCTATATTTCCATACTGATTAGCTACATTGGGAATATCATGATCATAGGTAGGGTTTGGTGTAGAGAGTGTTCCTTTTAAAGTTTTCTGTTTATCTTTTAATGATTGGTTGGTATAGTTTGCATAAACATACCAGTTGTCATTGAGATCTGCTTGCACTTCAATTTCAAACCCTTTGACTTCTACTTGCCCAAGATTGACATAGCCTGAAGTTAGAAAAGCATGTTCGAGTTTGATCATATTTTGAAGGTCTCTATAAAAGAAGTTTACTTCAGTTTTAAACCAAGGTAAACCATAAAAATCGTTTGTATCATATAGAAAACCTAAATTAAAATTATCTGCTTGCTCGGGGGTAAGATCAGGGGATGAAGTCACCGTGATACCATCTCCAAAAATTTCTGAAGAAGTTGGCAACCTGTAAGCATGTTCATAAGAGGCTTTGATAAAAAGATCTTTGAGTGGTTCATAACGGATTGATTCATAATAGCCAAACTCACTACCATCATTTTTACTTTGTGCAGGTGCCCCTGTCACGGTACGTACCTGTGAAGTAATATCATAATCATAATGGTAAGATTTAAGTCCAGAATCATTGACTAACTTCCCATCTAAAAAGGAAGAATCAAGCCCCAAAGAGTAGACTGTATTACGTTTGTGAGAGGGAAAATCACCAATATCATAACCAAGTGTTTGACCTGCTAAGTCATCGTTGGGTTCAAAAGTAGAATCTTGCATGTTGATATGAAAATTTACGCCATGATGGTTATTGATAAGATAATGGAGATTTAAATCATGTCTGAAATCTTCCTGTTCATCATCTGAATCATGAGGTATACCGTTAATCTCACCACCACTTCCTGGACACGGTCTTGTACTTCCATCAAAGTTGTAACAAGTCTGCGCTTTATCGATATAGTTTGAGAGAAGATCAATATAGGTAAAAGTATACTCAAACTCTAAACCATCCACAAAAAAATCACTTTTTTGAAATTGAGAACCAAACATATTGACTTTACTTTTTGTCTTTGCCTCTTTGATTGCTTTCTCAACCCCTTGAATCTCTTTTTCAGACTCATAACGTACCAATTCAAATGAGATCTCATCAAACCAACGTTCATTAATCTTCAACCCCACAGCAGCAGCAAAGGACGCATAATGGTCATGATCTCTTTTGATCTTTAATCCTTCAAAGTGGGGAGACTTCATCAC